>JBEVNG010000531.1:0-4676 GCA_040508235.1 Polyangiales bacterium | reverse complement strand
TTGGGCAGCGCCATCAGCGGCGTCCAGGCCTTGGCCTCGGGTGAGAACGAGGCGACCTCGTCCAGCGAGTGGATGTCGTCCGGCTGGCCGACCGCGTTGTTGGCGCGCATGCCGCCCACGCGGATCAGTGCGTTGCCGAGCGCGACCAGGGCCGCGCCCTGGGTGGGGTCGGTGTTCGCGACCAGCTCGAAGGAGCGCCCGCCCGGCTCGAGCCGCCACAGCTCCCCGGACTGGCCGTCACGGTTGTAGGCGTGGGGCACGCCGGAGTAGCCGCCAAAGGCGTACACGTTGCCGGCCAGCTCGGCGGCTCCGAAGCTGGTCACGGCGCGCGGCATCAGCGCCGTGCTGCTCTCGAACACCTCGGTCGCGGGCAGCGGCGGGAGCTCGGCGCCGGCCGTGGTGGCAGCGGACGGATTCGCGGCCGGCTTGCAGGCGATCGCGGAAGCCAGCGAAACCGTGAGCAGAAGCTTGAGAGAAGGAGGTCGGGTCATACGTCCAGCGTGGGTGATAATGAAATCTATATTCATTTATGGCTTGCGTCGCAGGGCGCCTCGTCGTAATCCCCAACTACTGCAGAAAACGCGATTCAACAAGCGAGTGGTTCGGTGATGGGCGGTCGCGCGGCCGGGTAGGCCGTTGTTCAAGCGCTTCCGACACACCCCAGTGAACGGTACTGCGCGCGTCGCGCGGTCGCCCATCCTCGAACCGCCGTCTCGTCGATAGCCGTGCCACGGGCAGGAGTGAACATGGGGAAGAAGCCCGAAGAGTGCCGCATGCAGACGCTGGCGCGAAGCGCGACGTCGCATGTGCAACGCTGTGTCCACTGCAATTGCGTGGCGCTGCATGTCGGTCCGGTCACGCTGCGCTTCGACGCGGGCGCGGCGGAGTCGCTCTGGAACACTCTCGGTCAGGCACTGACGCGCCTGGAGCTGGAGCTTGACGACGACGTCATGCCGGCGATGCACATGAAGCCGCAAGGAACCGCGTAAGCTCGGGCGCATCTCGCTTGCGTGGGGGGATGGTCCCGGGGGGAGACCGTGACCGCGGGGTGCGCCTCGAGCTGCACGCACGTATAAGCGCGCCATGTTGGCGCGAACGTTGATGGTGCAGGGTACGGCTTCCAACGTGGGCAAGAGCCTGTTGGTGACCGCGCTCTGTCGCTACTTCCGGCAGCAAGGTCTGTCGGTGGCTCCGTTCAAGGGCCTGAACATGGCGCTCAACGCGCACGTGACGGCCGATGGCTTCGAGCTGGCGCGTGCGCAGGCCGTGCAGGCGGAGGCCTGCGGCATCGAGCCCACGGTGGAGATGAATCCGCTGTTGCTCAAGCCGGAGGGCAACATGTCGAGCCAGGTGATCCTGCTCGGCAAGCCCTCGGGCACCCGCAGCGCACGCGAGCTGTTCGCGACCGGTCTCGACATCAAGGGCGAGGTGGTCGCCGCGCTGGACCGGCTGCGCTCCAAGTACGAGCTGGTGATCATCGAGGGCGCGGGCAGCCCGGCCGAGATCAACCTGCGCTCGCGCGACGTCGCCAACATGTTCATCGCGCATGCGGCCGATGCGCCCGTGATCCTGGCCAGCGACATCGATCGCGGCGGTGTGTTCGCGTCGTTCGTGGGCACGCTGCAGCTGCTGACGCCCGAGGAGCGCGCGCGCGTGAAGGGTTTCTTCGTCAACAAGTTCCGAGGCGACGTGTCGCTGCTGCAGCCGGGCATCGACTGGCTTACGCAGTACACGGGCGTGCCGTCGTTCGGCGTGTTGCCGCACCTCGGTGCGCTGCGCATCGCGGAGGAGGACTCGCTCAACGTCGACGCGAGGGTCGGAGCGCGCGGCGAGCGTGAGCTGCGCGTGGTGGTGCTGCGCCTGCCGCGCATCTCCAACCACGACGAGTTCCAGCCGTTCGAGCACGAGCCGGACGTCTCGCTGGTGTTCACGGACGAGGTCGAGGTGGCGCTGAGCGCGGACCTTTTGATCGTGCCGGGCACCAAGAGCACGATCTCGGACCTGGAGTGGCTGCGTGCCAAGGGCCTCGACCTGGTGATCCGCCTGCGCGCGCTGCGTGGACAGCGGGTGCTGGGCATCTGCGGCGGCTGCCAGATGCTGGGGCAGTCGATCGCGGATCCGCAGCACGTGGAGTCCGCGCGCGACTCGGCCGAGGGGCTGGGCCTGCTGGCGCTGAACACGCAGTTCACGCCGCGCAAGAACACCGTGCGCGTAACGGCGCGCAAGGCGAGCGACAACTGGCTGTTCGCGGGCGTCGAGGGCGAGGTGCCCGGCTACTTCATTCACGCCGGGCTCACGTCGAGCGAGGGCAAGCCGGCGCTGGAGACCCGTAGCGATCGAGCGTGGCAAGTGAACGGCGCGGTCAGCGACGACGGCCACGTGATCGGCACCATGGTGCACGGCCTGTTCGAGAGCGACGCCGTGCGCCACGCGCTGCTAGATGGCCTGCGCACGCGACGCGGGCTCTCGGCGGTGGGCGAGCGCGCACGCTGGGATCGCGAGGCCGAGTACGATCGGCTGGCGCAGATGATCCGCGAGCACGCCAACACCTCCGCACTGGACGCACTCGTGCGCTTCTGACCGTTGGTGACGGCGCGTGGATGCGTCCGGCGCATCTCGGCGTTCTCGACCTGCGGCAAGCATCACCTCGTAGGCCGGGTAGCGTCTCGTCGCCACGCGATGATCGCCGTGCTCTCACCGAGCGCGCGACCGTCGAGCGAACATTACGGATGCGTACGACTTCGGCAAAGCGCTTCGTCGCGCGAAGGATTCTCGTCGCGCGCGAGCACCTGAAGGTAGTAGTGCGGGTCGAACTGGTAGTCGCAGAGGTAGCGATAGCCGCGTGCGATCGCCTCCGGATACAGCGGTTCTTCCCAGGGAAACAGGGCCTCGAACTTGCCCGGGATCTTGGACACGAGCACCAGCAGCTCGGGCTTGGCGGCGAACACGTAGGCGACGTCCTGGCGATGCGTGAGTGCAACGTGCGCGTCGTTGAGGCCGAACGTGTCGAGCGTGTTCCAGTCCGCGATGTAGCCGACGGCGCCCACGTCGAGCATGGCGATGCGCGCGTCGCGCAGGCCGCTGGCGCGCATCGCGTGCGCGAAGGTGACGTGCGCGCGCTGCAGGCCGCGGCCGTAGCTGAGCCAGGGCTCGACGTTCGCGAGCGCGGAGGTAGGGATCGCCGCGAGCAGGATCAGGGAGGTGGCGATCACTGGCGTGGCGAAGCGTGTGCGCGGGGAGAGCCAGGCGGCAGCCTTTGCAGCCCCGAGTCCGGCCAGCACGCTCAGCAGCGGAAACAGCGGGATCATGTAGCGCGACTCGAACGCCATGATGTGCTCGGGGAAGATGAAGAACACCGAGAACGCGGCCGCGCCGACGAGGGCAGGCGTGATGCGTGGCGCACGCCAGGCACCGAGCACGGCCAGCGCACCCCACCAGGGTCGATGCACCACGAACACGGCGTAGAACTCCAGCACGTCGCTCAGGCCGGCGAAGCGCTCGCGTCCGATCGCCTTGACGTAGAACGAGAGCGGGAAGAGCAGGCCGAAGTACCAGCAGCGCAGCGCGAAGTAGAGTGCGCCAGGGAGCACGGTGTAGAGCAGGACCGCGCGCAGCAACGGCCAGCGCTCGCGGAGCAGCAGCACCAGGAGCGTGGCGCCACACGCCAACACGGCTTCCGGTCGCGCGAGGCACGCCATCAAGGCGCTGACGGCGAGCGCGGCATAACGCCTGGGCGTGAGCGTGCTGCTCAGCCAGAAGAACAGCGTGAGCAAGAACGCGGAGCAGGTGGTCTCCATGCCGGAGACGGCGTGCAGCGAGAACGGCCAGTACGCGCAGCCGAGTACCCACGGCACGCAGGCCGCCAAGGTACCGGCGAGCTGATACGCCATGCGCGATGCGACCGCGAGAGTGCCGACGGCGAACGCCACGCCGGCGAGCTTCGCGAACAGCAGCCCATCGAAGCCGAGGCGGATCGCGAGGGCGAGCAGCGCCATCCAGAGCGTGGTGGTGTAGCCCTCGGCAGGAGGGCCGCCAGGGTTCCAGGTGGGGCCGAGGCCCTGCGCCCAGTGCTGCGAATAGCGCAGCGTGATGTATGCGTCGTCGAGCGTGAACACCCACCAGCGCGCACCGCGCAAAGCGAGCAGCCACGTGAACGCCACGCAAGCGACACCGACCGCGAGCGCTGGCAGATAACGGCGCATCTTGACGGCGCGCAGCATGGCTCAGCTCGAGCCACGTGTCGCGCGCGGAGAGTCAGTGAAGAGTCAGCGGGCGCGTCGGCGTGCGAGCAGGGCGGCGAGAGCGAGGGCCCACAGGCTGCCGTCGATACGGCCTCCGAGCGCGCAGCCGTCGTCCTTCTTCTTGGGCGTGACCTGGGCGGCGTCGTGACGGCCGGCGTCGTTCGCACCGGCGCCGTTCGCGCCCGCATCGAGGGGCTCCTGCGGCGTGCCCGCGTCCTCGATCACGCCCGCATCGCGAGCGCCTGCGTCGGGGCGCGGAGCGGGGCCGCCATCGGTGGAGCTCCAGCCGTTGTTCAGCTCGTACTCCCAGTCGTACCAGGCTTGCTCGCAGATCTCCCAGTCGGTGCAGTCCACCTGCGCCTTGACCTCTTCGAAGACCATGTGCGGCTCGAACGACTTCGCGAGGTCCTTGCTGGTGAAGATGCCGTCCTGGTT
>JBEVNG010000526.1:0-6608 GCA_040508235.1 Polyangiales bacterium | reverse complement strand
CATGAGCGCGACGATGTCATCGTCCTCGTGCGGCACCGCCGCGAGCGCTTGCTCGGCGACGTCGTAGTCGATCGTGCCGTCGAGGCCCATCGTCATGTTCAGGCTGGCGCGGGCCACGGCGTAGTTGTTCTGCGCCTGGATGAGCTGGACGCGCGCGTTGGCGACGTCGGTGCGCGTCTGCGCGAGATCGATCTCGGGGCGCGTGCCCACGTTCACGAAGGCCTGGATCTGATCGAGGTGGCGCTGGTTGTTGGTCAGCGTCTCCTTGGCGACGTCGACCAGTGCACGCGTCGCGCGCGCCTGGAAAAAGGCCGTTCGCACGTTGAGATCCGAGGTCAGCTCGATCGCCTTGGCGCGCTCCAGCGACGCCTCGCGCGCTTCCTTCGCGGAGCGAAAGCGATCGATCGAGCCGTTGAAGTCGTACAGCAGCACCGACGCGGTCAGGCCGAACTGGAACGAGTTGTAGAACGTGTTGTTGTGAGCCGCGTTGAGCGTGGTCGAGACGGGGCTGCCGTCGGCGTTGGTGCGCGGGATGTTGGTGGTGCCGGGCCGCGGAATCAGGTTCGCCTGCGTGCGCAGGTAGTTCGCGGTGCCAGTGAGCGTGGGCAGCAGCGCGGACTCCGAGCGCAGGCGCTGCGCGTCGGACACCTCGGCCTGCTTCTGCGCCACGCGGATGGTGGGCGCGTTGCTGCGCGCGGTCTCGATCGCCTGGCGCAGCGTCAGCACGCGCGCGCTCGGGGCGACCATCTTGCTCATGTCTTCCTTCGCCGCCGAGCCTTCCGCGAGCGCGGTGCCTGCGAGCGAGAGCGCGGCACAGAGCGAGAGCCAGAACTTGGACATCAGAGCCTGCTTACGTGTTGGAGAGACTTGCGCAGGAGGTTGCGCAGCGTCTCGCGCTCGTTCGCGCTGAACGGCGCCTCGACCGCGGCGCGCGTCTGCACCGCCACCGCGTGCAGCTTGTCCGCCAGCGTGCGACCGCGCGGCGTCAGCAAGATGCGCGAGCGACGACGGTCATCCGGATCTTCCTCGCTGCGCACGTACTTGCTGCGCACCAGCGCGGCCACCACGCGCGACGCCGTGGGCGTGTCCATGTGCAAGCTGTCCGCCAGCTCGCGTAGAGATAACCCCTCGCGTTCGAAGATGCGGATCAGCGTCCAGAACTGCGCCGGCGTCAGGCCGTAGTCGCGCACCTGCTCGCCGATGATCTGCTTCAACCGGCGGCGGATCGCGGCGATGAGGAGGGAGGCGGGCTCTTGCATCGAACCATTTCGTTGCCGTGGCAACCGACTCTGACCGAGCCGTGAACTCTCCGCAACCCTTGCCGTCCCGGCCGGGATACCATCGATCGTGGGTATGTTTTCTCGGATGCAGCTTGGCCTGCGGGGCGTCATGGCCGCCAGCATGCTCGCCCTCGTGACGGCGTCACCCGTTGCGGGCTTGGATCGTGCACCTTCCTCGGGAATTGCTGCTCGAGCCGCAGCACCCGTTGCGCTGGCAACAGTCAGTACGCAGGTGGGGACGGCGCCCACGCCGGATCAGGCGCTCGCCGCGGCGCGCACGATCACGCGGCTGGTGCGCGGTTTTCCCTCGCTGCGCAGCACCATCCCGCTCGCCAGCTGGCGGCAGGAGCCGAGCGCACGCTGGAAGGTACGCAGCTCCGAGCGCTGCCTGGCGCAGGCCGCCGCCCTGAAGCTCCCCACACACCCGCTCACGCGCGAGCTCACCACGCCGGTGCCCGCACCCGTGGTCATCACCGGCCCCGTCGGCGGCGTACTGTTCCGCCCCGTCCAGAAGGACCGCGAGCTGGAGCTCAGCTGCGAGCTGGCCACGCGCCTGCCCGCGCTCGCCAAGATCCTGCGCGCCCACGGCGTTCGCGCGGTGCACGTGAACTCGTCGTACCGCGATCAGCCGCGGGTCAGCTTCCACACCTTCGGGCTCGCGCTCGACATGGCGTCGTTCGAGACCAAGGACGGTCCGCTCTCGGTGGCGACCGACTTCGAGATCACGCCCGATGTCGAGACCTGCAGCGGCAAGCCCACCACCGCGCGTGGTCAGGCCCTGCTCTCGCTGGCCTGCGACCTTTCCGCCAGCGGCCTGTTCTCGTCGGTGCTGACGCCCAACTACAACGAGGGCCACCGCGACCACTTCCACCTGGACGTGCGCCCCGACGACGCCCGGCTCTACGTGCGCTGACCCGGGACCGTGTTATGCCCGGCCGGAGATGTCCGAGCCGGAAGCCCCCAAGACGCCCGAACCGTCCGAGAAACCCCAGGACACCGTGGGCTGGCCGGACGCGGCGGCCATCGGCATCGGCTGCCTGGTGGTGGTGATCTTCTTCGCCGCGATCGTGCTCGTGGCGATCATGCGCGGCGAGTAGTCGTCACTGGCCGAACTGGCGCAGCGGCGTCTCGCGCACGCACTGGTTGCGCGCGGCTTGCACCTGCGCCGTGCAGTCGCAGGCGGGGCACACCGTCACCGGCGCCAGCTGTCCCGCGGCCGAGTCGAACATGTAGATCAGCTGCGCGATCAGGATCACGTCGAACGTCTTCTTGCCGGACACCGGCACGTTGTCGAACAGCGTGCGCGACTGCAGGCCGAGCTTGAACTTCTGCGTCAGCGCCGAGGTGAGCTCGCCGATGCCGTTCACGCGTACGTTCTTCCAGTCCTGGAAGTCGTACAGCGTCTCGATGCCCAGGTTGAGGTTCGCGGTCGGCGAGAGCTTGTTGGTGTAGCCCAGGAACACGCGCGCCGAGTGCACCTTCCCGCCTTCCGGCAACACCGTCATCATCGCCTCCGCACGCGCGCGGTCGTCGTCGTCGTACGAGAAGTTGTCGTAGGTGAAGTCGTAGCCGAGCTCGGTCCACACGCGGTGCGCGTCGTTGAAGTTGTACAGGTTACGCAGGTAGCCGGCCTGCGTCTGCAGACGCACGTTCAAGCCCGCGGCCACGTCGCGACGCGGCACCTCCGCGATGAACAGCGCATCGGTCAACGACAGGAAGCGATCGTAGCGAGCGCGACCGACCGCGTTGCGCGTGGTCCAGTCGACATCGGTCAGCGAGCCCTCGCGGCGCGCGCCGCCGAGCGTGCCAATGGCCTCGATCTGCAGCTGGTTCATGCCGCGCAGCAGCCCGAAGCGACCACCCAGGTTGCCGGCGTACGACTGCGTGTTGCCGCCGTTGATGGTCGCACCGAAGGCGATGTTGATCAGCACCTGCTCGGCAAGCTTGCTGCGTATGGCAAGCTTCTCCGGGTTCTGGTTGATCGCGATCGGCGCGACGGTGGGGTTGATCGTCGGCGTGAACGGCTGCGCGTGTGCGCCCGCCGCGAACAGTGCGCTGACGAGCAACAGGCAGGCCGGTGTGAGCTTGTGCAGAACTTCCCGCGCGAGCATGCGGGGCGCGGTCTAACGCACGCTCACGCCCGCATCAAGGGATCGCCTGCGTGGCACCGCGATTGAAATGCGATCGGTACGCGCGAAACGCACCCAGCATCGCGTCGGGCGCGTAAGGCAACTGGCCCTCCTGCGAGATCAGCAGATCGAGCCCTGCTTTGTGGCGGATCAGCGCGTGGCCGTCGCGGCCGACGGCGAACAGGTTGCCCTGTCCCGTGGGACCCACGATCATCACCAGCTCGTTGTCGTCCGCACGCGGTGCGCTCGGCGTCAGGTGCTCGAACAGCAACATGCCGAAGTCCGCATGGGAGAGCAGCCGCGCGTCGCGGACCTGCGGCAGGTCCGGCGCCGAGAACCAGAGCGGGATGCGATACACGGACGGACGATCCTGCATGCCGCGATCGCGGAAGCCGTGATCGCTGGTGAGCACGAGCAGCGTGCGCTCCAGGAGGCCGTGCTCGGCGAGCGACTTCTGCAGTGCCTCCACGTACGCGGAGTAGTACGCGGCGTTGGTCTTGCCCGAGGCGTGGTTGTACTCGGCCGCGTGCCCCCAGATGAACTCCTGGTAGACGAACGCGCGCTCGTTCGTGGTGACGAAGTCCATCACCGCCGGCAGCATGGTGACGTCCTCGCAGCTGCGCTCGTACTCGTCGGGCGCGAAGCACAACAGGCCCGCCGCCCGCGCGCGCACGATCTCGCCTTCGCTCAGGTGCAGCGTGGCGTCCCAGCCGAGCTCGCCCACCACCTCTTCGAGCTCCGTCTGCGCGACCGCGAACGCGCTCTTGTACGAGAGCGCCTTCATGCGATCGACCAGCGACGGTGCGTCCGCCAGGTGGCGGTAGCCCTTGTAGCCCTCGTCGCTGTACGCCTCGTACGGGATCAGCCGCGAGAACAGCATGTCGAGCATGCCGGTGCGGCTGTCCTGGTTGTTGGGGTAATAGCGCGTGAACTGCTCGGGTGCGCCCGCGCGCAGGAACGCCTCGGCCGGCAAGTCCGCGCGCTCCTGCTCGAGCTTCTCGCTGGTCATCGTCTCCATGACCAACACGATCACCTTGTCGTAGCGAGTGGGCTCCAGCGTGTGGGTGCGCTCGCTCTTGTCGAGCAGCGCCACCGCATGCTCCGTGCCGCCCACCGTCAGCGGACGCAGGCGCGGCCGGCTGGCCAGCTCCCAGAGCTCGAAGCTGGCGTCGAACAGCGGCGACGGGATCTTACGCACGCGTACCAGTGCGAGCGCCCCGGTCGCCACCACGAACGCCAGCGCGTACACCACCGGCAAGCGCGGCAGGGTGCGCAGCGCATAGCCCCCACCCAGCGCGCCCAGCGTGATCAGCAGCGCGCCCCCCAGCAGCGTGTAGAGCCCCGCCGCCGGCAACACCGCCTCGAAGAAGTAGCGGATGCCCGCGCCCGTGAAGTCGAGCGGCGTCAGCCGCCGTTCGGTCGCCACGTCGAAGAACCAGCTGTGCGCGCAGCTCAAGCCCCACGCGGCGACCAGCCACGGATAGTACAGCCACGTGATCATCGTGCGCCGGCGTAGCGCCCAGTCGAGCGCCTCGAACAGGCAGTAGACCGTCAGCAGTACACACGCGTCGTAGGCGAAGCCGGGCGCGAAGTCCTTCAAGCGTGCGGGCCCGAGCTGCCACAGGTCCACCGCAAACGTCGCCGCCAGCGCGGCCAGCGTCGCACCGAGGCGACGTCCGTCGACGCGCGCGGTATCTCCACGCGCGAGCAAAGCACCGACGCGATCACTCATCCACCACTCCAGGACCAACGATTAGAGGTAAGGCATCAGCAGACGCGCAAAGCCATCTCGCACGCGCCACGCAAGCGGACGGCTGCGGAGCTCGTGCAAGGTCAGCTCGCGGGCGAGGGAGAGCCGCGAGCTGACGTGGGCAGTCAACGACGCACATAGGTCCCGGTCATAGCACTCCAAGTCCAGCTCGAAGTTCAAGCGTAAGCTTCGGGTGTCCCAGTTGGCCGACCCCAGCAGCACCCACTCCGAGTCCACCAGCATCAGCTTGGTATGGTCGAACGGCGGCGGCGTCAGCCAGACGCGCACGCCGTGACGCAGCACCTCCTCCAGCTGGCGCCACATCGCCCACTGCACCAGGCGCAGATTGTTGTCGCCAGGCAGGACGACGTTGACCTCCACGCCGCGCAGGGCCGCCGTGCTGAGGGCGCTGTGGATCACCGGATCAGGCAAGAAGTAGGGCGTCATGATGGTGACGTTCCGGTGGGCGCAGGCGAGCGCCGCCTGCAGGGTCCAGGACACGCGCTCGAAGGCCTCGTCCGGACCGTCCGCGATGCCGCGCGCCAGCGTGGGTCCGCGCTGCTCCAGCGTGGGAAACCATAGCTCCCCAGTCAGCTTTTCGCGGGTGGTGAACTCCCAGTCCGCCGCGAAGACCTCCGCCAGCTGCGCCACCACCGGCCCCTCCACCTTGAAGTGGAGGTCGCGGGTGGCGCGCCCGTTCGGGTTCGCGATCACGTGCCCCTCGCGGATGTTCATGCCGCCGGTGAAGCCGAGCTTGCCGTCGACGATCAGGATCTTTCGGTGGTTGCGCAGGTTGAAGTACGGCGCGCGCAGCAGCGAGCGCGCGGGCATGAACAGCGCCGTGCGCACCTTTCGCTTGTGCAGCACGCGGTCGGCGCGCGGTCGCGCATAGCGCACGCCGATGTCGTCGATCAACACGCGCACCTCGACGCCGCGCTCCTGGGCGCGCACCAGCGCATCGACGAACTTGGCGCCCACGCCGCTGGTCTCGAAGATGTAGGTCGACATCGCGATCGAGCGCTCGGCGCGATCGATCGCCGCCAGCATCGCCGGGTACGCCGCATCACCGTTGATCAGCGGCGCGAAGCGATTGCCCGAGGTCAGACGTTGTTTGGTGACGTTGCCGATCGCGACGCTCAGATCGGACAGGTGCAGACAGCTCGCGCTGATGCGCACCGACTCCTCCGCCTCGACCGGCTGGGGTCGCGGCGCACGCAGCTTGCTGGGGTCGCGCCGCAGCATGATGGCGCGGCGCTGGATGCGGTTGATGCCGAGCAGCAGATAGAGCAGCGCGCCCAGCCAGGGCACCAGCCAGATCAACCCCACCCACCCGATCGCGGAGCGCACGTCGCGCTTGTGCAGCACCACGTGCCCGGAGGCGACCAAGGCGCACGACAGCACCAGGGCCGTCACCAGCGCGTGCCACCACGGATCGGAGAGAGGCGTGAT
>JBEVNG010000522.1:0-9688 GCA_040508235.1 Polyangiales bacterium | reverse complement strand
GCGAAGGAGAACATGCCCTTCTGGTGCACGATGAAGCTGAAGTCCTGCTTCACGCCCTTGGCCTTGAGGCCCTCGACGAACAGCGTGCGCATCTTGGCGATGCGGGCGCGCATGGCGTCCACCTCGTTGCGCCACTGGGCGTTGAGCTCGGGGTTGCCGAGCACCGCGTTGACCACGGCCGCGCCGTAGGCGGACGGGTTGGAGTAGTTGGAGCGCACGGTGACGCGCAGCTGGCTGAGCGCCTTGGTGGCCGCGTCGAGGTCGTTGGCGATCAGGGAGACCGCGCCGACGCGCTCGTTGTACAGGCCAAAGTTCTTGGAGAACGAGCTGCAGACGATCATCTCGATGTCGCGCGCCGCGAACTCGCGCACCGGGGCGGCGTCCGCCTCGATGCCCTCGCCGAAGCCCTGGTAGGCGAAGTCGAACAGCGGCAAGAAGCCCTGCTCCTTGGCGGCCTGCGCGATCACTTCCCACTGCGCGGTGCTGGGGTCGACGCCACTCGGGTTGTGGCAGCACGTGTGCAGCAGCACCGCGTCGCCCTTGCCCGCCTGCGCGATGCCCGCGAGCATCTTGTCGAACGCCAGGCCATGCGTGGCCGCGTCGTAGTACGGGTACGTCACCACCTCCAGGCCGGCGGCCTGGAAGATCGCCTGGTGGTTGGCCCAGGTCGGATCGCTCACGAAGATGCGCTTGATGCCCACCTTGGTGCGCGCGAGATCACCCGCGACGCGCAGGGCGCCGGTGCCGCCGGGCGTCTGCGCCGTGATCGCGCGGCCGTCCGAGACCCGCACGTCCTGCGCGCCGAGCAGCAGCGTGCGCACGTGCTTGCCGTAGTCGGGCGAGCCCTCGATCGGCAGGTACGTCTTGGGCGCGGCCTGCTCGAGCACGAGCGCCTCCGCCCTGCGAACCGAAGCGAGCGTGGCCGTCTTGCCATCCTCGCCCTGGTACACGCCGACCCCGAGGTTGATCTTGTTGGGGTTGGGGTCCTTCTTGAACTGATCGGTCAGGCCAAGGATCGGATCCGGCGGTGCCAGCTGCAGCGTCTCGAACATTGCCTCGCTCCACGTAGAAGGTGCGGCGCGAGTATTACTCGACCGAAGCCCCCACGGCACGTGATCGAAGGCTCAATCGAGGCCCGCCAGGCGACGATGCAGAGCGAGCGCGCCGCGATCGGTGAGCGCGCTCAGGTAATCGGTGACACCGAGCAGCGCCTGGTAGCGATCGCGTGGCGCGAAGGCCGGCCCAAACAGGTGCGCGATCGACGCGCGCGGGCCACGCAGCCGGCTGCGGTCGAAGTCGACCTCGGCCAGCGCGTCGACCACCGGGACCAGCGCGTCGAGCAAGGCGGCCAGCACGGCCTGCCCCCCGAGCACACGTTCGACCACGCTCTGCGCGGTGTAGATGCGCGTGCCCGCCAGCTGCTTGGCGCGCTGCAGGGCGGCGCCGAGCGGGCTCGCCGCGCACAGCTCGGGGGCCGCCTCGCCGCGCAGCAGCTGGGGCTGGAGGTCCACGAACACCTCGCTCAGCCCCTCGACCAGGCGATGGATCGCCACGCCGCGCAGCTTCTGCAGCCGCTCGCCGCGCACCAGCGAGGCATCCGCGCGCACGCCGGCCAGCTCCTCCAGCACCTCGGCGGCGTCGTGGTAGTCGAGCAGGCCCGCGCCGTAGCCATCCTCCAGGTCGACGATCGCGTAGCAGATGTCGTCGGCGGCCTCGGTGAGGTAGACCAGCGGGTGCCGCGCGCCCGCGGGCAGCTGGAACGACGCCCACAGCGTGTCGATGTAGGCCTGCTCGGCGCTGAAGAAGCCGGGCTTCTTGCGCGCCAGCTGCGTGGGATCACAGGCGGTCGCGCGCACCGGGTATTTGAGCAGCGCGCCGAGCGTGGCGTGCGTGAGCCGCAGGCCCCCGTCAAAGCGGTAGTTCTCGAGCTGCGTCAGCGTGCGAAAGCCCTGGGCGTTGCCATCGAAGCGGTGGAAGTCGGCGGCCAGCTCGGCCGGCAGCTGCGTGTCGTGCGCCTTGAACCAGGCCTGGATCGCGTCCTCGCCGCCATGGCCGAACGGCGGGTTGCCGATGTCGTGCGCCAGGCAGGCCGCGTGCACGATCTGCGCGAGCGCATGGCGCGGCTCGGCCTCCAGCTTCAAGTGATGCGCGACCGTGCTGCCGAGCGAGCGCCCCACGGACGCCACCTCGATGCTGTGCGTGAGCCGGGTGCGCACGCGGCCGGCCTCGGCCAGCGGCTGCACCTGCGTCTTGTCCTGCAGGCGCCGGAACGACGCGCTGAACACGATCAGGTCCGCGTCCTGCTGGAACGGGCTACGCGTGGGCGAGCTCGGCGTGGTCCCCGGTCGACTCAGGCGCTCGGGCGAGAGGAGCTGCTCCCACGTGGGCATTGGGGCTGTGTACCACCTGGGCGTAGAATCGAGCGATGAAACGGCGCAAAGGCGAGAGCGTCACCCTGCACTGCGAGCGCTGCGGCTGGGGCACCGAGCTGCCGCTGCGGGACACCGAGCACAGCACCAAGCTGCCCTGCGCGCACTGCGGCGAGGCGCTGTACTGGAACGAGTGCCAGAGCTGCGGCCTCTGCTACCTCGGCAAGGCCGAGCCCCGCTGCCCGAGCTGCGACGATCCGAGTCTCGAGGAGCTGGAGTGGTAGCGCTCCACGTGCCATGAGGTCGAGCCGGTGGACCCACAACGACGCTACCTGGAGCTGCTGCTCGAAGCGAACCAAGCCTTCAACCTGACCGCGATCACGGATCCGGCCGAGGCCTGGACCAAACACATCGAGGACAGCCTGAGCCTGCTGCCGGAGCTCACGGGCGTGACCGGCAAGGTGGTCGACATCGGCTCGGGCGGTGGGCTGCCCGCGATCCCGCTCGCGATCGCGCGGCCGGATCTGAAGTTCACGCTGGTGGAGTCGACGGCCAAGAAGGCGCGCTTCCTCGCCGACACCGCGCGCGCCCTCTCGCTCTCCAACGTGCGCGTCGAGAGCGAGCGCGCGGAGAGCCTGGGCCAGGGCCCGCTGCGCGCGTCGTTCGACGTCGCCACCTCGCGCGCCTGCGCACGGCTGCCGGTGCTGCTGGAGCTGTGCATCCCGCTGCTCAAGGTCGGCGGACGCAAGCTGGCGATCAAGGGCGAGCAGGCCGCGCTGGAGCTCGACGAGGCCACGCGCGCGCTGCAGCTGCTGCACGCCAAGCTGGTGTCCTCGCGGCGCACCGAGACGGGCACCGTGCTGCGCATCGACAAGCACGCAGAGACCGCGCGCAAGTACCCGCGTCGCGCCGGTGAGCCCAAGCGCACGCCACTCTGATCGTGCGCAGGATGTAGGCGCACGAATCTGCCGTGCGAGGCTTCGTTTCAGCGGGATACTGCACGCATGCGAGAGACGACCGCGACCGTGACCCGCCGCGAGGACTACCGGCCGCCGCCTTACACCATCGAGCAGATCGATCTCACGTTCGAGCTGGACGAGCACGACACGCACGTCACCGCGGTCAGCCAGGTCGAGCGCACCCGGCACGGCGCCAGCGACGCGCCGCTGATCCTCGACGGTCACTACGCGGTCCTGAAGTCGATCGCGATCGATGGGCGCACGCTCCAGGCCAGCGAGTACACGATCGCCCCCGAGACGCTGACCATCCCGCGCGTGCCGGCCAAGTTCGAGCTGACCGTGGTCGGCAGCGTGAACCCGAGCGCCAACAAGGCGCTCGAGGGGCTCTACCTCAGCGGCGGCAACTTCTGCACGCAGTGCGAGGCCGAGGGCTTCCGGCGCATCACGTACTTCCTCGATCGCCCGGACGTGATGGCGCGCTACTCGACGCGCATCGTCGCCGACAAGAAGCGCTACCCGGTGCTGCTGTCCAACGGCAACCTGATCGAGCAGGGCGATCTGCCTCTCGGCAAGCACTACGCGCTGTGGGTCGATCCGTTCCGCAAGCCTTGCTACCTGTTCGCGCTGGTCGCCGGCGATCTCGCGCTGCGCGAGGGCACGTTCAAGACCGTCAGCGGGCGCGACGTGAAGCTGCAGGTCTACACCGCCGAGCGCGATCGCGATCAGACCGAGCACTGCCTGGAGTCGCTGGCGCGGGCCATGGCCTGGGACGAGCGCGCGTTCGGCCGCGAGTACGACCTCGACGTCTACATGATCGTCGCCGTGCGCGACTTCAACATGGGCGCGATGGAGAACAAGGGCCTGAACGTCTTCAACACCAAGTACGTGCTCGCCCGCACCGACACCGCCACCGACACGGACTTCCTCAACGTCGAGGCCGTGGTCGGCCACGAGTACTTCCACAACTGGTCCGGCAACCGCGTCACCTGCCGCGACTGGTTTCAGCTCAGCCTCAAGGAAGGCTTCACCGTCTTCCGCGATCAGGAGTTCTCCAGCGACGTCGGCTCGCGCTCGCTCAAGCGCATCCAGGACGTGCAGCGCCTGTTGGCCTCGCAGTTCCCGGAGGACGCTGGCCCCACCGCGCACCCGGTGCGCCCCGACGCCTACTCCGAGATCAACAACTTCTACACCGCGACCGTCTACGAGAAGGGCGCCGAGGTGGTGCGCATGCTGCACACCCTGCTCGGCGCGGACGCCTTCCGGCGCGGCTGCGATCTGTACTTCGAGCGCCACGACGGCCAGGCCGTCACCTGCGACGACTTCGTGCAGGCGCAGATCGACACCAGCGGCGTCAACCTCGACCAATTCAAGCTCTGGTACAGCCAGGCGGGCACGCCGGTGGTCAGCGCGAAGACCCACTACGACGCGCGCAGCAAGCGCTACCAGCTCACGCTCAGCCAGCGTGTGCCGGCGACGCCGGGCCAGCCCGACAAGAAGCCGATGCACATCCCGGTGCGCGTCGGCCTGCTGAGCCCGGAGGGCAAGGATCTGCCGCTCAAGCTGCAGGGCGAGTCCACGGCCACCCACGAGCGCCTGCTGGAGCTCCGCGAGGCCGAGCAGACGTTCACCTTCGTCGACGTGCCCGCGCGGCCCTCGCCTTCGCTCTTGCGTGGCTTCTCGGCGCCCGTGCGGCTGGAGAGCGACTGCACGGACGCCGACCTGCTGCTGCGCATGGCCCACGACAGCGACTCGTACTGCCGCTGGGATGCCGCGCAGAGCCTGGCCCAGCGCCGCATCATCGCGGCGATCAAGGAGCGCCAGCGTGGCGCGACGCCGGTGCTCGATGGCGCGTTCGTCGAGGCGTTCGGCCGTGCGCTCGCGAGCGACGCCGAGCCTCAGCTGCTGGCGGTCGCGCTGGCGCTGCCGGGGGAGTCGGTGATCTCCGATCGCCTCGATGACGTCGACCCCACGCACGTGCACGAGGCGCGCGACTTTGTCGAGGGCGAGCTCGCACGAGCGCACCGGACAGTGTTCGAGCGGCGCTACCAAGAGCTTGCTGCACGCGGCGCGTACTCCCTCGACACCGCGGCGATCGGTCAGCGCAGCCTGCGCAACCTCTGCCTGCGCTTTCTGACGGCGGCCGGCGGCTACCGCGACGGCTCGCTGGCCCGGGCGCAGTTCGACGCGGCCACCAACATGACGGACATGATCGCCGCGCTCGGCTGCCTGGCGAGCGTCGAGGCACCCGAGCGCACGGAGGCGCTGGCGCGCTTCTACGAGCGCTTCCAGGGCGAGGCCCTGGTCGTCGACAAGTGGTTCTCGGTGCAGGCCACCTCACAGCGCGCGAGCACGCTCGACGACGTGATCGCGCTGCTGAAGCACCCCGCCTTCCAGCTCGACAACCCCAACCGAGCGCGCTCGCTGATCGACGCGTTTGCCTCGGGAAACCCGGTGCGATTCCATGATCCAAGCGGGCGCGGCTACGCCTTCCTGCGTGAACGTGTGCTCCAGATCGACAGCTTCAACGGCCAGGTCTCGGCGCGCATGGTGGGACCGCTCACACGCTTCCAGCGCTACGAGCCGCGGCGGCGCGCGCTCATGGTCGCCGAGCTGGAGGCGATCCTCGGCCACGGCTCGCTCTCGCGCGACTTGGAGGAGCAGGTGCGCAAGGCGGTAGACGCCGCACACGGACGCTAGGTCTCTCCTCTACCGGAGGGCCAGGTGTGCAAAACGACTTGCGCCCTCCGCAGCCAGTGACGAACAATGATCACAGTCGGATCGAGGGGATCCGCGCCCCTCGCCGTGTCCATGAGCACGCCAGCCACCAACACCGCCCACAAGCAAGCCGCGCAGCCCGACGAACTGATCGGTCGCGTCATCAATGATCGCTTCCGGATCATTAGCGTGATCGCGCGCGGTGGCATGGGGCGCGTCTACCGCGCGGAGCAGGTCCCGCTGGGGCGCCTGGTCGCGATCAAGACGCTCGATCTGCGCCACGAGGGCGGCAACCACGACCCGCTGTTCCAGCAGCGCTTCTTCCTGGAGGCCTCCGTCGCCTCCAAGCTGCAGCACCCGAACACCGTCACCGTGTTCGACTACGGGCGCACCGCGGACGACCTGTACTTCATCGCGATGGAGCTGGTCGAGGGGCGCACGCTGCACAACCTGATCCGCACCGAGTCGCCCGTCCCGCACACGCGCGTGGTGCACATCGCCATGCAGATCGCGCGCTCACTTCGCGAGGCGCACCGGCTCGAGGTCATCCACCGCGATCTCAAGCCCGGCAACGTCCTGCTCTCCAAGCACGGCGACGAAGAAGACTTCGTGAAGGTGCTCGACTTCGGCCTGGTCAAGCACGTCGAGAGCGAAGCCGAGCAGGAGCTGACCAAGGCGGGCCTGTTCATGGGCTCGCCCAAGTACATGGCGCCCGAGCAGATCCGCGGCGAGGACGCCGTCGACGGGCGCGCCGACATCTACGCGCTCGGCGTGGTCATGTACGAGATGCTGACGGGCAAGGTGCCCTTCGACCGGGAGAACACGGTCAAGGTGCTGATGGCGCACCTGCACGAGCCGCCGCCTCCGCTCTCCGCCGCGGGCTGCCCGGATACGCTGGCGCAGCTGGTGATGCGCTGCCTCGCCAAGTCGCCCGACCAGCGCCCGAGCAGCATGGACGAGCTGATCAAGCTGCTGAAGTACGTCGATGGCGTGCCGTCCACGCCGAGCGGGCAGTTCGCGCTCTCGCAGATGTCGCAGGAGATCCGCATGCCGCGGGTCGGCGACAGCACGCTGCCGCCCGTGCCCAGCGTCACGCCCGACAACCGCAACTTCGTGCACACCGAGTCGGGCGTGATCACCAACGCGGGCCGCGAGACCATCGCCGGCAGCAGCGGGCCCGGCCTGTTGCCCAAGCTGGCCGTGATCGCGGCGCTCGGCATCGCGGGCGGCTTCCTGGCGCTGCGCTTCTCGGAGCGCGGTAGCTCGCTCAGCGTGCAGCCCAATGCGCCCAGCGCGAGCCCATCCGCGACGCGGGAGGCGCCCGCGCCCGCGACCCCGCAGGCGCACGTGCTGGTGCGCCTGACCAGCGAGCCCAGCGGCGCCACCGTGTCCGCGGACGGTCGGGTCTACGGCCAGACGCCGGCCGACATCGAGTGGTGGGGCGAGCCCGCCGAGCAGGGTCGTCAGATCACGTTCGAGTTCACCAAGGACGGCTTCGAGAAGGTCACCGTGGTGCGCGAGCTGCACGGCGAGAAGCTAGACGTCGAGGCCACGCTGCCGGCCGTGCAGGCGCCGCGCGCCAGCGCACCCGCCGAGTCGCGCCGTCGCCATCGCACGCCTGCGCGCCGCGACGAGGCCAGCTCCACGCCCTCGCCGGCCCCGGTGCCGCGCTCGTTCAAGGACGACCCGTACTGAGCTCTCCAGCGCGCGAGACGTTCAGGTCTGCGCGCTGGGCTCGGGCGTCACGACCGGCTCGGGAACGTGCGTGCGCGCCTTCCAGAACTCGCGCGTCACGCCCACGCTGCGCACCAGCGCGGGCTCGGCATCGACCAGCACCGCCGCCACGCCGTCCTTGCGCGGCACCATCGCCCGCCGCGCCGCCAGCGTCTCGCCGCGATGCGTGTCGGCCGCGACCACCCAGAGCACGCGATCGGCGGCCTCGGCGGCGCGCTCGATGCGCGAGCTGTCGAGCTCGCCCTGCCAGTCCTGCGCGATGGTCACGCGGGAGCCGGTGCGCGAGGTGAACTGACGCTGCGCGCGCGCGTTGAGCTGCGCGGTCAGCGTGCCCGCGAGCGGACGCTCCAGCTCGCTCAGCGGCAGGATCAGCGTGGTGCCGAGCGACTCCAGCGCCGGATCGGCGAGCGCATCGACCAGCGACTCCAGGGCATCGTTGCGGCGCGGCCAGGCGCTGCTGGTCAGCACCGGCACCGCCAGCCAGTGCGCGACCTCGGTGGGCTCGCACACGCGCAGATCGCTCAGCGCGCGCATCACCAGCACCACGAGCAGCGCCAGCACCGCGATCAGCGGCGCCAGCAACGAAGCCAGCACGCGCACCAGGCGGCGCGACTGCGGCTCCGTGACCACCGGGCCATCGAGCGCGGACGTGGTGCTGCTGGGCTCGGCATCGAGCCGGGCGGCCAGCGCGCTGACGCGCTCCTCGGAGGCCTGCAGCTGCTGCCGCAGGGGCAACAGCGACGACGTGGCGGCGGTGAGCTTGGCGAGCTCCGCGCGCTTGGCGTCGATGCGGTTGGTGATCGGCTTGAGCGACGGCGATGCCGACTCCGCGGCGCGCTGGGCGCGCGTGATCTTGGCGCGGATCGCGGCGACCTCCTCGTCGCCCGCGCCGTTGGCGAGCAGGCGACTGAGCTGGCGCTGCGCCTCGGAGGCATCGAGCTTGCCGACCGGACGCGCGGGCGGCGGCGCCAGCATGGCGGCCTGCAGCGCGGCGTCGAGCTCCTCCAGCTGCGCGCGCAGGCGGGCTTCGTTCTCGGCCTGCGCGGGGGGCAACGCACGCTGTAGGGCGAGCTGCGCCTGGTCGCGCGCGCCGCGGGCCTGGGCGAGCTCGTTGTTGCGGGCCGCGCGCTGGGCCGCGTGCAGCGACTCCGCGCGCGCGTTGGCGAGCGTCACGTAGCCGGACGCGATCTCGCGCGCGAGCTTCTGGGCGCGCTCGGCGTCCGCGCCGCGCACCTCGACGGTGAGCCGATCGCGCCCGCCGAAGCTGACCCGGACCTGGCGCTTGAGCTCGGCCTCGCCGACACCCTGGTGCGTGGCGGCCGCCGCCAGCAGCGTGGCTTCGTTGGCGCGCGACAGCACCGCGTGCGGCTCGTAGCCGATGCGCGCGCTCGCCCGTGCCAGCCACAGATCGGGCACCACCCAGCGCGCCACTGCCGCGCCGCCGAACAGTGCCACCAGCGCGACGCCGATCAGGACGCGCGTCTGGCCGCGGATCGCGTCCAGCAGGCGGTGCGGCTCGTAGGCGCGTGGCTTCGCTTGCATCCGTGTACCTGGCGCTCGGGGGATCGCCTTTATCCCCTCGACCGCCCCGGAATTCAATGCTCCGTGGGGGGGATTCACGAGCGCTGTGAACAGATCGCGGAAACGTCGGCGCAAACGCCGGGTCAGTGCCGTTTTTGCCTACCTTTTCCGGCAATGCTGGCGCGCCGTTCTTGCCCTTTGCGGCGCCGACCGGTACGCACTTCCGATTATGGATCTCGACGCGCTCGTGCCCATGGGGGGCCTGGCTGGCGGCCTGGCTCTGCGGCCCGTGCCCTCGGAAGGGGCGCGCGAGGCCTCGCACGTCCCCCAGAACCCGGCCGAAGTGCTGGCGATGCTGATGGACTTCGCCGGCAGCGTCGCGCTGGCCGA
>JBEVNG010000487.1:0-10760 GCA_040508235.1 Polyangiales bacterium | reverse complement strand
TGCTTCGCCGAGAGCGGGGCGGTGCCCGTGGCCACCGTGGCTCCGGCGATGCTGGTCGGCGAGCTGGAGCTGCAGCGCGCGTCGACCCGGCGCTATCGCCCTGCCCGCTTGCCCCTGCCGCCCATGCGCTAGCGCGCCGCTGCTTCCAGGCTGCACGCAGCGCAGCAATTGCGGGCGAGCGTTCACTTTGGGTGAACGTTCCGGCTCGCTGCGGCGACGTAGACGGTGCCATGTCTCGTTCCCTGGAGCCGGCGAGTTCCGGTGCTAGAAAGGCGCCGCGCCACATGTACAGCGACTTCGAAACGATGTTCCAGATGCTGAAGGTCGCGAATGCGCCCGCCACGTTCGCACCGCAGCGCGCCCTGTTCACGAACTCGCTGGTGGCTGCCACGCTGCTGGTAAACGCCGCCAACCGGCTCGCGGAGAAGGTCGACGACGCGCTGTTCCCCGCGCACGCGAGCCAGCCGCTGGGCAAGCCCGTGTACATCGTGGCCGCGCCGCGCTCGGGCACCACGTTCCTGCACCGGCTGATGTCCGAGGACCCGCAGTTCGCCACCTTCAAGCTGCTGCAGACGTTCTTCCCCACCGTCACGGGGCACCGCGCCCTGAACGCGCTCGGCTCGCTGAACCACGCCGCGGGCGGGCTGTTCACCAAGCTGCAGGAGCGCGTCGACGAGGAGTACTTCGGCGCCTGGGAAGGCCTGCACGACATGGGCCTCAACGAGGACGAAGAAGACGAGGCGCTGTGGGCGCTCGCCTTTGCCACGCCGGCCATCTGGCTGGTGCTGCCGTTCCCGGAGCGGTTCGAGCACCTGCGCTTCGTCGACAGGCTGCCGCGCGAGAAGCGCGACAAGCTGGTCGCGCACTACCGCACCTGCGTGCAGCGCCACCTCTACGCCAGCGGCGGCAAGACGCTGCTCGGCAAGAACGTGCTCCTCCCCGGTCGCTTCGAGATCGTCACCGAAGCCCTCCCGGAAGCGCGCTTCGTGCACATCCTACGGCACCCGTACGAGGCGGTGCCGTCGTCGCTCAGCCTGTTCACGGTGCCCTGGCGCTGGCACTCGCCCAAGCTCTCGCTGCAGGGCCACGAGGCGCACGCGCTCGGCCAGCTGATCATCGACTACTACAAGTTCCTGCACCAGAAGCAGCTGGAGAGCGACCGCGCCGGCGACCACCGCTTCTTCAGCCTGACGTACAAGTCGCTGCTGCAGGATCCGGTCAAGCGCATCGAGGAGATCTACGACCGCTTCGCGCTGACCATGACGCCCGACCTGCGCAGCCGGCTCGCCGCCGAGGCCGCGCAGCGCGGCAAGTTCAAGAGCGAGCACACCTACAGCCTGGAGCAGTTCGGGCTGACCAAGGACTACGTGTACCGCGAGCTCGGCGACCTGTTCGACTACTACGGCTTCGCGCGCTGAGCTCAAGACGCTCAGCTGAGCATGCGGTCCGGGCCCGGCACCAGCATGGGCGGCAGCTCTTCTTCCCCGAGCGCCTGACGCAGGTTGACCTCGATCATGCGCGACAGCTGCGACAGCGGCAGGTCGTTCACGTCCTTGCCGAACGGCTCCTCCAGCTCGTCGCCCACCGCATCGAGACCGAGGAACGCGTACGCGATCAGCGCCACCACCAGCGGCGTCGCCAGCTGCACGGTCGCGATCAGGCCGAACGGCAGCGCGAAGCAGTAGGCCGCCACGATGCTGTGCATCAACACCGTGTAGGACCACGGAATGGGCGTGTTCTTGATGCGCTCGCAGCCGCCCTGGATGTCGCACAGGTCGTTGATCTGCGCCTCGAGCAGGTGCACGTCGCGGTGGCGCAGCACGCCCGCGCGACGCGCCTTCTGCACCACACTGCTGAGCGTGTTCAAGATCGCCATCGGCACGTTGCGCTGCACCGGCAGGGCGGCGATCTCCTCCGCGCGCAGGAACGGCTCCAGCTCGGCCAGCTCGGAGATCTCGTTGCGCAGGTGCATACGCAGCGCGTGCACGTAGGCGATCACGCGGTAGATCAGGTCCCGCTGCAGCGCGCGCGTGCCCGGCTCGTCGAGCTTCGCATTGGGCGTCGCGTCGACCGCGATCAGGTGCAGCGTCAAGCGCGCGACGGAGCGCGCGTCGTTGACCAGGCGGCCCCACAACTTGCGACCTTCCCAGTAGCGGTCGTAGCTGGTGTTGTTGCGAAAACCGAGGAAAACACCGAGCGCGAGGCTGATCAGCGTGAACGGCACCACGGACAGATCGTGCTCCACGCCGCCGGTCACGTACGACTCCACCGTCACCGCACAGGCCACGACGAACACCGCGAGCAAACGGCCTGCGATGCGCGGGAGCGTGCTGCCGCGCATGTCGAAGAGCAGACCGAACCAACTCATCTTCCGATCAGGAACGATCATGCGCGCGTGTTCTAAACGCGGCTTCCCTGACAGTCGAACGCAGAAGACATGCGCGCGTGCGACGACCCAGCGCGAACAGTCAGTGTCCGCGCGCGATGACGGCCCGCGTGCGCCGCCCATACGCTGACCGGAGTGTTCGTTCTCCTGTCAAGTACCGCTCGCCGCAACCGCGGTGTTTCGGTTTACGCACCGTTCGCGCACGAAAGTCGCACGTCTCCGAACCGCAACTCGAGCGACCCGCAGCTTTTTTGCGTCGTCACCTCGATTTTTCACGCGGCTCCCCCTTCGCAGATCCAAAGCGGTTTTGCTAGGCTCGCGCCGTGCTCGACCCGCCCGACCTCGCGACACGTCTCTCGGATGTGACGACGTGGCTCTCCTCCAAGTGGGATGGCACCGGGTTGATCCTGACGCTGACCGGCGCGGGCGTTTCCGCGGAGAGCGGCGTGCCCACCTTCCGCGGCGAAGAGGGTTACTGGCAGATCGGGTCGCGCAACTACTTCCCCGAAGAGCTCGCCACGCGCGCGGCCTTCATGCGCATGCCGGAGGAGATCTGGGGCTGGTACCTGTACCGTCGCAGCGTCTGCCGCGCGGCCTCGCCCAACGCGGGGCACCTCGCGCTGGCGGAGCTGGAGCGCGGCCTCGTCGAGCGTGGAGAGGGCGACCGCTTCCTGCTCGTCACCCAGAACGTCGACGGCCTGCACCTGCGCGCGGGCAACACGCTCGCGCGCACGTACCAGATCCACGGCAACCTCGACTTCATGCGCTCCATGCACGACGACGACACCTCGGTCTACCCGCTGCCCAAGGAGCTCGGCGAGCGCTGGCAGCGCGGGCGCGCCATCGGCCCGGAGCAGCGCGACCATCTGGTGTGTCCGGATCAGAGCCTGGCGCGTCCGCACGTGCTGTGGTTCGACGAGAGCTACGACGAGGAGCGCTTCCGCTTCCAGAGCACGCTGGCCGCCGTGGAGCGTGCGTCGCTGGTGCTGGTGGTCGGCACGTCCGGCGCCACCAACCTGCCCTCGCTGATCGTGCACCGCACCGCCGAGCGACGCGTGCCGCTGCTGGTGATCAACCGCGATCCGAGCCCGTACTCCAGCATGGCCGAGCGCATCCCCAACGGCCTGTTCGTGCAGGGCCCCGCCGGCGAGGTGCTGCCGCCGCTGGTCGACTACCTGCTCGACGGCGAGCTGGCCTAGCACGACTCAGGGCACTAGTTCAGCTGCGAGGGGCGCGGCTTCTTCTGGAAGATGGCGTCCCAGTTGGCGCGGTAGCTGGGCGTCGCGACCTGCGCGGGGCCCCCGTGGCTGAGCTTGGGCGCGCCCGCGTTCGGAGCGGCCAGCTCGACGTCGACGTCGCATAGCAGCGGGAAGTCCGCGTGCGGGGTGAGCTTCACCAGCTCTCCGTGCAGCGGCTCACCATCCTTGACCTTCGACACGATGCCGGCTTCGACGCGGTCCCCCCGCGCGCGCAGCACGCTGAGCTTCTCGCCATCCTCGCTCACGCCGTGGATCAAGAGCTTGTCCTCCGAAGTCTTCTTCTTCGAGGTCGTCTTCCCCGGCTTGCGCGGTTTGCCGCCCGACGCTTCGTCCACCCGGGCACCATAGCAAACCCAAAGGCCAACGACAGAGGCTCGGCGGGCACTTTTCAGTCACTGCGTAAGCGTGTACATCGAATGAACATCTTGGCTTGAAGAACTTGGAAGGTATCCTGAATGACCAATCGCTTGGCGTGGGCAGCCCTCTGGCTCGCCGCCTGCGGTAGCAGCGGCAACGGCGGCGGCTCCAATCCTCTCGATCAGGACGACGACGACGCACCTGCAAAGCGCGACGCGGGGCGCCCGGTCGCCGACGCCCGGGTCGACGCGCGCACCACCACGCCGCAGATCGACTGCAACGGCGGTGCGCAGGACGCGGACGACGACGGCTTCACCACCGCCGACGGCGACTGCGATGACTGCGACCCGAAGGTGAACCCGGGCGCCTACGACTTCCCCAACGACAGCATCGACGACGACTGCAGCGGCAGCGCCGCCCGCACGGCCGACGCGCAGTGCGACGACGCGCTCGCCATCGACTCCACGGATGCGCAGGACGCCGCGCGTGCGATCGGCCTGTGCAGCTTCGCGGACGAGAGCTCGCGCGCATGGGGCGTGGTCAGCGCGCGCTTCACGGACTCCACCGGCAGCGGCTCGATGACGGATCCGCTCGCCGCCGGCCTGCTGCCGGACTTCGGCGCCGCCAAGCCGAGCCAGGGCAGCTCGCTGCTGGCGCTGTCCTCGGGCGTCGCGCGTGCGCCGGACCAGCAGGGCTACACCGCCGACTGCGACCAGTTCGGCTCCACCTGCCCGGGCTTCGGTCTGTTCGGCTGCACCAAGGGCGGCACGCCGCCGGCCGGCTACCCCAAGGACGCCTCCAGCTGCCGCAGCGCCGGCAACATCTTCCAGGCCGGCACCCAGGTCTACAACCAGGCCGCGCTGGAGCTGAAGATCCGCGTGCCCAACAACGCCAGCTCGCTGTCGTTCGACAGCATCTTCTACACCAGCGAATACCCGCAGTTCATCTGCAGCACGTACAACGACTTCTTCGTGGTGTTCAAGGAGCCCAAGCCGGATGGCGTCGCCGACGGCAACATCGTGTTCGACTCGAACAACGATCCCATCGGCGTGAACACCGGCCTGCTCACGGTCTGCGATCCGACCATCCAGGATCCCAACGCGAAGAAGCAGTTCACCTGCGAGGGCGGCACGGAGCTGCTCGCGGGCACCGGCTACGGCGCGGGCGAGAACACCTGCTCGCTCGCGGGCAACCTGGGCGGCGCGTCCACGGGTTGGCTGCACACCACGGCGCCGGTGAAGGGCGGCGAGCTGATCACCATCCGCTTCGCCATCTGGGACACCAACGACCCGAACCTCGACTCGACGGTGCTGGTCGACAACTTCAAGTGGTCGAAGGACACCTCGAACGTCGGCACGATCCCGGTCGTGTTCTGACGCTCAGTTGCGGGCGCTGGGCTTGCGCGTGAGCTGCGCGGCGCGCTCGCAGGCGTGCTGCAGGCCGGCGTCGCAGGCGAGCGCGTAGAGCTCGGTGGCGCGGCTGAGGTCCTGCTTCACGCCGTCTCCCAGCGCGGTCAGGTCGCCCAGGCGCTCGCAGCCCGTGACGTTGCCGCTCTCGCATGCGGAGCGATAGCTGGTCGCCGCGCGCACGCTGCTCTGCTCGACGATCGAGCCGCCGCGGAAGGCGTCGCCCAGCTGCACGCAGCTCTCGGCGTCCGACGCGCGGCAGCCACGCTCCAGGAGGTCGAAGGTGCGCAGCGACGACATCGGCTTGGCCGTGCGTTCGCGCTCCAGCAGCGTGCGGCAGGCATCGCCCACACCGCCGCTGCACGCGCGCTCGAAGTACTGGTTGCTCTTGGTGAGCTGCTCCGGCTGCAGCGACAGCTGCTCGCCATACTCGCCGCACGCGTGCGCATCACCACGGTGGCACGCCTGCGCGAACAGCGACATCGCACGCGTGTTGTCGCGCTGCGTGATCATGCGCTCCGCCAGCAGCGTGCAGGCGGGGGCATCGCCACCGGCGCAGGCCTGCTCGTACAGCGTGTGCGCACGCGCGGCGTCGCGCTCGACGCCGAGGCCGCGCTCGGTCAAGCCACCGAGTCCGCGGCAGGCGGCCGCATGGCCCTCGTCGCACGCGTACTTGTACAGCTCCGCCGCGTAGCCCGCGCCGATCGAGCCGCGCCCTTCCAGCTGGCGTCCCGCGACCACGCACTCGTCGTAGTGCCCCTCGACGCAGCGGCGCTCCGGACGCACCGGCATGCACTGGTTCTTGCTGCCGACGTACTCCTCGCCGAGCTCGCAACAACTGCCGTGCGAGGCCCACATGCCTTCGGGGCAGTTGCCGCTAGCCTGCGCGGCGCTGGCGGGTCCGAGCAGGAAGGCGCACAGCGCCGCTGCTCCGGAGTGATGAACCTTGAAGAGACGTTGCGACTTCGGGACGGCGGAGTTCGACACTAGTCACCACGAGCAACGGCAGAACGCGCTGCAGACTTAAGGGGGAGTCGCTCCCAGCGTGCGCGCCGCCGGCGCTGCTTCGCAAGGAGACTTTGACCGCAAGGTGCGTTTCTGCACGAGCAGTTTCCACTTCGCGTCTATGACGTGCGCATTTACGTTCCGACAGGATTCGCTTGCGTGGGAGTGCGAGCGGTCTCACCCTCGCAGGCAATGGGTTTTCCCCTGCTGGCCTACGGCACTCCGCGCAAACTCCCCCGCCCCGCTGATCTACGCGGTCGCGTGGTCGTGCTCGATGTCGCCTTCGCCGCCGCCGGCGCGGGTGGCGCCAGCTTCGAGAAGACGACCAAGCCGTTCATCGATGGACTCGGTGACCGCCTCGCGATGTGGATCGATCACCACGACCACCAGAAGCATGCGCTGTACGCGGACGACCCGCGCTTCGTGCTCAGCACCAAGGCCGAGCACGGCGCGTGTCCGGAGATGGTCACGCGCGAGCTCGTGGAACGGGCGGGCGTGGTCGATACGGTCTGCTGCCACACCGACTTCGACGGGCTCTGCGCCGCGGCTAAATGGGTGCGTGGTGGCGAGGAGCCCTACCCGGGCGCCGATCACGACGCCCGCGCCATCGACACGCGCCTCGGCACGCCGTCGGACCTGGCCGCGATGGTCGACCGCGCGCTGCGCGGCAAGCCCACGGACGAGGGGCTGCGCGGGCTCATCGTGCGCTTCCTCGCCGAAGGCGCCACGGACAAGGGCCTGCTCGCGCCCATCGAGGCGGCGGCCCAGGTGTTCAAGAGCCACGAGGAAGAGGCGCGCCGGCTCGCACATCAGTACGAGCTCTACGGCGATGTAGCCGTGGTCGACGCCAGCCACTCGCGCACTCACTACGACAAGACGCTGCTGCTCCTGCTCGGCCAGGAGCGCGCGACCATCTCCGTGGTGCACGACAAGACCACCGTCACCGCCGCCGCGCGCTTCGACAGCGGCGTGGATCTGTTGAAGACGCTGGGCCTCGAAGGTGGGATGCCCACGCGCGTCAGCGTCTCGGTAGGCAAGCTAGGCTTCGTGCTCGATCGGCTAGGTGTGCGGAAAACGTAGAGCGCGCTGCTATGCTGAGCCATGGCGCTATCAACATCGAAGGGAAGGGCACGCGCCCTCCCCTCCATGCCGGCAGAGCCGTCATGGACCCTCCCCACCGCGAGGCTCGCTTCGCTCGCGTCGTGCCCCTCTGACGCACAGACCGGGAGGTCCGCGTGACCGCGAACCTCCCTCTATCGTTTTTTGAACGCCTTCCGAAGACCGACCTTCACGTGCACCTCGATGGGTCGCTGCGCGTGAAAACGATCCTCGAGCTCGCTGATCAAGACGGGATCCAGCTGCCCGAGAAGTCCCCCGACGGCCTGCTCAAGTTCATGAACTGCGGGCTGCGCACCGGCTCGCTCGTCGAGTACCTCAAGGCCTTCGACGTCACGCTCAAGGTGCTGCAGACCGAGGAGTCGCTCGCGCGCGTGGCCTACGAGCTGTGCGAGGACGCGGCGGCCGAGAACGTCCGCTACATGGAGATCCGCTACGCGCCGATGCTCCACACCAACAACGGCCTGCGCCTGACGGCTGTGGTCGAGGCCGTGCTCAGCGGCATCGCCCGTGCGCGCGAAGAGCTCGGCGTGCACGCCAAGGTGATCATCTGCGGCATCCGCAACATCTCGCCCGAGTCGTCGCTGGAGATGGCGCGGCTGGCGGTCGCGTACAAGAACCGCGGCGTGGTCGGCTTCGACCTCGCGGGCGCCGAGTACGACTATCCGCCCAAGCACCACCGCGAGGGCTTCGAGCTGATCCGCAAGAACAACATCAACTGCACCATCCACGCGGGCGAGGCGTTTGGTCCCGAGTCGATCGCGCAGGCGCTGCACACCTGCGGCGCGCATCGCATCGGTCACGGCTGCCGGCTCTGGGAGAACGGCGACCTGCTCGCCTACGTGAACGACCACCGCATCCCGCTGGAGTGCTGCCCGTCCTCCAACGTGCAGACCGGCGCGGTGCCGGAGCTGTCCAGCCACCCGATCAAGCTGTTCCACGACCTCGGCCTGCGCGTGACCGTCAACACGGACAACCGCTTGATCACGGACACCACCGTGTCGCGCGAGCTGTGGCTCTGTCACACGCAGCTCGGCCTGTCGCTGGCCGACATCAAGCACATCGTGCTCAACGGCTTCAAGGCCGCGTTCCTGCCGTTCCACCAGCGCCAGGACTACGTGCGCCGGATCGTCGAGGAGCTGAAGGCGTTCCAGGAAGACGGCACCATCGCCAGCGACAGCCTGCCGCCCGAGCCGATCAGGAAGCAGTCGCTGCACCCCGCCTCGGTCTGAGTCACGCTAACGGCTGTGTTCGATAGCCACTGCCACCTCGACGCGGAAGAGTACGACGACGATCGCGACGGCGTGCTGGCGCGTGCGACCGAGGCCGGCATCACGGGCATCATGGTGCCCGGCTACACGCCCGCGGAGTGGCCGCGCCTCTTGCCGCTCGCGGAGCGTGACCGGCGCGTGGTGCTCGCGGTCGGGTTGCACCCGCTGTACGTGCACGAGCTGAGCAGCGAGCAGCGCTCGGAGGCCCTGCGCGCCCTGCCCGACTGGCTGGAGCGCACGCGCTCGCACGCGGTGGGCGAGTGCGGGCTCGACATGTTCGTGAGCAAGCGCGGCGGCGCGGATCTGGAGACTCAGGAGCAAGTCGTGCGGGTCCACCTCGCGCTGGCGCGTGAGCTCAAGCTGCCGGTGATCCTGCACTGCGTCCGGGCGCACGCGCGCATGCTCGCCCTGCTGCGCGAGCAGCCGCCGGACAGCGGCGTGATGCACGCCTACGGCGGTCCGGCCGAGCTGGTGCCCGAGTACGTGGCGCTCGGCATGCGCTTCAGCTTCGGCGGCATCGTCACCCACGACAACGCCAAGAAGCCTCGGCTCGCGCTGGCCGCGATCCCGCGCGACCGCTTGCTCGTCGAGACCGACGGCCCGAGCCAGGTGCCGCACGGCGTGGCGCGCACCCGCTCGGAGCCCGCGGACGTAACACGCGTACTCGACGTGATGGCCGCCCTGCGCAGCGAGTCGGCTGCGGAGCTGGCGCACATCACGGAGGACAACGCACGTGCCCTCTTCCGTTGCTGAGCAGATCCGCGCGACCCGGCTGGCGTTCCTGATCGCCGGCTTCGCGACCGCAGGCTGGGCCCCGCTGGTGCCCTTCGCGCGCGAGCACGCCGGGCTCGACGAGGGTCGCCTGGGCCTCTTGCTGCTGTGCCTCGGCTTTGGCTCGATGACCGCGATGCCGCTCGCCGGCGCGCTGGTCGCCCGCGTGGGCTGCCGCAGCGTGCTGGCGCTGTCCAGCGTGATGATCTGTGCCGCCTTGCCGGTGCTGGCCACCAGCGGCGAGTTCAGCGTGCTGTGCTTCGCGCTGTCGCTGTTCGGCGTGGCGGTGGGTGCGCTCGACTGCGCGATGAACGTGCAGGCGGTGATCGTGGAGCGCGCGAGCGGTCGCGCGATGATGTCCGGCTTCCACGGCCTGTTCAGCCTGGGCGGCATCCTGGGCGCCGCCGCCGTCAGCGCGCTGCTCAGCCTGGGAGTTCAGCTGCTCGTCGCCATCGCCTGCGTGATCGTGTGCATCTTGGTCGCGCTGGCCTTCGCGTACCCACACTCGCTGCGTGCCGGCGAGGATCGCGGGCCGGCCTTTGCCATCCCGCGCGGGCTGGTGTTGTTCCTGGGCGTGCTGTGCTTCATCGCGTTCCTGGCGGAGGGTGCGATGCTCGACTGGAGCGCGGTGTTCCTGATCTCGCGCGGCGTCGAGCCCGCGCGCGCGGGGCTCGGCTACGCGCTGTTCGCCGGCGCGATGACGCTCGGCAGGTTGACCGGCGACAGGCTGGTGCAGCGGCTGGGCGCCAAGCTCGCGTTTGCGCTCGGCTCCGTCACCGCGGCGTCGGGCATCGCCCTGCTCGCGCTGTTCGGGGCCTGGACCGGCTTCGTGCTGGTCGGGCTCGGCTGCGCCAACCTCGTGCCGCTGCTGTACTCCGCACTGGCCAAGCAGGACAGCATGCCGGAGAGCGCCGCCGTGCCCGCGCTCACCATGCTCGGCTACGCGGGCATCCTCGCCGGCCCGGCGGCCATCGGCTTCGTCGCCGACTCCACCAGCCTGGCCAGTGCGCTGCTGATCGTCGCCGCACTGCTGCTCGGCGTCGCGGCCAGCGCGCGGGCCGTGTAGTGGCGCACCGACCGGGAGGGTGACCGCTCGCGTTTTGGCGGGGGGTCGTTACACTCGCGCGGGTCATGTCCGTTCGCACCGATGCCGCCGCCCCGGAGACGGCCTATCGCACCCACCGCCGCT
>JBEVNG010000485.1:0-18142 GCA_040508235.1 Polyangiales bacterium | reverse complement strand
CCGCACGGTACGCGGGCGCGCGATCCTGCGCGAAGGTCAGGAAGTCAGCATCGAGCTGCGGGCCACGGTGCGCGAGCTGGACGACGGCACGGTCGCCTTCGGGTTGTGCCGCGAGATCAGCAAGGACCTCGAGAAAGAGCGTGCGCGCGCCACCCAGGAGCGCCTGGCCACGGTGGGCTCGCTCGCCGCGGGGGTCGCGCACGAGATCAACAATCCGCTCGCCTACGTGATCGCCAACGTGCAGTACGCACTCGACAGCATCACGCAGTGGCAGATGGCCCAGACCGAGGCCGCCCAGGAGCCCGACGGCGGTCGCAGGCGCGCGCAGATCAAGGAAGCGCTCTACGAGGCCAACGAGGGCGCGCGGCGCGTGCAGCGCATCGTGGCCGACCTGAAGACGCTCGCCCGGCAGGGTGAAGACCGCCTGGAGCCGATCGACGTCGAGAAGACCCTGCACTGGGCGATCGGCGTGACCATGGCGGAGATTCGCCACCGCGCGAAGCTGGTGAAGAACTTCGACAACATCCCGCCGGTGCGCGGCGACGAGGCGCGCCTTGGCCAGGTGTTCGTGAACATCCTGCTCAACGCCGCGCAGGCGATCGAGCCGGGCCGCGCCAACGACAACGAGATCGTGGTGAACACGTTCGAGCGCGACGGCCGCGTCGTGGTCGAGGTGCTCGACAGCGGCATGGGCATCCCCGAAGAGAACCTGACCAAGATCTTCGACCCGTTCTTCACCACCAAGCCGCGCGGCATCGGCACTGGCCTCGGGCTCTCGATCTGCCACGAGATCATCGCCTCCATGCGCGGCACGCTGACGGCCGAGAACCGCAAGGACCGCGGTGCGCAGTTCGTGGTGGAGATCCCCGCGCTGAGCGCGTTCCAGAGCGCCACCGCCGCGCAGCGTCGGCCCAAGAGCAGCCGGCCGCCGGTGCGCAGCGCGAACATCCTGATCATCGACGACGAGACCTTGGCCGCCAAGGCGCTGGGTCGCGTGCTGCGCGACCACAAGGTGGAGATCGCCGACCACGCGCCGAGCGGGCTCGCGCTGGCGCTGAGCAAGCCGTACGACGTGATCTTCTGCGACCTGATGATGCCGGAGCTGAGCGGCATGGCCGTGCACGCGGCGGTGCTTCGGGAAAAGCCGGAGGTCGCCGAGCGCATGGTGTTCATCACCGGCGGCACGTTCACCGAGGAAGCGCGCACGTTCGCCTCCGATCAGGGGGAGCGCTGCCTGTTCAAGCCGTTCGACAGCGCGCTGGTGAAGTCGGCCGTCGAGCGACTCTTGGCCGCCCACGATCCCTGAGGCCCCCCGTTGTCACACGACACCACCCTTACGGGCCATGGGAGCTAGACCGCGGGGCGGGCCCGCGCTAGCGAACAGCGTGGCGGACGCGAATCAAGGGACGGAGAGCGAGCGCGAGGTGCCGAGCGAGGCGTCCGTCGTGATCGTGGGGGGTGGCATCGCGGGGCTCGCCACGGCGTGGCACCTGGCGGAGCTCGGGCAGACCGACGTGCTGCTGCTGGAGGCCGAGCCCGCGCTGGCGACCCACGCCAGCGGCCGCAACGCCGGCATCTTCCTGCCGCTCGAGGAGAACACCACCGCCACCTGGCTCGCGGCCCGCGCGCGCGACCTGCTCGATTGCCGGATCGGGACGTCGTGGCTGTCCGCGCACGGCGTCGCGCTGGCGGCGAGGGGCAGCGAGGCGCTGGAGGAGCTGCGCTTTGGCGCGCGTCGACTCGGCGTCTACCACGAGCGCTGGAGCGGCGAGGAAGTCGCCACCAAGCTGCCGAGCCTGCGCGGCGGCGAGTGCGGCGAAGCCCTGTTTCTGCCGCTCGCCGGCGTGATCGATACCCGGCTGATCCTGGCGCGCATGCGGCGCTGGGCGGTCGGCGCGGGCGTGCGCATCGTGACCGACGCGCGCGTCGAGGCGATCGACGTGAAGAAGGGCCAGGTGCACGGCGTGCAGCTCGCGAAGGGCGGCGTGCGCGCCGACCGCGTGGTGCTGGCCGCCGGTGCGTTCGGCGGTGCGCTCGGCAAGGCGGCGGGCTCCGAGCTCATCTTGACGGCGCTGCGGCGCAACCTGGTTCAGCTCAAGGGCAACGAGCTGCCCGCCGCCAACACACCCGTGGTGTGGCGCGTCGATGCGCCCATCTACTACCGCCCCGAGGCCGGCGGCCTGCTCGCCTCGCCCTGCGACGAGCACGTCGCGGAAGCAGGCGTGCCGGGGCCCGACGCGAGCGCGTTCGAGGAAGTGCGGGCGCAGCTGCGACTGCTGGCTCCGTCGCTGACCGAGGGCCTTGCGCTCGACCACGGCTGGGCCTGCCTGCGCACGGTCACCAGCGACCGCGAGCTGGCGGCTGGACCGGACCCCAAGGTGCGCGGCCTGCACTGGTGCGCCGGGCTCGGTGGACGGGGCATGACGGTCGGCGCGGCGGCCGGCGAGGTGGTCGCCCGCCTGCTGCTCGGGCTCGCCCACCCGCTCTCACGCCCGCTGTCGATCGACCGCTTCGGTTAATCGTCGCAGTCGCCGTCGGCATCGCAGGTCTCGCCCATCGAGCAGTCCGCGTCGCTGAAGCACTCGACGCACTCGCCGTTGGGCGCGCACATCTCGTCCGACGGACAGTCGGAGTCGAGCAGACACTCGACGCACTGACCGAGCGTCAGGTTGCAGAGCGTCTCGTCGGGCTCGCGGGGGTCGGGGCACTGCGCGGCGCTGCTGCAGAGGATGGTGTCCTCGTCGATGTCGGCGTCCGCGTCCGAGGAGCCATCGAGCTCGGCGCGTGCGTCGTCGCCGGCGTCGCCCTTCGCTGCGTCCGCGCTGGCGTCGACGCTGCGGTCCGCGAGCGACAGCATCGGCCCGTCGCACGAGGTCAGCAGCAGCAAGAGCGCCGCGTGCCCCTTCACGGGCAGGCCTTGCGCACGCGCTCGGCGATGGGCGTCGAGCCGGCGCGCGCGAGGAACGCATCCTTGGCGCGCCGCCCCTCGGCGCCACGACCCGCTTCGCAGAGCGCGATCGCGCGCAGTCCCTCACGCTCGCTGGCGAGCAGACCGCGCGGATAGCTGCGCGCGTGTTGCTCCAGCTGGCTCAGCGCACGTCCCGGCTGGGTGCGCTGCAGGCTCTGCTGCGCGGCCTCGATCAGCGAAAGCTCGGCGCCGATGTCCACCGTGCGCGCGGCGCGTGCGGCTGGCGCCACCACTGGCTGCGGCGCGACCACCGGCTCCACTTGCTCGACGACCTTGGGCAGCACCATACGCACGTCGGGCTCACGCACCGCGGGCGTGGTCTGCACGCTCGCTTCGCGCTTGGCGATGGGTGCCGGTGCACTGCGGAACACCGCCACCGTGCCGACGCTGCCGATCACGGCGGCCGTGATCAGGTACAGCTTCACCGCCTTGGCACCGACCAGCGCGCCGCCGCTGAACGCGGAGGCCGCCGTCTGCAGCGCGGTAGCCTTGGCTACCGTCGCGGCCGCCGGCGCGACCGACGAAGCCGCGCTGGCGCTGACCGCGGAGGCCGCCAACAACGGTGCGCTGAAGGCGAGCGTGGCGTGCAGCGCGTCGAGCCCGCGATCGAGCTCGCGTGGGCTCGGATCGTGTTGGGCGCCCGCCTCCGCGAGCAGCGCGCGCACCGCTGGAGAGAGCTCGGTCATGGCGTACCTTCCTTCGTGCCATCGCGCGGGGCGAGGCCGCGCGACTCCAAGAACGTGACCAGGGCGCGCCGCGCCGAGGCGACACGCGAAGCGATGGTGTTGGCGTTGACGTCGAGCGCGCTGGAGACCTCGGCGAACGTCATCTGCTCCAGCTCGGAGAGGATGAACGCGTCGCGCCGCGCGTCGTCGAGCTGATCGAGGAACGCCAGCAGCCAGTCCGAGGCCTCGCGGCGCAGCGCACCTTCGTAGGGCGAGTGTCCCTCGGCCACGGTCTGCTCCGGGATCTGCACCAGGTTGCCCTTGCGGCGCAGCCAGCGGCGCTGGTCGCTCGCCACGCGCTGCGCGATCGCGAACAACCACGACTTCTCGGTGGGACCGGGCCGGAAGTCGGCGAAGCGTCGGTGCACCACCACGAACACCTCCTGCGTGGCGTCGTCGAGCGCGGCCTCGCGCACCCCGAGGCGCCGCAGCGAGCGCCACACGAACGCGGCGTGCGCCCGGTACAGCGTGTCGAAGTCGGCGCGCGTCGGCGGCGCCCCGGTGGGTTCCGGGGCGGCTTCGGGAGAGACGCGCGAGGTCGTGTCGAGCAAGGCCACCTCCCAGCTATTGGCCGCGGCCCGAGGTTCTTGCGACCCCGATCGCGACGCGGAGCACGATTCCGGCGCGAATTGCGATCGGCGAGGTGGTGTGGAACGAGGCCTCGTCGCCGAGCTGCACGCCAGGTCGCCAAAACGGGATGGAGGCCGCCGCGTAGAGGCTGAGGGCGGCACGCCGGTAGAGGTGCGCGTCCGCACGAAGGCCGAGCGCCCCGGCCAGCCAGGGGGCGTTCCGGCTCCGCGCGTCGCGCTCGCCCTGCCCTCGCGCGCGCAGCACGCCGCTCTCCAGCTCCGCGAAGGGCCCCAGCACGAGCGGGCCGGCGGGCGCCATCCAGGCCGTGCCCAGCGCCGCCGTGAACAGGTCGAGCTCGGCGCGCAGGTCGGAGCTCTCGTCCACGGCGCGGCGCGCGATCAGGTAGCGCGCGTCGAGCCAGGTCACGAAGCGGCCGCGCACCAGCTCGGCGCCCAGTGAGGGGCCTCCGCTCACCTCCGGCAACGTGAACGCCGCGAGCTGTCCACCGAGCCGCAGCCGCAGGTCGCTGTCGATGCGGGGCGCCGGAACACGCGGCGTCGCCACGCGCGCGGGCTCGCTCGGTACGGGCGCAGGCTCCACGGGCGCGACCTCGACCGGTGCGGGCTCCACGGGCTTCGGCGCCTCGCGCGTTGGCTCCGCGGGGGCCGGGCTCGCTTCCTCCCGCTTCACTTCCGCGCGCGGCTCCAGCCCGGTGGGCACGCTCGTGGCGCGCACCGCGCTCACGCGCTCGGGGGCGACCGCGGTCGCGATCAGCAAGGCGGCCGTGCGCCTGGCCTCGTCACAGCTCGCGAGCTGCAGCGTGCGCGATGCATCGGCGATCGCGACCGTGGTGCTCCAGCCCCCGCCGCGCTGGCTCAGCTGCACGCTGACGGCGACCGGAGGAGCTTCCCCCAGCAAGCGCTGCAGCTCGATGTCGAACGCCTCGCGCGTGCAGCTCGTGGGCGCGCGCCAGCTGACCACGCCCGCGGCCTGGGCGCGCGCGCCAAGCGGCATGCCCACGACGAGAGCGATCAGCGCGCAGGTTCGCCGCACGGCGCACGGGATAACATGCGCCGGGGGCCGCGCACGTCAGCGGGCATCCGCACGCGCGGGCGCGCTGACCTCGAACGTGAGCCGGACATCGTCTCCATTCGCAGACGTGCCGTGGGCACCGAGATCACGCTTACGATTGGGCCCGAACGAGTAGAGCACCACCCTGCCCTCGCGCTCGCCCGTACGCTCGAACGAGAACCAGTACGGGCTGTTCCAGGCATCGAGGTAGAACTCACCCGGGTCGAGCGCGAGGTAGCCCGCCTTCACCGCCGTGTAGAGGCGCTTGTGCACGTCGCGCTTCTTGAACACCGCCGAGCGCAGCGCGTCGCCGTCCTGCATGCGCGCGGCCAGCGTGGCCAGGTCTTCCTGCGTGTGCGCGACCAGATCCTCGGAGTGAAACGACAGCGAGAGCTCGTACAGCGGCACCAACACCAGCGCCCCCGCGAGCGCCCCCGCCTGCATCACGCCGACACGCAGCGCGCGACGTGGCTCGGCGGCGACATCGCTGCGTTCGATCACGTCCCACAAGAACGCGAGCCCCAGCGCCAGCTCCGCCAGCTCGCCGACCAGCTCGTACGGATACGCGAACTCCAGCCACACGATCGCGGCGAACCAAGGCAGCGCGGCCAGCGGCGCCGCCAACACCTTGGGCCAGCGCGTCAGGTAGATCACGTACGGCGCGACCACGCCGTAGAGGCCCGCCACCATCAAGACCATCCAGCGCGTGTCGAGGATGCCCTTGAGCAAGTTGTGCAGGTTGCTCTCCTGCTGGAAGTTGTGCTCCAGGAACAGCGCCGGCGGGCGGAAGCCGATGATGCGCTGGCCCCACGAGATCTCTTCGCCCGCGACGAACAGGCAGAAGCCGCACACGGCCAGCAGCGTGAGGCGCGCGAGCTTGTCTTCGACACGCTTCTTCCACAGCGCGCGCAAGCCGATGCCACCCGCCAGCGCAAATGCGAGGAAGGTGGCCCACTCCGCGGGTCCATCCTCTTGCATCAAGCGCTCGAAGCGCGCGGGGGCGAGCTCCGCCAAGCCGAGCGTGACGGCGAGCATGGCGAACGACACGAGCTGCGGAAGGCTGGTCAGAAAGCGCTGCGGCATGATGGGCTCCACCTACGTCCTGGCCGCTGCGCGCGCTTTTCGTGAGCCCTTCGCGATCTTTTCACGCTTTGAATTTTTTTCGCGCGCTGCTCACTCGGATCCGAGACCCCGGCCAACTACAGCCGAGGACACGGTGTCCTTGCTCGTTTGAAGGAGCAGCTTTCATGCAGAAGATCACGATCACGCTCGCGCTTGCCATCGCCGGCGCCCTGGTGGCATGCGCCGACACCGGCAACGACCTCGGCGGTGCGCAGGGGCAGCTCGAGCAGCAGGCCGACGGCGCGGTGAAGACCAAGCCCACGTCCAAGGCGGACGGCGGCGTCGGCGGCCGCTACGACAGCGACGGCGACAGCGATAGCGACAGCGATTGCGACGGCGACACGGACTCGGACACCGACTCCGATGGCCTGCCGGACAACGACCTCGACACGGACACCGACGGGGATCTCGACACGGACACCGACGGCGACGTCGACACCGACTCGGACTCCGACGAGGCCTGCACGGGCGTCACGCCCCCGACGACCACGCCGCCTGCCACGCCCCCGACCTCGTTCAGCCGCTGAGCGCTGACGATCAATCCCCGTAGTTGTTCGCGCGCTTGCCCCAACGCGCGCTAGCAAGCTCCTCGATCGGCCGCTCGACGGGGTCGTCGCACGCCCCGTTCTGGACTACCTCGCCGAGCGTGCCGTGGAGGCCATCACGGGCGATCAACAGGCGCACCTTCAAGCTTTCGAAGCACTGCGCTCCGCGCGCGCTGCTCTGGTACGCACCGACCAGTGCATCGCGCGCGATCTCGACGCTGCCGTGTGCCTCGTAGTCGTCGTACGCCACGAACGAGATGCGCCCGAGGTGCTCATCGAGCTTGCCGTCGTCCGTGCGCAGGCCGAGCGCCGCCTCGATCAGCGCGTGGTCCGCGCACTTGGGCGTCTCGACCCAGCGGTCGTACTCGATGTTGCGCGTGGCATCGACGGAGTAGACGTTGATGTCGCTCAGCTCGAGGTGCAGCTGCGTGTTGCCTCCACGCAGCCAGGTCAGCGGCGCCGAGTAGTGGGTGGCGGCGAGATCGTACAGCTCCGCGCCCGTCACCCCCACGGTGGTCTCCACGCGGCCCGAGACCAAGGTCTTGGCCAGGTCGCAGGCCTCGCTCTCCGGGATGCCGCCGTCCTTGTGCTTCTCCGGGAAGAGCCGGATCGGCTCGCCCATGTACACGCCACAGGCCGCATGCAGCGCGCCCAGCCACGTGGCGAGACCATAGCGACACAAGACCCTGAGCAGATAACGCGACAACTCGATCAGCCCCCTCAGGTTCTATCGGCAGCCCGGCTGGCCGGCTTGAGTGGCTTCCTCGCGCAGTTTCGCCCTACTTCGTCAGGCAATACGGCTACCTACGCACCCGCTCGTCATACCCTGCCCGGCAACTGGCACAGGCAAAGTTGGCTGGCTGACGTTAGGCTTGGGCATGCACCCGCTGGCAGGCAAACAAGCGCCCCACTCGATGTTGGTCAACGTCCCGCGCCTGATCACCGCGTTCTTCAGCGAGCGCCCCGATCCGGCCATCCCGAGCCAGCGCGTCGCGTTCGGTACTTCGGGACACCGCGGCTCCGCATTCTCGCAGAGCTTCAACGAAGCCCACATCGCCGCCGTCACGCAGGCGGTGGTCGATCATCGCCGCGCCAAGGGCATCACCGGCCCGCTGTTCCTCGGCATCGACACGCACGCGCTGAGCGAGCCCGCGCTCGAGGTCGCGCTGTCCGTGCTCGCCGCCCAGGACGTGCTGACGCTGGTCGACGACAAGCGCGGCTACACCCCCACGCCCGGCGTCTCGCACGCCATCCTGACCTACAACCGCGGACGTGTCGAAGCGCGCGGCTCCGCGCGCGAGCCGAGCAACGACGGGCTCGCGGACGGCATCGTGATCACGCCGTCGCACAACCCGCCCGACGACGGCGGCTTCAAGTACAACCCGCCCCACGGCGGCCCCGCCGACACCGACGTCACCAAGGACATCGAGACGCGCGCGAACAAGTACCTGGAGGCCGGGCTCGCGGGCGTGAAGCGCGTCGGCGCGCGCCAGGCCTGGGGCGCGGCCAGCACCAAGAAGCACGACTACACCAGCGCGTACGTCGCCGACCTGATCAACGTGGTCGACCTGGAGGCGATCGCGAAGGCCAAGCTCAAGCTCGGCGTCGATCCGCTCGGCGGCGCGGCCGTGCACTACTGGGCGCCGATCGCCGACCGCTACAACCTCGACCTCACGATCGTGCACGACTACGTCGATCCCACCTTCTCGTTCGTGCCGGTCGATCACGACGGCAAGATCCGCATGGACTGCTCGTCGCCCTCGGCGATGGCCGGGCTCGTGCACCTGAAGGACAAGTTCGATCTCGCGTTCGGCAACGACGCCGACTGCGACCGCCACGGCATCGTCACGCCCACCGGCGGGCTGATGAACCCCAACCACTTCCTCGCGGTCGCGGTCGAGTACCTCGCCACCCATCGTCCCGGCTTTCACCCGGATGCCGGCATCGGCAAGACGCTGGTCTCCAGCAGCCTGATCGACCGCGTCGCCAAGGGCCTCGGCAAGAAGCTCGTCGAGGTGCCGGTCGGCTTCAAGTGGTTCGTCGACGGCCTGCACGGCGGCTCGCTGTTCTTCGGCGGCGAAGAGAGCGCGGGCGCGTCGTTCCTGCGCAAGGACGGCAGCGTCTGGACCACCGACAAGGACGGCGTGATCATGGACCTGCTCGCGGCCGAGATCCGCGCGGTGACGGGGCAGGATCCGTATCAGCACTACCAGCGCCTCACCCAGCAGCACGGCGCGCCGCTCTACTCGCGCCGCGACGTGCCGACCACGCCCGAGCAGAAGGCGGTGCTGGGCAAGCTGTCGCCGGAGAAGGTCGGCGTGAAGACGCTCGCGGGCGACCCCGTACTCTCCGCGCTCACGCATGCACCCGGTAACGGCGCCAGCATCGGCGGCCTCAAGGTGATCAGCGAGCGCGGCTGGTTCGCCGCGCGCCCGAGCGGCACGGAGAACGTGTACAAGATCTACGCGGAGAGCTTCGTCGACGCGGCGCACCTCGCACAGCTCAACCAGGACGCCGAGCAGATCGTGAACAAGGCGCTAGCAGGCGGTTGACGCAGAGGGACGCTCGCACTTATCTAGGCGTCCCATGCATCTCTCTCGCGCGTGCGTCGCGCTCGTCCTGGTGAGCGCGTGCGCGCGCAGCGGCAGCGACCAGACACTTCATTCTTCCGCAAACGGAACTTCCTACGCGCTGCGGTATCCGCAGCTGCTCGCGGCCGCGCGCCAGGCGCTGGCCGACGATCAGAAGCGCGCGCACGAGCTGAACGTGGGCCTCGCCAAGGTCAACGAGCTCAAGCTCGGTGATCCGGTCTTGCTGCGCCGCGCGGTGGACGAAGCCGACGCCGCCGGCACCACGGAGAGCTACGACCGCGCGCGCGGCGCCGAGCGCGACGTGGTGCAGCTGTGGAGCGAGGAGCGCGCGGGCCTCGGCGCACGCACCTCCGCCGCGCTGCAGAAGGAGCTCGACGGAGGCTGTGGCGAGAAGGACCTCGGCCCCACCGTGCAGCACGCGCTCAAGGACGGCCTCGACAAGCCCCTCGAGCGCCGGCTGCGCGCCAACAACGAAGCGCAGCGCACGCTGGAGCTGCACAAGGCGCGGCTCGCACCCGGCACGCTGCCCGCATGGCAACGCGCGGCGGACGACATCGCGCTCGCCAACCACTACGCGTACGTAGCATTGCCCGCGGACGCGCGCGCGGTGCAGCGCCTGCTCGACGAGCAGAGCAGCGCGCAGGCCACGCTGGAGCGTGCGATCGACGACGAGCGAAAGATCCAGGCGGAGCCCCACGCGGGCGAGCAGAAAGCCAGCCAGGATCGCGTGATCGAGATCGAGAAGGTGCGCGCCACGGTCGCTCCCGAGGTCGAGCAGGCTCGCAAGGCCAACGACGCGGCACCCGCGCTGGTACAGGCGGCCCAAGATGAATACAGCGCGGCGCTAAAGACCATCCGCGCGCGCCTGGAGTCAGCACCGGCGGCGGAACCCACCAAGGTGGTGACCAATCCCACTGCCTCAAACACACATTGAGGGTCGCTGAGCATTGAATCGACCCGTGATTCGGGCATCATCTACAGCTCCCTACAACGAGGTGTTTTCATGTCCGAAGCCGATGCGCAGATTGAGTCGTTGAAGGAGGTCTGGTTGACGGAGACCGACCTCTCCTTTCTGCGCGACGTCGAACCGGCCGTGCTCGCGCGCATCGTCAGCGAAGTGAAGGCGAGCGAATCGCGCACCCAGGCGGGTCTGCGTGCGTTGTACGAGAGCATGGCCAAGACCACGCGCTTCGTGCCGAACTTCCTGCTCAGCAAGCTCAGCGTGGGCCTCAGCCCGCTGGTGCTCGCGCGCATCACCGAGCACCTCGAGCCCAAGAACGCGGCGGCGCTGTCCAAGAACTACGAGCCCGCGCTGCTGGCCGAGATCTCGCTGCACCTGAGCTCGGAGCTCGCGGCGGCGATCGCGGCGCACACGGACCTCGACACGCTGACGATGATCACCGAGGCGCTCGGCAAGAAGGGCCTGTCGCGTCGGCTCGGCGAGATCAGCGACTTGCTCGAGGACAAGCTGCTGGAGAAGCTCACCGACCGCATCCGCGATCCGGAGCGGCTCGCGGCGGTGGCGGCCTACATGACGCGCTCGGACAAGCTCACGCGCCTCGGCCGCCGGCTCGACGCCAAGCTGCGCAACGCGGTGGTGTCCGTGCTGGAGCGCCAGGGCCACGCCGGCGCCGCGCAGCTGCTGACGACCTGACATCACTCTCGGCGTGGATCGCGCTCCAGGCGTTGCTGTTCAGGGTTGCGTGAGCAGCGTGCGGGCAGTGTAGCAACCGCCGCCCGGGGGCAGGCGCTGCATCTTGAACGTCGCGCCCTTCACGGTCCACATCGGCAGGTTGGTGTCGACGAACTGAGCCACCTCGGGCGCGCAGTCGAGCTCGTCGGTGGTCATGTCGTAGACGCCGGTGCAGCCCACCGCGCTCACGTGCGCCTCGGCCGTGGAGGAGCTGCCGGTGATCAGGTCGCACGACTGCAGCGCGCCGCTGAGCTTCACGCGCAGCTGCATCGCGAGCGACAGCTTGCGCGCGCGTCCGTAGGTCGCGAGACCGACCGGTGGGAAGGCGTACGGCCGCCCCGCTGGGTTCACCTTGGGCGGGCCGCGCGTGATCATGGTCAGACCCGGGCGCCCGTCGCCGTCGTCGTCGGTCGCCTCGTACTGCCCCGACTCGATCCAGCCGCCCTGCAGTGGCCAGGGGGCATTGGGCGTGACCGCGCGCGCGCCGATCACGAAGTTGGTCTCCTCGCCGAGGTAGCCGCAGCCCGGTCGGTCGCAGACCGTGGACCAGCGCGTGGGGAAGCTGGGCATCGCGGGCGCGTCCCAGGCCGCGACCGGGATGTCGCCGCCGTACAGCTCGCCGCCGACGATCGGCGTGCCCTCGAAGTCGGGCACCGTGGTGCCGCACGGCTCGACCACCGAGCTGCCGTTGGCGTCGAGGCGCACCGTCGCGAACATGCGGATGCTGCCCTGCCCACCCTTGAGCACCGGCAGCACGCCGCCGAGCGTGGTCGGGATCCACTCGACGTTGAAGTCGACCAGCGCCGCGTAGTTGCCGGCGACGACACACGCAGGTCCGGCATCGACCGGGCCCGCGTCGACCTCGGCGTCCGCCAACGCGGCATCCGCGCTGGCATCGACCGGCGCTCGCGCATCGAGCGCCGCATCGCTCGGCGGTACGAACGCATCGCGGGCCGCGTCGGGCTCCGGCTTGGGCGGCTGCGTGCGCGCGTCCGCCATCGCGTCGACACCGGCGTCGCGGCGCGAGGCCATCGGGTCGTCGATGTCTTCTTCGTCATCGACCGGCGCGCGATCGCCACCCGTGCCTTCGCCGTTCAGGCTACAGGCCGCCAGGGCGATCAGCAGGAGCGCGAGGGCGCGGGGGCGCCGGGATTGGGTACTGCCTGACCGAGCACATTGCATTCGCAACGGCCTCTCTGGGGGGGCTTACCCTTCGAGCTGCTTGGCGTTTCGCTCAGCGTTCGCCCGGAAGGTCTCTTCCAGCTTGTCTGCCACCACGGCTTCCAACTTGCCACCCACGAGCGGGATACGCGCGGTGACTTGAAAGTTCGACTCGTAAACGGTTCCCTTGCCGGTCGCCTTCAGGGTGGTCTTGCCGCGGACCTCGCCCGGGATGCCCTGGACCTGCACGAAGTACTCCGCCACCCACTGGCCGTCCTGACGGCGCCAGGTGGTGTCTTCGACGATGCGGTTCTGCGGCGAGAACATCTTCTTGGCGAACGAGGGCAGCTCCACCTCGCGGTCGCGCGCGACCGTGACGTGCATGCCGTCGCCGACTTCCTCGACCTTCACCTCGACGTTGGTCTCGCCCGCGAGCTCGGAGCGGCGCCTCAGGTAGTCGGCGTCGTGCAGCAGCTTTGCCACGGTGTCGGGATCAGTCGCGTACTCATACGTAATCCTGCGCGGAGTCGGCATGGGCCCGAAAATGGCACACACTGCCTGACCACGGAAGCTGATCGCTGTAACCGCGGTGACCAAGCTTCAAGAAGAGCGCGTCAGCCACCCGCTCCGGTATACGAGCGCACAGATCGCAGCCACACCGCGCGCGACGCGGCGAGGAACAGCGCCGTGACCAGCAGCGAGGTGGCGACCTGGCCACCCGTCAAACGACCAAGCAATGCGAGCGCGGGATAAGTCGTCATCAGCGCCAGCGGGATCACGAAGGTGAACACCACCGACAGCGCCCCGCGGAACACGCTCGACGGCCAGCGCGCGGCGTCGAACGTGCTGACGATCAAGTAGCTGAGGTTGTCGATCTTCACGACCTTGAAGGCCAGGCTCACGACCAGGATCCAGATCGCGTAGAGGATCGCGACCGCGCACACGAGCAGCAGCAGCGCCAGCGCGAAGGCCCAGGGCGTCGCCGTATGCCCCGTGCGCGAGAGCGCCCAGCCCACGATGCCCAGCCCCGCCAGGACATCCGCCCCGTGCGCCAGGTCGAGCTTGGTGGTCGAGAGCAGGAACTGCGCGTCCGCCGGCTTGAGCAACAGGAAGTCGAGCGTGCCCTTGCGGATGTGCTCCACCACGCTGGTCAGGGACGGCTGGATGGCGCCCTGCAGCACACCCTTGAGCGCGATGAAGAAGCCCGCCACCATCAGCGCCTCGTAGGCGCTCCAGCCGGCCACGCCGGTGCGCATCGAGAACAACACGTAGAGCGGCAGCAGCGCGGTCGCCGTCCAGAACAGCGCCATCACCGTCTGCACCACGAAGTCGACGCGGTACTGCAGCGACAGCAGCGCCGCCGCCTTGAGCTGGATCAGGAACAGCTGGGCGTAGCGCTTCATCCGCCGAACGCCCCAAAGCGCTTCATGCCGCCGCGCCACAGCAGGTTGGTCAGCACCGCCAGCACCACCACCCAGCCCCACTGCACCAGCAGCTCGTGCAGGGCCTCCTCGCGCGTGAGCATGCCGAGCGCGTTCTCGACCGGATACGCCAGCATCGCGCGGAACGGCAGCCGGTCGACCCAGACGCGCAGCCAGGCCGGGAACAGCTCCAGCGGCATCACGTAGCCGGAGAACACCGTGTACAGCCCGAGCCACAGGTCGAACACCGCGGTCGAGCTCTCCCAGTACAGAGCCAGCGTGCCGATCGACGCCATGGCCAGGAAGTTGAGCAAGAAGGCGCCGAACACCGTGATCGGGATGAGCGCGAGCTGCACCCAGTCGCCGCTGAAGGTGGAGCCGCCGAGCCAGAGCACGCCGCCGATTACGATGGGCGTCGCGATCACGTAGCGCATCGGCAACGCCGCGATGTTCTCCGTGAGGTAGGTGAGCAGCGGGTGGATCGGCCGCAGCAGGCGGTTCTGCAGCGTGCCCTGCCGAACCTCCATGTTCATCTCCCAGACCACCCAGGCCCCGGTCACCAGCCGCACCACCAGCGTGCCCAGGAAGTACGCCTGGAAGTCGTGCTCGCCCCAGCGCCCCACGGGCGCCTCGCGCGCCACCTGCGTCCAGAGCGCCATCATGATGATGGGCATCGAGTACGCGAGCACCCAGACCAGGAACTCGGCGCGGTAGGCCACGGCATCGGCGAAGCCCACGCGCAGCAGCGTGGGGAGCGCGCGCAGCGTGTGCCAGAGCTGCTTCACGCTTCGCCCGCGAACAACGCGCCCAGCACCTCTTCGAGCGGCGGGTCCTCGACCGTCAGATCGCTGACCGGCAGCTGCGCGAACAGCGTGCCCACCACCCGCTGCAGGTCCGGCTGCGTGACCGAGAGCTGAGCCTCGCGCGGCGCATGCGAGACCAGCTTGCCGAGCCCGGCCAGCTCGCGCTCCTCGACGGGCCGCGAGAACGACACGCGCACGCTCTTGTCCGGCCGCAGCTTGCGCACCAGCTCGCCGAGCGCGCCGTCGTACACGATGCGCCCGTGGTCGATCACGATGATGCGCGGACAGAGCGCGGCCACGTCTTCCATGTAGTGGCTGGTCAGGATCACGGTCGCGCCGTGCTGCTCGTTGTAGCGGCGGATGAACTCGCGCACCGCGACCTGCATGGTGACGTCGAGGCCGATGGTGGGCTCGTCGAGGAACAGCACGCGCGGGCCATGCAGCAAGGCGGCGGCCAGCTCGCACTTCATGCGCTCGCCGAGCGAGAGCTGACGCACGGGCTTGGTGATCAGCGGCGCCAGCTTGAGCAGCTCCACCAGCTCGTCGAGCGTCTGCGTGTACTGCGCGCGGGGCACGCCGTAGACCGCGCGATTGAGCTCGAAGGTGTCCTGCGCCGGCAGATCCCAGAGCAGCTGCTGCTTCTGCCCGGCCACCAGCATGATCGACTTCAGGAATTCGGTGCTGCGCGCGAACGGAACCAAGCCCGCCACGCGCGCTTCCCCGCGCGTGGGATAGAGCAGGCCCGACAGCATCTTGAGCGTGGTGGTCTTGCCCGCGCCGTTGGGCCCCAGGAAGCCGACCCGCTCGCCGGTGCCGATCGAGAACGAGATCTCGTCGACCGCCTTGACCACCTTGTACTCGCGCTTGAACAGCGAGCGCAGCGCGGCGCCCACGCCCGGCGCGCGCTCGTGCACGCGGTAGTGTTTGACCAGCCCACGAACCTCGATCACGCGCAGCTATGTACCGCGCGCGACCGAAGCGCGCTCGTTTACGGCGTGCCGCCGAACAGGCCGTCGAGCGCACCCGCGAACGGGTTCAGGCCCATGCAGCGGTTGCCGGCGCCGAGGCCATCGACGGGATACGCGGTGACGAAGTTGAAGCACATCTCGTCGCCCGTGCCCTCGCCGAAGCCCACGTTCTTGGTGCTGGTGTTCTTGTAGGTGCAGGTCGTGGTCAGCTGATCGCCCGGCTGGATCACGACGTCGCTCGCGTAGTCACCCTGGTCGCGGAAGTCGAACGGGCGATCGGTGAGCGTCTCGACCTTGCCGCCCTGCGCGCGCTTGACCGTGGTCTTCATGTGCGTGCCGAGCTGGTGCATGTGCGGCGAGACCGAGAGGATGTGCGTCGGCCCCTTGCCCGGGTTCGGCACCGTGCAGGTGTCGGTGACCTTGGTCTCCTGGCCGGGCGGCAGGCTGATGAACACCGAGCCGAGCCAGAACGTGGCGGCCTCGTTCTTGCGCAGGTTCTTGGTCGCGCAGACCTTCACGCCGCTGCGATCTTTGATGTCGGTCAGGTTGGTCGGGTTGTTGTAGTGGACCTCGAGCTGGAACGTCTGGCTCTTGGTCGGCATCTGCAGGCCGATGTCGCCTTCGAACACGGAGGTCTTGCCACCGGGCGCCCAGCCGTTGACGAACAGGCGATTGGCGCCGCCGCAGCCATGGCTGCCCGACTCACGCTGCTCGGTGATCGAGTACAGGATCCAGTGGTGCACCACGCGCTCGTCGTCGATGATCGGATCGAAGCGGATGCCCTGCACCTTCTCGTCCCACGGCACCTGGAAGTTGAAGCACTCGTAGTGATCGAGCACCTGCGGAGGCGTGTAGCCTTCCTTGTCGTCGGCCGTGGTGCCCTGGTGCGCGCGGTACTCGATCGTGTAGTCGCACTCGGACAGATCGGGCGGCGGCTCCTCGACCGGCGGCGTGATCTTGTCCTCGTTCTCGCACGCCTCGGTGCTCTCTTCGCGGTCGCCGTTGACCCAGTCGAGGATCAGCTTCTTGTCGGCTTCGGGGATGCCGTCCTGCGCGGCGCTCAGCGGCGGCATCGGGCTCTGCGGATCCTCGATGCGCGCGGCGACGCGCTCGTGCACGGTCGCGCCCTCCTTGGTGGGCGAGTCGGCCATCAGCCCGGCGAAGTTGATCACCGTGGGCTGCGCGGGCGACGGCGGCTTCGCGCCGTGGCAAGCGCCGCAGTGCTCGACCAGCGCCCTCTCGACGTCGCAGGGCAGACCGCTGACCTTGGCCGCGGGCGCCGCGTCGGTCTTCGGGTCGTCCTTACCGCCCGCGTCCTTGGCGGTTTGCTCTTCCTCTTCCTCGACCGCGGCGTCCTTCTTGGTGCCGGTGGAAGAGTCCCTCTTGGTGGTGCTGGCGTCGCGCTTGCTGCCGCTCTCGTCGGTGTCGCTCTCTTCGCTGGGCGCGTCCTCACCACACGCCGCCACGCCAGTCGTCACCAAAGCGAGTGCCACGAGCATGGAGCGGCTGCGTGCACCGAATGCAGACCAAGTCATCGCGTTCTCCAAGGGTCAAAAGAAGACGATGCGACGCTTGGCCGCACCGGACGCCTTATGTACCGCGGAGCCACCACCGGCTCACAACAATTTTCTGAGGAATTTGCCGTCAAACTGCGAACAACTCGCGGAACAGTCCGCTGCGGAGGTCATCGAGCCCACCGGTCAATAGAAACTGCCCAACAGTCATATTCGCTCAGGAACCGGGCAGGTACGGCCTAGAGGATGAGCCGCCATCGCTTGCCCTGGTTGCGCCTGGGGCGCCGCACCGATCCCGAAGTGCCCGTGAAGGCGCCCATCCAGCTCGGTGCGCTGAGCAACGGCGAGATCTTCCGCGCCGACACGCCGGAGTCCGATCGCGCGATCCGCATGATCATGGAGAAGGCCGATCAGGGCGCGAAGCGATACGGCATCGAGCGACGCGAGTTCCTCGCCAGCAGCATGGGCATGGCGACCTCGCTCTGGGTGATGAACGCGGTCACCGGCTGCGGCAACGACGGCAAGCGCCCCGGCAGCCGCGAGCCCGGTGCGGACAGTGACGACGGCGAGCGCGACGCGCGCGTGAGCGAGCAGCGAGATGCGTCGATGCGCGGACGCGACGGCGGCGTGCTCGATGCGCGCATGCCCGAGCAGGAGATCGAGAAAGACGGCGGCTACTTCGACGTGCCGGACGACCCGACCGACGAAGAGCAAGTCTGCGAGAAGATGATCGACCCCTCGGCGTTGTTCATCTTCGACATTCAGACCCACCACGTGAACCGCGCCAACACGCTCTACAACAACTTCCTGCGTGAGCAGAGCCGCTTCATGAGCGTGTGCGGCCCGGGCGGCGTGATGCCGGTCGAGTGCTTCAGCCGCGAGGAGTGGGTGAAGCTGATGTTCCTGGAGAGCGACACGACGATCGCCGTGCTCTCGGGCCTGCCCGCGGTCGACGACGCCAACAACCCGCTCACCAACGCCGAGATCGCG
>JBEVNG010000481.1:0-13833 GCA_040508235.1 Polyangiales bacterium | reverse complement strand
CCGCGTCGTCGCATGCGCCGCTTCAAGGTGCCCACGTTGCGCAAGCCCTACGTGTGGCTCGCCGCGCTCGCGCTCGGAGGCTTCGCGCTGGGTGGTCTGATCGCGCTCACGCTGCACACCACCCGTGCCACCGCGCGTGTGCCCGCGGGCGTACGCGCACCGCCCGCGTTGCCCACTGAGGTCGAGGTGCCGGCGGCGCACGACGCGCCGATCGTGACCGAGCGCGACGTTCCTTCGCCCACGCCCCACGTCGCGGGACGCCGGAGCGCGGTCGATGCGCTGCTCGCGGGCCGGAGCCGGATCGCGCTGGAGCACTACGAGCGTGTGCTCTCCGGCTCGACGCTCGCGGAGCGCGACGCGCTCGAGCAGGTGACGCGGGTGCTGCGCCGTGAGCTGCGACGCTGCGAGCAGGAAGCGGGGACCCCATGCGGATTCTGAGCATGCTGCTCCTGTTCGTGTTGGCGTGCTCGGCCCCGCCGCCGGCGCGCGCCCTGGTGGTGCTCGCACGCGACGAAGACGGACGTGCGCTGCCGGGGCTCGCCGTCGAGATCGACGGACTGCCCGCCACGCGCACGGATGCGGAAGGCAGCGCGCGCATCAGCTTGAGCAGCGAAGGGCCGTCTCGTGCGCGCATCAGCGTGGCGTGCCCGGAGGGAAGTCGCGAGGCGAACCCACGTCACGTGGCGCGGCAGGCCGAGGGCATGACAGCGCGGCTGGAGCTGCGCTTCGTGTGTCGGCCGGCGCTGCGCCTGCTCGCGATCGTCGTGCGCGCGGAGGGAGGCGTGGGCAGCGTGCTGCGCGCGGACGGCGAGCCGGTGGGCACGGTCGCGGCGGACGGCACGCTGCATGCGATGGTGTGGCGCGCGCCGGACAGCGAGCTGCAGCTGATGTTGGACACCGGCACGTTGCCGGTCCGGCCACGCAACCCCGTGCGTGAGCACCGCGTCGCCGATCGCGACGAGCTGCTGGTGTTCGATCTGCCGCTCCACGTCGCCCTCGCGAAACCGGCCCGCACCACGCCGGCCCGCACCACAAAGGTGGGTTTGCCCAAACGAGCCGGTAGGATGGCAGCGGTGGACGGGGTGTTTGGAGGGAGGCGATGACGATTCGCGCACAGATCGCGCGCTGCCTGCACACAAAGGCAGACGGGCAAGGTCGGAATGCGTACTATCGCGCTTCCTGCCTCCCCCCGGAAGGTTCGCCCACCATGCCGTGGCGTGCACATCATGTGCTCTCGGTCCCGCTCCTGCTCGCGCTCTGTGCGCTGGCCGCAGGCTGCGACCGCACCGCCGCCAGCGGCTTGAGCCCTGATTTCGCGGGGGAATGGGACGTCACCTACGACGACTCCATGCGCTTCGAGCTGCGCATGGGCGGCCAGGTGCAGCGCGCGGAGCTGGAGGAGGCGGGCGGTCAGTTCGCGCTCCGCGACGCGGGCATGGGGCTGGAGATCGACGTCGACTGCGCGCGGCCCGAGCTGGTCTGTCCGTCCGAGGTCTGGCCGCGCGAGCTGGCGCTGACGCAAGCCCCCGGGCAGGTCGACGCCGAGGGCATGCAGCTCAGTCATGCCATCGCCGGCCAGGGCACCGGTCGCTGTACCAGCCTGGCGGGCTCGACGATCGTCGGCGAGGTCGCGAGCGTGACCAAGCCGGACTCGGTGCGGCAAGAAGCCGTCGCCCTCACCAACGGCCGCGTGTTCGCGCTCTACGACGCCGCCTGCTTCGCGCCCTTCGCGGGTCTGCCCGCGGGCACGCAGGTCGCGCTCAGCGCCGGCTTCACGGCCGCCAAGCGCTAGTCGCCGGTTCCCGTCTTGGCCGGGCGCTTCTTGCGGGAGGCCTTGGGCGCCCCTTCCTCGGCGAGCTCCTCCCGGGGCTCCGCCTTCTTGGGGCCCTTGGCGACCTTGTCTTCGCGCTTGCTCTCGTTGCCCTCGAGGCTGCGCTTGAGTGCCTCGAACAGATCGATGATCTGCGCCGGCGGCTGCTCGGGCGCGCTGGTGATCTCCATGCCCTGCGCCTTCTGCTCGGCGACCTCGCGCACGCGATCGCTGTAGTCGTCGCGATAGCTGGCGGGGTCGAACGCGTCCGTGCGCATCTGCTCGATCAGCATCTTGGCCATCAGCTGCTCGCGCTCGGGCACCGCCACGTCCTCGCCGATCTCGACGTCCGCGAACGGCCGCACCTCGTCGGCGTAGTAGAGCTGGTGCAGCGCGAGCCCCTTCTCGTAGGGGCGAATCATCACCACGTAGCTCTTGCCGCGCGCGTTGTAGCGGCCGATCGCCACCACGTTGGTCTGCTTCATGGCGTGGCCCAGCAGGTTGTACGCCTTCTGGCCGCCCTTGTCGGGACCGAGGTACGTGGTCTTCTCGATCTGGATGAAGTCGACGCTCTCGGCCGGGACGAACTCGGTGATGTCGATGGTGTTGGTCTTCTCCGCCTCGAGCTTGCTCAGCTCTTCCTGCGAGAACACCACGTACTGACCCTTGGAGAACTCGTAGCCCTTCACGGTCTCGTCGCGCTCGACCACCTTCTCGTGCACCGGGCAGAAGATCTGCTGCTTGATGCGCGAGCCGCACTCGGCGTGCAGGGTGTTGAACGCCACGCTCTGCGAGCTGGTCGCCGTGTAGAGCTTGATCGGGATCGAGACCAGACCAAACGAGATGGTGGTCGAGCCGGTCGCACGTGCAGCCATGGGCCGAAGGATAGATCGCGGACACCGAAAGCGGTAAATGTTCCGGGTGGCTAAGGGTGACGATCCGCGCACGCCGCTGGGCAAATACCGTCAGAAGCGTGACCCCGGCCGCACCAACGAGCCGTTCGCCGCTGAACCCGCGGTTAGTGGTCGGGGACCCACGCGCAGCGGCGCCTTCGTGGTGCACGAGCACCACGCCAGCCGACGCCACTTCGACCTGCGGCTGGAGGTGGGCGGCGTGCTGCTCAGCTTCTCGGTACCGCGCGGCCCCACGCTCGACCCGGACGAGCGCCGGCTGGCCGTGCAGACCGAGGACCACCCGCTGGAGTACCTCGACTTCGAGGGCGTGATCCCGGACAAGAACTACGGCGCGGGCGCGATGATCGTCTGGGACACCGGCCACGTGCGCTACCCGGAGCACGATGCCGAGGACGGGCTCGCCAGCGGCGACCTGAAGTTCGAGCTGGCCGGCTACAAGCTGCGCGGGCGCTTCGGGCTGGTGCGCACCAAGCCCAAGCCGGGCGAGAAGCGCGCGCAGCCGCAGTGGCTGCTGATGAAGAAGCGCGACGCCTTCGTGGTGCCCGACAGCGAGATCGTCGAGGACATGCCCACCAGCGTGCTCTCGGGCCTGCGCGCCAGCGAGCTGGCGAACGCGAGCGAGCACGCGCGGGCGCTGCGCGACGAGGCGCGGGAGCTCGGCGCCATCGAGCAGGACGTGCGCGCCAGCCAGCTCACGCCGATGGCCGCCGCCGCGCGCGAGCCCGTGAAGCTGAACAGCGCCAAGCACGTGTACGAGCTGAAGCTCGATGGCGTGCGCATCCTGGCCGAGAAGCGCGGCGATGAGGTCGCGCTGTACTACCGCAAGGGTCGCTCGGCGACGGCGAGCTACCCGGAGCTGGTGCGCGCGCTGCGTGCACTTCCGAGCGCGCACGTGCTGCTCGACGGCGAGGTCGTCGCCTACGACGCGCACGGCAAGCCCGACTTCCAGCGGCTCGCTCAGCGCTTCTCCGCCACCCGCCCGGTCGACGTGAAGCGCGCGATGCAGCAGGTGGCGGTCAGCTACGTCGGCTTCGATCTGCTCGCGCTCGATGGGCTGTCGCTGCTCAAGCTGCCGCTGCTCGCGCGCAAGGAGCTGCTCACCAGGCTGGTGCCCGCGCGCGGGCCGGTGCGCGTGCTCGATCACATCGCCGGGGAGGGCGAGGCGCTGTTCAACTTCTGTCGCGACAACGGGCTGGAGGGCGTGATCGAGAAGCGCGCGGACAGCCCCTATCAGCCCGGGCCCAGGGCCAGCGGCGAGTGGAGCAAGATCAAGTGCGAGCGCGAGGCCGACTGCGTGGTGATCGGCTACACGCGCGGCAACGGCGCGCGCGAGCTGGGCGCGATCGATCTCGCGACCTACGAGGGCGAGCGCTTGATCGCGCGCGGCAAGGTCGGCAGCGGCATCGACGACGCCACGCAGGAGCTGCTGCTGCGCGAGCTGGGCCAGCGCGAGCGCGACGACTGCGCCGCCGAGGGCGAGCTGATCGCGGCGCCGCGTGGTCGCAAGTTCGTCGAGCCCGAGCTGGTGGTGAACGTGCGCCACGGCGGCTTCACGCATGGCGGGCACTTTCGCCACCCCGTGTTCCGCGGTCTGCGCGCGGACGTCGCCCCGCGCGACTGCACGGCCTCGCCGGACGACGAGCAGCGCGAGCTGTTCCTCGACGCGCCACCGGACGAGCCGCCTGCGCCCACGCTCGCGCCGACGAAGGTCAAGATCAGCAACCCGAACAAGCTGTACTGGCCCGCGGACGGCATCAGCAAGGGGCAGCTCTGCGGCTACTACGAAGCGATCGCGCCCGTGTTGCTGCCGCACTTGCGCTCACGTCCGGTGATCCTGGTGCGCTACCCGGACGGCATCGAGGGCAAGAGCTTCTACCAGTGGAACGCCCCACGCGGCACACCGTCGTGGGTGAAGACGCTCAAGGTGCAGTGGCCCGATCGCGAGAACAAGGAGGTCGAGCTGTTCTTGATCGACGACCTCGACACGCTGCTGCACGTCGCCAACCTCGGCTGCATCCCGCTGCACATCCTCGGCGCGCGCACAGAGGACCTGGCGGCGGCCGACTTCCTCACCGTCGACTTCGATCTGAACGGCCAGCCGCTCGCGCATGCGATCAAGCTCGCGCGTGAGCTGCACACGCTGCTCGACAAGCTGGGCCTCGAAGGGCTCCCCAAGACCAGCGGGCAGACGGGGCTGCACGTGCTGGTGCCGCTCGGTCCCAAGGTGAGCTTCGACGTCGCGCGTACGCTCGCGGAGCTGCTCGGGCGCTTGCTGGTGGTGCGCCACGGCGAGCTGGCGACGATGGAGCGCATGAAGGCCAAGCGCCCGCCCAAGGTCTACGTCGACACCGGCCAGACCGGCACGCTGCGCGCGATCGTGGCGCCGTACTCGGTGCGTGCGTACCGCGGCGCGCGCGTGTCGACGCCGCTGACCTGGGACGAGGTCGGCTTCGCGCTCGACCCCGCGCGCTTCACCATCGTCACCGTACCGGAGCGCATCGGAACGCTCGGCGACCCAATGGCGGGCTTGCTCGCCGCGCGCCCCAACCTCGCGCAGGCGATCGACCGCCTGGCCGCGATGCTACCTGGCTAAACTTCGCGCAGCGCGGGCACCGCGACGCCCAGCCGCTCCGCGTTCTGCAGTGCGCGGTCCACCCGCGAGCGAGCGGTGCGACCGCGTGCGGACATCGAGCCGAGCGCGCGCATACCCTCCAGCACGGCCTGGGTGCTGCGTACGCGGTCGACGCTCGCTCCACACAGGCGCTCGCCCAGCGCGCCGGCTTCGTCCGCCAGGGCGCGCACGCGCAGCGGATCCTCGGACAGCCACGTCGAGAGCGTGCGGTCGCGCGCCAGGCCGAGCGCGTTGATGGTGAGGATGAACGCGTACTTGTCGACCAACGCCTGCTCCAGCGCCTTGGCGCTCGCCAGTCGCTCGCACGGGATAGCGAGCGCGGCGTGCAGCGCCTCGACCAGCTCCGCGTGCGGGCCATACACCTGCGTCGGCCTCGGGACCGTCAGCGGGGCTCCGCTCTTCTTCAGCAGCCAGGGCACCATCACGGTCGGCGTCAGTCCCTGCCACAGCGAGGGAAAGAGCTCGTTTTGCAGCAGGATCGCAGGGTGCGCACCCAGCTCTCGCAGCGCCGTGGGCAGCGCCTCCTCGCCCACAGCGATCAGCACCGGCGTCTGCTCCGGCAACGAGGTGAGCACTGCCTCGGGCGCGATCGCGCGGGTGATCGGGGTCACACGATAGCCCGCACGCAGCGCCGCACTTCCGTACAGCTGCCCGAGCTGGCCCAAACCGTAGACGATCAGGTCACGCATTGAAGTGAAGTCTACGCGACGAGATGGTTCGTTGCGGGCGCACGTGGCATTCGACGCTGCTACAACGCCCGGGTGACCGCGCAGACCGACTCCAGCTCGGAACTGACGAAGACGCCGCGCAACGCGAGCGGTCCTCGTACGGTTCCCCCCGCGTCGCCCGAGGAGCGGCGCGACCTGGAGCTGGTCGCCGCCGTCGCGCGCGGCGAGAGCGAGGCCCTGCGCACGCTGGCCGAGCGCATGGCGCCGCGCGTGGAGCGCGTGTCGCGCGCGCTGATGGGCGGCTCGCTCGACGCCCGCGACGCGGCCCTGCACGCGCTGATCGAGCTGCTGCGCAGCCACGCCAACTACCGCGGCAAGCTGCGGCTGGAGCGCTGGGGCGATCGCGTGGCGGCGATCAGCGTGATGCGCTTCGCGCGCGCGGTCTCGCGCCGTGACAGCGACACCGGCGAGCTGCCCACGCCGGAGCCCGCCAGCGATCGCGCCGCACGCACCTTCGAGCAGTACCTGGGCATGCTGGGCGAGACCAGCCGGCAGCTGCTGTTGTTGCGCCACGCGCTCGGCTTCGGCATCGCGGAGCTGGCGGACGTGATGCAGTGTTCGCTGCAGGGAGCGCGCGAGCGCTTGCTGGCGTCGCGCCGCGAGTTCCGCGCGCTGGTGCGCCGGCGCGAGTCGAGCCCGCCTTCGCTCGCCGCCAGCGTCAGCCTCGGTGTCGGCGCCCAGCGCTGGTGCGCTCTGCGCGATCGCGAGGCGCTCGGCGAGCCGCTGGTCCCCGAGGAGCAGCAAGAGGTGGCGCTGCTGGAGGCCAAGGAGCCCGAGGTCTGGGCGTTCGTCGCGCAGGTGCGCGCGCTCGAGCTCTACTTCGACACCCGCACCAAGGTCGGCGCGCCCATCGACGGCACGCTGGTCGAGCGCGCGGTCGAGGCGCTCGCGGTCAGCTCGCCCACGCTCAAGACCAACGCCATCGTCGTCGATGCCACGCACGAGACGCGCTCCGAGCGCGAGCCCAGCAACTGGGTCGGCGTGTTCGCATGGTCGATCTCGGCGCTGCTGGCGGCGGCGTCCGCGCTCGCGCTCTACTGGCAGCAGCCCGCGCCCGCGCTCGGGCCCGCCGGCATGGAGGCCACGCCCATCGCGCGCGAGCCCAAGCCCGCGCTACCCGTCGCCCCGTCGCCCGCGCCCAAGCCCACCGTCGAGTCGCTGCCCAGCGCGCGCACCGCCACGCGAGGTGCGCGCCTGCGCCAGGGTGGCCACGTGCTGAACGAGGGCACGCTGCTCAGCCAGGGTGACACCGTGGAGACGCTGGAAAAAGCGGGCTGCCTCGAGATCGGGCCGGCGTTCGAGGCCTGCCTCGCGCCGGGCAGCGCGCTCACCGTCAGCACGCTGCAGGCCGGTGCACGTAGGCTCACGCTCGGTCGCGGGCGTGTGGTCGCGCGCGGCAACGAGGGTGTCGGCGGCGAGCGGCTGAGCATCGTCGCGGAGGGAGTCACGGTCGCGATCGCGCGCGGCGCCGTCGCGGTGGAGCGCGTGGGCGAGCAGTCGCGGGCGCGCGCCTTGCGTGGCCAGGCCAGCTTCGAGAGCGGGCAAGACAAGCGCAGCTTCGACGAAGGCGAGGCGGCCCAGCTGCGCGATGGCGCCATCGAGGTCGGCTCCGCGCCGACGCCGCTGCTGCAGCGCGACTGGGATGTGTTGGCCGCGGGCCTGCACCAGACCGTCGCCGCGCGTCCGCCCCGTCCGCGCGCCATGCCCAAGCTCGAGGACGAGCCACCCGCGCAGAGCGCCGACGATCCGCCCGCCGACGATCCGCCCGCCGACTCGCTGGCGGACGACCAGGCCGAATGAGCGAACGCCGCGCGTTGTTCGAGCGCCTGCCTCGGGGTGTGCTGCCGATCCTGCGCGAGATGGCGCGCGTGGTGCTGCGCCGTCCGGTCGCGGGCATCCTCGCGGTCGCGCGCCGCGACGATGGGCAGCTGTTGCTGATCCGGCGCGGCGACACCGGCAGCTGGGCTCTGCCGGGTGGCACGCTGGAGTGGGGCGAGCCGGCGCGCGCCGCGGTCGTGCGCGAGCTGCTGGAGGAAGCCGGCGCGCGCGTGCTCGACACCGGTCGCCTGGTCGGCGTCTACACGGCACCCGAGCGCGACCTGCGCATGCACGCGGTCACGATCGTGGTGGAGGCCCGGGTCGCCGAGGCCCTGCGTGGGCCGAGCAACCCGCTCGAAGTTTTGGATGCGAAGTTCTTTCCGCTCGACGCGCTGCCCAGCCCGCTCGCGTACACGTACGATGAGATGCTGGGCCACGCGCTCGGCGGCGCTCCGCCTTACTGGGAGTGATGCCCGTCGAACCAGAGCGGGTCGTCGCGCTTGCGCGGCTTGCGGGCGACCAGCGTCTTGATCGTCGCGAACACGATGCGCAGCGCGACGGGCACGAACCAGAACGCCAGGTAGCCGAACAGCGCCAGCATGCAGGTGTAGAAGAGCGCGAAGTGCAGACCGTGGGTAAGGGCCATGAGGGTTCCTTCCAGAGAGCACGCCACGGCTGGGCCACGCGCGTGGGCGCGGGCACGACGGATGAGCCGAGGCGAGCAGCGGACCTCCTGGGTCTCGGGCTGCGATGCTCTCGTATGACTATGTAATAACGACGCCGCGGTGCAGCAATCGACTGTCCCGAGATGATGCCCGGGCAGGCGCCGGATTCAGCCCACGAAACGGCGCGATTTCAGCGCCTTGGGTGCGTTTCGTCGATCAGCCAGCGGGCCCCAATTGCCACGAAGTCGGCCTCGATCGTGTACTTTCCATTGCCGATCGCCGGCCGGTCGCCGGCCTCGTACATGCCGGGGTCCTCGCCGGGAGGCAGGGGGCGGATGGCGGCGGGCAAGAGCACCCGGCTGTTGCGCACGGTCTGGTTCTGCATGAACACGTGGCCGTAGGTCAGGTCGATCAGCCAACCCTTCTTGACCTCGACGCTCACGCCGCACGCGAGCATCACCTTGTTGGTGTCGATGGTGGTCGGGCTGAGGTCGCGCTTGCCCATGCTGCTCGACTCGTACATCACGCCGGCGTTGACGTTGAGGTGCAGGCCGCTGCGGCGGGCCCAGTGCAGGTCGTGCGTGCCGCCGAGCGCGAGCGACCAGGTGGGGCGCAGGTTGCGCGCCAGCGTCACCGCCTGCGCCTGCACGTCGCCGACGCCCGGCACGTTGCGCGCGTAGACACCGAGCGGGTTCACCGTCACCGACTTCTGCACGCCCCAGTTTTCCCAGCTGCCCGCCAGCTCGACCTTGGTGTTGCGCTCGACGTCGCCCTCCACGCCGAGCCGGATGATGGTCGGCAGCTTGAGCTCCATGTCCGCGCGCAGGTCGTCGCCGCCCTTGCGGTTGGTGACCGTGACGTCGTCGAAGAAGCTCTGGTCCGGCAGCGCCACGTCGAACTTGGCTTCGCCCGAGAGCTTGCTGCGCACCATCACCGAGCCACCGATGCGCAGCTTGTCGAAGTCGTAGCGGGCGCCGAACACCGCGCTGGCGGTGAACACCGGGCCGAGCAGGAAGCGCGTGCGGCCCTCCCACTCGCGTCCCTCCGGCTGGGAACAGAAGGCGTAGTCGCAGGCGCTGACCGCGACCTCGCCGCCGACCTGGCCCACGGTGAGGTAGAGCGCGGCGCCGAGCGCGAGCCGGTCCAGCGGGCGCCAGGCGGCACCGAGCGCGAGGCTGCCGAACGCCGAGCCGTCCGTATTGAGGATGGAGTAGCGCTGCGGAGCAGGCTGGCCGTCGACCGAGGAGGGCCAATTCACCGAGTACGCCGGCGGCACGATCAAGCCGACGCCGAAGCCCCAGCGCTCCAGCCCGAAATTGTCCGTGTAGGCGAGCGTGGGGATCGGCAGCACGGTCGCCGGTGCGCTCGCCGTGGGCGAGCTTGTGCCGTCCGGATAAGCGCGCGTGAACGAGGCGCGCGCGATCGGCATGCCCAGGTCGACCAGCGCCTGGCGCTTGGCGTAGGCGAGGCCGGCCGGGTTGTACCAAAGTGCGTGCGGACTGCTGACGCCGGCTACCCGTGCACCCGCGCGTGACGCGGGCTCGGTGCCGAACGGCTGCAGGTAGAGGCCCCCTGCGTGGGCCGCGCGCGGGAACACGCTGGCCAGACCGGCCAGGCAGAGCGCGAACGACAAGACACGTTGGGAGGTGCGGAAGCGCGCGAAGCCAAGCGTCACGAAACCCTCGGGGAGGCGGCGACTGTATGTGCATCCGTGGGGGCTTACAAGACACCATCGCCGCAACGTCGCGCCCGGATGGCAAGCGATGATACGCTCCGGTCGCAGCGGGTTCGCGCCTCACGCGCCGCCCAACTCCGGGGGGAGTGCATGCAGCGTCGAATCGTCCGTCTGGTCTGCACATCGGCCGTGCTCTGGCTCGCGCTGTTCACCGGCGGGGTCGAGGCGCAGACCGCCAAGCCAGAAGAGAAAGCAGCGCGCGAGGCGTTCGAGCGCGGGCGCGTGTTCTACGACGGCGGCGAGTTCGATCAGGCGGCGGGCGCCTTCGAGGAGGCCTACCGGCTCTCGGGGCGCGACGCGCTGCTGTACAACCTGTACCTGGCGTACCGCGACGCGAACCAGCAGCAGCAAGCCGCGGACGCGCTGCGCAACTACCTGGCCAAGGTGCCGAACATCGAGAATCGCAGCCAGCTGGAGTCGCGGCTGCACGCGCTCGATCAGGGCCTGGCGCGCGAGCGGGAGGAGCGCACGCAGCGCGAGGTCGCGCCCGTGGTGGTGGCGCCGGCCCCTGCGCCCGCGCCCGCTCCCACGCCGGTGGCAACCCCCGACGGACGCAGCGCCAAGTTCTGGGCCGGCATCGGCATGGGCGGCGCGGGCGTGGCGATGATGCTGTCGTCGATCGCGACCGGCGTGATGGCCAAGGGCAAGCAGGATGACCTGGAGAAGAACTGCATGGCGCGCGTGTGCGACGCATCGCTCAAGGCGACCGCGGACAAGGGCGAGACGCTGGCGCTGACCACCGACGTGCTGCTGTTCGGCGGGCTCGCGGTGGCGGCGGCCGGTGCGGTGCTGGTGGTGCTCGACCTGCGCGGCGGACGCGATCGCAAGGTCGCGCTCGATGGCGACTGTACGCGCTTCGGCTGCACGGCGCGCGCGGCGGTGCGGTTCTGATGCGCACGCACGTCTACACGCTGGTGTTGCTCGCGGGCTGCTCGGCCGCGTCCGACTTCGACTACAGCTTTCGCCCCGTCAGCGCGGGTGACGCCGCGCAAGACGCCGCGCCGCAGGTCGACGCACGCGTGCTCGCGGATGCGGAGGCGAGCGTGCCGCCGCCGGTCGACGACGGCAGCGTCGCCGACGCCAACGTGATCGAGGACGCGGGCTGCACCACGTGCTGCGAGCTGATCGAGACCAGCGAGCACTCCTGCGACAGCAGCCTCGACGAAGACTGCGACGGGCAGACCGACTGCGCGGACAGCGACTGCAGGCAAGCGCCCAACTGCTGCCCGGCGCCGACCATCGAGAGCGGTGACACCGCCTGCACCGACAAGCTCGACAACGACTGCGACGGCCTGACCGACTGCCAGGAGGCCGCCTGCAAGGGCGTCTACGAGTGCAACTGCGGGCCGATCACGCCGGAGGACAGCTCGTTCCCGGCCTCCTGCGCGGATGGCAACGACAACGACTGCGATCGCCTGACCGACTGCCAGGAGAAGGTCAGCTGCGCGTTCTCGCCGGCCTGCTGCACCAAGACCGCCAGCACCGAGAGCGGCGCCGCGTGCAGCGACGGCATCAACAACGACTGCGACGCGGACGGCCTCGACTGCGCCGATCCCGACTGCCGCATGAGCAACGACGCGGGCGCCGTCACCAGCGAGGCCGCAGCCTGCGGCGACATGGTCGACAACGACTGCGACGGCCTGACCGACTGCGAGGACAGCGACTGCCGCGCGGCGCTCGCCTGCTGCAAGGCGACCGAGCTGGTCGAGACCTCGTGCAACGACGGCCAGAACAACGACTGCGATAGCCAGGGCGCCGATTGTTACGACGATGACTGCGCGCTCGACGCCAGCTGCTGCCGGCCGGTGCTCGGCGGCGAGAGCACGGCGGCGCTGTGCACCAACAGGAAGGACGACGACTGCGACGGCAAGGTCGATTGTGACGACACGCAGTGCGCGGGTGTACGCGCGTGCTGCGTCGCGTACCTGCGCGCCAACGGCGAGACCCTGCAGACGACCGAGACCTCGTGCGTCGACAAGTTCGACAACGACTGCGACGGCGCGCTCAACTGCAAGGACAGCGACTGCAACAACATGAAGACCTGCGGCATCATCATCAAACCGCCGGTCGAGACGCAGTAGTCGCGATATACCGAAGCCATGCTGCCCGCGCGCACCGCGATCCTGGTGAACACCGACTTCCTCGCTCGCCCCGAGGCGCCGGGCTACGCGTGTGATGCGGCGGTGCTCGACACGGCGCGCGCGATCCGGGACGCGCTGGACACGCTGGGCGTCGAGGTCGCGCAGCTCGAGATCTCCGACACGCTGGTGGGCTTGCCCGAGCGGCTGAAGGGCCTTGAGACCGTGTTCAACCTGGTCGAGTCGATCGACGGCGACTACGGGCGCGAGTGGGAGGTGCCCGCGCTGCTGGCGCAGGTCGGCGTGCGCTACACCGGCAACGGGCTCAAGACGCTGCAGCTCTGCCAGGAGAAGGACCGCGCACGCAAGCTGCTCCAGCAGGCCGAGGTGCCGATCGCGCGCGGTGTGGTGGTGAACGACGACGTGCCGGACGTGCGCTTTCCGTGCTTCGTGAAGCCTGCGCGCGTCGACGGCTCGATCGGCATCGACGCCGGCTCGCTGTGCAAGGACGCGGAGGAGCTGCGCGCGCGGCTCGCCAAGCTGCGCGCGGAGCTGCCGGGGCCGTTCCTCGTCGAGGAGTACCTGCCCGGCAAGGAGATCAACGTCGCGTTGTTCCCCGAGCCGGAGAAGGGCTACGTGGTGCCCACCGAGATCGACTTCACGCCGCTGGCGCCCGGGCTGCCGCGCTTCGTGACCTACGACAGCAAGTGGAACCCGGAGAGTCCGGAGTACGTGACCAAGTCGGTGCCGGCCGTGCTGAGCGCGGAGCTCCGGCTGGAGGTCGAGCAGATCGCGCGCAAGGCGTTCCTCGCGCTCGGCGGCACCAGCTACGGGCGCGTCGACATGCGTCTCGATCGCGAGGGTCGCCCCCGCGTGATCGACGTCAATCCAAACAACGACCTGCACCCGGAGGCGGGGCTCGCGATCGCCGCGCGCAGCGTCGGCGTCGACTACACGACGCTGATCGGCGGCATCCTCGCGCGGGCGCACCAGGGGGATCGATGATCGTTAGAGAGCTCACGGCTTCCGACCGCGAGCCGCTCGCAGCGCTGCTCGCGCGCATTTCGCAGTTCAAGCCCGACGAGGTCTCCGTGGCGCTGGAGCTGATCGACGCGGCGATCGCGGATGCGAAGGGCAGCGGCTACGAGTGCCTGGTCGCCGTCGAGGGCGAGACGCGGCTCGGCTACACCTGCGTCGGCCCCACGCCGATGACCGAGGCGACCTGGGATCTGTACTGGATCGCGGTCGATCCGGCGCAGCAGGGGCGCGGCATCGGGCGCGCGCTGTACGCGGCCTTCGTCGAGCGAATGCGCACGCGCGGTGGGCGGCAGGTGCGCATCGAGACCTCCTCCAAGGAGGACTACGCCGCCACCGGGGGCTTCTACGAGCGGCTCGGCTTTCGGATCGACGGTCGCCTGCGCGACTTCTACGCGGAGGGTGACGACCTGCTGAC
>JBEVNG010000452.1:0-11605 GCA_040508235.1 Polyangiales bacterium | reverse complement strand
AGCTTCGCGACCGCGGCCGTGATCCTGGTGGCCGCGCTGATGACGCACCAGCTCGATCGCCCAAACCTCGGCGAGAACCAGCGCGTCAGCGCGACCGCGGATGGCCTGCGCGTGCGCTTCTAGTAGTACTAGTCCTTCAGGCGCCGCTCGACGCTGAGGCCGTTGCGCTCCAGCCGACGGTAGAACGCTTGCCGGCTCAGCCCGAGCTCGGAGGCGGCCTTGGCGACCACGCCCTGCGCGCGCTTCAGCGCTTCCTCCAGCTGCTCGCGCTCGGCGCCGCTGATGCGCGGGCGCTCGCTGGCCGTCTTCTCGCGCGCGGCGGGGGCGGGCAGGGCGAGGTCGCTGGCGCGGATCACGTGGTCACGGCAGACCAGGCTCGCGCGCTGCAGCCGGTTGTGCAGCTCGCGCACGTTGCCTGGCCACTCGTAGGCGAGCAAGGCGGCGCGGGCGTCGTCGGCGAGCTGCGGTCGCGGCTCGAGCGGCGCGAGGTAGTGCTCGCTGAGCGGCAGGATGTCGTCGCCACGCTCGGCCAGCGGCGGCAGCGCCAGCTCGATCACGTTCAGGCGAAAGTACAGGTCCTCGCGGAACGTGCTGGCCTGGATCGCGCGTGGAAGATCGGCGTTGGTGGCGCTGACGATGCGCACGTCGACCTTGCGCGTGGTGTTGGAGCCGAGCCGCTCGAACTCGCCCGTCTGCAGCACGCGCAGCAGCTTCATCTGCCCGTTCGCGGACAGGTTGCCGATCTCGTCGAGGAACAGCGTGCCGCCGTGGGCCGCCTCGAAGCGACCGATGCGCAGCTTGGTCGAGCCGGTGAACGCCCCCGCCTCCGCGCCGAACAGCTCCGCCTCCAGCAGCTGATCCGGCAGGCCTCCGGCGTTGAGCTTCACGAACGGCTCACCGCGGCGGCGCGAGTTCTCGCGGATGATCTCCGCCATCTTTTCCTTGCCCGAGCCGTTGGGACCGGTGATCAGCACGGGCGCCTCGGAGGGCGCCACCTTCACCGCCAGCCGCACCAGCTCCTGCATCGCGTCGCTGGCGAACACCATGCCGCACAGCGCGTGCTGCTCCAGCTCGCGTCGCGCGCGCTGCTTGCTCGAGCGCATGCGCGCGTTCTCGCGTGACAGCTCGCGCATGCGCAGCAGGTTCTTGACCGTGGTTAGCAGCTTGTCGTCGTTCCACGGCTTCTGAAAGTAGTCGCTGGCTCCCTCGCGGATCATCTCGACCGCGCTCTCCAGTGACGTCCAGGCCGTCATCAGCAACACCGGCAGCTCTGCGTCGAGCGCGTGGATGGCGCGGAACAACTCCATGCCACCCCGACCGCTGGTCTGCCCCTCCGCGAAGTTCATGTCCTGGATCACCAGGCCGACGTCCTCGCTGCGGATCAGCGCCAGCGCCTCGTCGGGCGTGGCGGCGGTGAGCGCGCTGTAGCCGTGCACGTCGAAGAACAGCTCGAGCGCGTCGCGGATGGCGTGCTGGTCGTCGACGATCAGGATCTGCATGGGAGCTCGCTCAGTGGGTGACTTCGAAGACGCATTTGTAGCTGAGTTCGGTGGCCACGGGGCGACCCGTCGCATCGAGCGGCGCGCTCCAGCGCGAGCCGGCCAGCGTACGCTGGCAAGCCTTGCCGAACTCGGGTGCGCTCGCCACCAGCACGTGGGTATCGGCGACCTGGCCGCTGGCGAGGATGCGCGCGCGCACCACCGCCTCGCCGGCCAGGCCGAGATCATGGGCGTTCTTGGGGTAGTTCGCGGCCAAAGCATCGTCCAGCGAGGGGGCGCGAGGAGCGCGCGAGAGGCTGCCGAGCGCGACCAGGTCGGCTCCCTGCGCGGCGCCCTTGCCGTCGCGAGCGGCACCCTGACGGGAGCCTCGCTGCGCGCCGGCGAGCGGACCGGTCATCGACTCGCCGTTGCCAGCGAGCTGCGCGAAACCGCCGTTGGGGCTGGTCAACGTGACGCCCGTGAAGTCGAGAGCGGGCTCGACAGCGGCGGCCTTCTCCGCGGAGGGCTGCTGCTGCTTCTTGGCGGCGACGGGTTTATTGCTGCGCGGTGCGTGCCGCGCCGCACTCCTGGCCACCGGCGCGGCGACTTCCTCGAGCGCGGGCTCCGGCGCGGCAGGCAGCGGCTTGGCCACCTCGCGCACCGTCACGCGGACCGGCTCGTGGCGCACGGCGGCGACCGCGTGCGCGCTGCCTCCCATGCTCCAGGCCAACAGCCCGTGAAGCGCCAGCGACACCACCACGACGGGTGCCAGGCTGGGTGATGACTGCGACGTTTCCATGTGCGTGCCTCTCTCTCTCTCTCTCTGGCCAGGGGTCAGTGCGCGACGTCTTCGGGTTGCACGTTGATCGCGAAGTTCACGATCCGTTCGCGGCGCAGCAGGTCGATCACGCGCACCACCATGCCGTGGTCGGTCTTGCTGTCGGCGGCGATCACCGCCTGCGTGTCCGCGTTGGCCTCGTGCGCGGCGCGGAAGCGAGCGCGCAGGCTGGCCTCGTCGATCGGTACCGCATCGAGGAAGGTCTGCCCCACCTCGTCCACCGAGACCGTCAGGGTGGTGGCGGTGGACTCGCCGGTCGCGCTGCGGGGCAGGTTCATCGGGATGCTCTGCGAGGCGACGTAGCTGGCGGTGATCATCAGGATCACCAGCAGCACCAGGGTGACATCGACCAGCGGCGTGACGTTGATGGCGGTCATCAGGTCGTCGCCGTCGTTGAGTTGGGCAGCCATGATTGTCTCCTTACTTTGTCCGCGAGAGGGGTTAGACGCGCTCGCTGCTGAGCTGCGCGACCAGCTCGCGCGAGAGGGCCTCGGCGTTGCTCAGGCGCGCCTTGATCACACGCTGGAAGGCGTTGAACGCGGCGACCGCGGGGATCGCGACCAGGATGCCGATCGCGGTGGCGACCAGCGCCTCGCCGACCTCGCTCATCAGGCTCGCGCTGACCTTGCCGCCGCTGGCCTCCAGCGCCGCGAACGAACGCACGATGCCGATCACGGTGCCGAGCAGGCCGACGAAGGGCGCGTTGGAGCCGACGGTGCCGAGGAAGGCCAGGCGCTTTTCCATCGCGAGCCGGGCCAGCGTGCTCGCGCCCGCCATACGCTGCTCGGCGGTGGAGGCACCATCGGCGACCGCGTCGAGGCCCGCACGCAGCACGCGTGCCTCGTAGGAGCGGGACTGCGCGGCCACCTCGCGAGCGCCGTGGAAGTCGCGCGCGAACAGGTGCGGCAGCAGGGCGTTGCGCAGGCGCTGGATGTCGTCGCCGCTCCGCACGAGCAGGATCGCGCGCTCCACCATCACGGCGACGCTCGCCACCGAGAGCGCGATCAGCAGCCACATGATCCAGCCGGCGCCCAGGTGCGTGAGCGAGCTGAGCTGCGAGACGATGTCGAAGTTCTTCATGGTCGTGGTTCCTTTGGGTTGGTGCGCGAGGGGCAAGAGCAACCGATATGCCAGGCTTCAGAAGCGTGAAATCATGCGTGTTAGTCGCCCGCGTCCAGCGTCCGGACGGCGCGCGCGGACAGCTGTCCGGACGCCTCCCGGACAGTGCACAACGAGCGCTCGAGACGCGACAGTCCGCCGCGCGAGTCCCGCACCAGCACCAGCAGGCGCACGCCCAGGTCGTTGCCCTCCACGCGCTTGCGCTTGGGCGAGGTCCACTTGAGCTCGATCGCGGGGCGCTCGCGCTCGTCCGCGGCGCTGACGAACGAGAACTGTCGCTCCAGCTCGCCCGCGTTCACGAACGTGGAGAGCTGCAGCTCCTCGTACATCGCCTCGCCGTCGGGACCGACGTAGAGCTCGCGTGCGTCCGGACCGAGCTCGATGGTGATGCGATGTTCCTTCTCGTCGGCGAGCGCCTGCGGCAGCTCCGGCTGCGCGCGGCAGCCTTGCGCCAGCGCGTCGCCCTCGGGCCACTCCTGCCCGTCGAAGCGAAAGCGCGTCTGCGCCACATTGGGCTGCAGGTTCTCGTCGTCGTCGCGGCGTGCGAGCGCGAGCTCGTACACCAGCGGGGTGCCGTCCGCCTGGTCGCCGACGCAGCGTGAGCGCGTGGCGTCAGGCTCGCCTCGCATGCAGATCACACCTTCGATGTGCAGCGAGCGCGCGTCGCCGAGCGCACTCTCCGCGGGCACGCGCACCTGCAGCGTGGGCGCGCTGCCGCGTCCCGTGGAGCTGGTGAGCGAGGCCTCCGCGCAGGTCGTGCTGGTGGGCAAGCAGACCGCGAGCGACCAGCTCACCACCGGCTCCAGCACGACACCTTCGATCACGAAGCCGAGGTTGGCGGTCTCGCCGGGACGCGGCGTGGCGCGCTCGAGATCACCTTCCACCTGCACCGTGGCGCCGAGCACACGCGTGTCGGTGATCAGCGAGCCAGGATCGAACTCCACACACGCGGACAGCGGCAACAGCGAGAGAGCGAGTAGCTTGGTCATGACATTCTCCGAGACTCGAGGGGTGAAGTAAGGTTCACAGCTCTCCGCGCAGACCGATGCTGGGCAGGATGGGGAGTCCTGGAGCGTCCTTGCGTCGCGAGTAGTCGTAGTTGTAGGCAAAGCCTTGCGTGCCCATGTGGTTGTAGATGTTCTGCACATCGAGGTACCAAGTCAGCGCGCCGCGGCCGAGCGCCCAGCGCTTCTCGACGCGCACGTCGAGGCGATGGAACAGCGAGTCGCGCGTCGAGTTGGTGGCGCCGTAGGTCGGCAGGTACACGTCGAGGTTGGCCTGGTAGAGCGAGCCCGAGACGGGCGTGCTGGGGTTGCCGCTGCCGAGCCGGAACGTGCTGCCCAGCGTCCAGCCCTGACCAAGGCGCAGGTTGCCGGATGCAGTCAGGATGTGCGTCTGGTCGTAGTCGAACAGACGCCAGCCGCTGCCGTCCTTGTCGTTGCGCTCGCTGCGCGACAGCGTGTACGCGAAGAAGCCGGACAGACGACCCACCGGCTGCAGACGTCCCATCGCCTCCAGGCCGTAGATGCGTCCGATGCCGCGGTTGACCAGGGGCTCGCTGCCGCCGCCGTTGACCACCACGTTGGAGAGAGTCTTGTAGAAGCCGTCGAGCGACAGCTGGCCGTGGCGACCGAACGACTGCTGCACGCCGACGCCGTAGTGCAGCGCGCGCACCGGACCGAGCGACGTGCTGCCGTAGCCCTTGAGCGTCTGCGTGTAGTCCGGCGGCTGCGAGAACAGACCGACGCCCGCGCGCAGCATGGTCGAGCCGAGTGTGAGGCGCGCGTTCAGGCGCGGGTCGACGGTCACCGTCTCCGCGTCGCTGAAGTAGTCCACGCGCGTGCCGGCCGTGAGCTCCAGCTGCTGCGTTACCTGCGCGACCAGCTCCGCGTACGCGGCCGGACGTGCATAGAGCGAGTCGACGTCGAGCCGCGTGCTCTCCCGCCCAGCGAGCGGACCGGCCGCCGACGGATCACCCTCCGCCTGCTGCGCCTTCGGTCCGAAGTACTTCGTCTCTGTCTTGGCGATCTGCGCATCGATGCCGATGTTCAGCTTGAGCCGCGACGCCATCTGCCAGTGGAGCTCATCGCGCAGGATGAAGTCGTAGCCGTGCAAGTCGAAGCCGAACGCGGAGCCGAGCGCACCCTTGAACTGGATCGGACCGGACGCGACGGTCAGGTCGCTGGACAGCTTGTCGTTCCACACGCGGTGCCACTCGAGGCTGGCGCGGTGGTACGCGGTGCGGTTGACGAACTTGCCGCGGATCGACGGGTCGTGCTCGTCGTCCGCCGGCAGGCCGAGGGCGAGCTCGTCGAAGCTGCCGTAGCCGATCAGGCGTACCTTGTCCTTGCTGGAGGCCTGCCAGCCGAGGATCGCCTGGTAGTCGTAGTAGACCGGCGCCGACGACACGCTGACGCCGCTGTTCTTGACCGCGGCCCCGTACCAGGCGTCGAGGTAGCTGCGGCGACCGGCCAGCGCCAGCGCAGCCTTCTTGCCCAGCGGCGTCTCCACCAGCAGCGAGCTGTCGATCATGTTCAGATCGAGGACGCCGTGCAGACGGTCCGTGCGTGGGTCGCGGAAGTTGGTCTCCACCACGCCGCCCGTCTTGCGGCCGTAGCGAGCGGAGAAGTTGCCCGGGTAGAGGTCGATGCCCGACAGCAAGAACCCGTTGGCGAAGCTGGTCAGACCCCCGAAGTGATAGAGGTTGTAGATCGGCATGCCGCCCAGGAAGACCTGACTGTCCGCCGGCGAGCTACCGCGGATCAGCACCATGCCTTCGCCGGCCGGAGCGCGCGCGACGCCGGGCAGCAGCTCGATCACGCGCAGCGGATCACCGCGCGTGCCGGCCGTGCGGATCAGGTCTTCACGCGGGATGGTGCGGCGCACCACCTCGTGCGCTTCGGTCTCCACGCGCGCCGTGGCGCTGTAGTCAGCTTCGATCGCCAGGGCCGCCAGCACGTAGCTGACCTCCACACGCGAACCGGACGTGACCTGTTCGCTGCTGACCATCGGCCGCTGCCCGAGCGCGTCGACGAGCACGGTGTAAGGACCCTCCGCCAGCTCCAGAAAGCGAAAGCGCCCTTGCTCGTCGCTGAGCGTGGCCTGCACGCTGCCATCGGGGCTCTCCAGCCGGACGTCGGCGCCCGCCAGCGGGGCGTGCGCCTGCGTCTCCAGCTTGCCGTGCAGCTCACCGAGCACCACCGGCGGCGGCGGCAGCGGCTCGAACAGGTAGCGATAGCGAATGCGCGCGCTGAACGGCTTGCCCTCGCGCGTCGCGGGCTTGAACACGAACTTCTTCGCCGCCTCCACCGCGGCCGCGTCGAGCGTGGCGTTGATGCCCTGCTCCACCTGCGCGTCCGTGACGTGACCGCTGTCGTCGATCGACAGCAGCAAGTCCACCGCACCCGACGTGGTCAGGTCGGCCTCGCTCAACGTCGCGGGCACGAACGTCTCCAGCGTGGGTGGAGACACGACCGGGTCTTGCGCGCGCGCCACCAGGGGCAACGCGCAGAGCAGCAGCAGGAGGATCGAAGGCGTACGCATGGGGACCTTTCGCTTTCGCGGCAACACCGCGAGCGCCCATTGCAGCCGTCATGCCTGCTTGTATCTGACTGGAATCGCTAGCGAACGTCCTCTCGGTCCGGTGTCCGACCAGGTTGCGGACGCGGACGAGTGTCCGCCTTCACGCGCGCGTCAGCGTCAGCCGCGCGTGCACGTCCGAGTTCATGCTGCTCTGCGGACCGGGCAACACGATGGTCACCATCGCGCCGCCACCGTCGCGCACGCCGAGCGACAGGCGACCGTGGTGCGCGTGCACGATCTCGCGCACCAGCGCCAGGCCGATGCCGTTGCCGTTCGCCTTGGTGGTGAAGAACGGCAGCAGCGCGGCCTCGAGCGCCTCCGCGCTGAAGCCCGCGCCGCGATCCATCACGCGCAGCTCGGTGCTTGCGTCGGGCAGCGCGCGCAGCTCCAGGCACACGTCACTCGCCGCGCCGCCGGCCTCCTGCGCGTTCTTGAGCAAGTTGATCAGCGCCTGCTCCAGCTGCCCGGGATCGAAGAAGCCACGCGTGCCCTCTTCCAGGCTGAAGCGCGCCTGCGGGTAGAGCGTCGCGAGCCTGTCGAGCAGCGGCTTCCACTCGCCCACGCGCGGCGAGGGCGCGGGCAGGCGCGCCAGGTTGGCGTAGCCGCCGATGAACGCGGACAGGTGCTTGGAGCGCTCTTCGATGGTGTCGAACACCTTGTCGAGCCGCTCCAGGCGCGTGCCGGCCTGCACGACCAAGCGCGCGCTGTGCACCAGCGACGTGACCGGCGCGAGCGAGTTGTTCACCTCGTGGCTCAGCACGCGCACCACGTCGCGCATGGTGTCGAGATCGTGGCGCGCGATCTCGCGCGTCACCGGGCGCACCACCAGCAGCGTGTGCGGCTTGCCCTCCAGCGTGAAGCCGCGCCGCGCGAAGTGGTACGTCTCGCGCTGGCCATCGACCGTGAGCCCGACCATCTCGTCGCGCGAGCTCATCAGCGCCGTGTGCAGCGCCGCCGGTCCATTCGCGGCCAGGCGCAAGAAGTTGAGCCCGCGCGCGGCGCGACCCTCGAAGAACAGCACGCGCGCGGCCTCGTTCTCGAACACGATCAGCCCCGCCTCGCTGCACAACACGACCGCGACCGGACTCGCGTCCAGCAGCGAGAGCAGCAGCTGTTCGCGCTCGTTCGAGGTCGGCGCGGGACGGCGGCGCGACCAGAACGCGAAGCCGAGCGCGAGCAGCGCGACCAGCCAGGCGAGGGCGTCGAGGGACATGCGCGGAGTATAGAGCGGAACCCCCGTGAGCCATGCCGCCATGCGCGTGGGCGGCGTCTAGCTGAGCTCGGTGTGGCTCCACATCCTCGCGGCCACCGCCTGCTTCGGCGGCATGATCTCAGGGTGACCAGCTGCGCTCGAGGTAGCCGATCACGCTGTCCTGCTCGTGGTCTGCGATGATCTCGTGCGCCAGCGGCCGCAGCAGTGGATGGGCGTTGCCCACCGCCACCGCGCGGCCGGCGATCTCGAACATCGGGATGTCGTTCTGCTCGTCGCCGAACACGGTCAGCGCGGACAGGGGCACGCCCAACTGCTCGCACAGCACCTGGAGCGCGTGGGCCTTGGTCGACAGGGAGTGGTGTACCGAGAGCCAGTGCCAGCCGGGGCTGTAGTGGTTCTCGTAGAAGTTGAGCCGCAGCTGGTCCGGGTAGAGCAGGGTGAGCTGCTCGACAAGCGGCTGGAGCACGGCCTCACGCGCGACGAAGGTCATGCACACGACCTGATGCGAGAGCGCCACGCGCACGTCGTCCACGCTCTGCAACCTGGGATCGCGAAAGGAGATGCGCTCGTCGATGTACCACTGCATGCCTTCGTTGGCGGCGGGGCCGTGGTAGAGCAGGTCGCGCTTGCCGTCGAATGCGGACACGAACGATTGCAGACCCAGCGCCAGGCCTCGAGCGTGCACGTCCTCGCAGAGCGCTCTGTCGATCGCCCGCACGAAGGCGCGCTGACCGGTCGACAGATCCGTCAGGTAGGCGCCGTTGAACTCGATCACGGGCAAGCGCAACGGCAGGCCGGCGAGCATGACCGAGAGCGAGTAGGCGCTGCGAGCGCTCGCGACCGTGAAGGGCAGCCCGCGCTCCAGCAGCGCGTGAAGGCCCGCGCGCGTGCGGGCGCTCAGCTGCGCGCGTCGGTCCACCAGCGTTCCATCCACGTCGCTCACGAACAACTGAGTCATGGCGCTGCGTATAGCGCCCGCGCCGCGTTCATGCAGGAAGGTCGCTGCCCACCTGCGCGGCGAGCACCGGCTCGGCGATGTGCTCGCTGGCGCCGGGGCGGCGCTGCCGGAGCTGCGCCACGATCTCGCCGTGCTTCTCCGGCGTCAGCGCAAAGCGCGAGTAGAAGACGAACGTCGCCACGCCGAAGCCGATCGCACCCAGCGCGGTACCGAGGCCCAGGTTCGCCACGGCCGCCGGATCGACCACCTCCAGCGAGGTCTTGTCGGGAAAGTGGGCGGCCTTGATGATCAGTCCGCTGACCAGCGTGCCAAGCCCGGACGCGGTCTTGGTGAGCAGCATGCTGGCCGAGAACAGCAGACCCTCCTGACGGGCGCCGGTGGTCAGCTCGTGCTCGTCGCTGACGTCGGCGATCATCTTGCCGACCACGGTCATGCTCATCATCAGCGCGCCGTAGATGAAGAACGCGCCGACGCACAGCACCACGTACAGCTTGGGATCACCCACGGCGGGCATCATGCCGCCGAGGCGCAGGAAGATCAGCGTCGGGCTCACGGTCGCGCCCACCACCGCGCAGGCGCGACCCAGCGCGCGGCTACCGATGCGCATCAGCAGCGTCTTGGCGAGCGCGAGCGTGGTGAGCGAAGCCAGGAAGATCACGACCACGAAGCCGCCTATCTGCTTGGACGTGAAGCCCCAGAAGAAGGTGTTCATGTAGTTGTTGAGGTTCTCCGCCATGCCGAAGCCGACGAACAATGTCAGACCCGCGCAGACCGCCGCGCGGTAAGACGGACTCTGCAGTGCACGCCGCATCTGACGCGGGAGCTCGGACAGCGGCATGCTCTCGCTGGCGTCGCCCGCGCGCTCGCGTGCGGCGCGCTGCGTCCCGAGCGCGCTCAACAGCATCGCGAAGAACATCACCACCGCGCCGAACACGGCGAGCGGAGGATAGCCCGCCGGGTTGAGCAAACCCTGTGCGTACTCGGGCGTGGTCTTGAGGAACACCGTGTAGCCGACCAGGCTGTTGACGAGCCCGAAGATCCACGCGAACACGACGCGCAGGCTGGTCAGCGAGGCGCGCTCGGCGGACTCGCTCGACAGCTCGGGCACCAGCGCCTGATGCGGGATGACGAACAACGCCATCGCCACGCGGGTCGCGACGGAGAACGTCAGCAGCCAGAAGAACTTGCCCGCCTGGCCCATGCCGGCGGGCGGCATGAACGCCAGCACGTAGGCCAGCGACATCGGCAGGATGCTCACGTACATGAAGGGATGGCGACGTCCCAACCGCGAGCGCATGCTGTCGGATGCGTAGCCGATCACCGGATCGAGCACCGCGTCGACACACAGCGACGCGAACAGCGCGAGGCCACAGAGCGCGGGATCCAGCCCGACCAGCTGCTGGTAGAAGAACAGCAAGAACAGGTTGAACGCGTTGTTCTTGATGCCCTCGGCGGCGAGTCCCACGCCGTATGCGAGCTTCACGCCGGTGCCGAGCGGTGCCGAGTGCATGCGATTTTCCAGTCTGCGTGGACGCACCTCGCGCCCGCGCGATATAAGCGCGGCGCTGCACTCTTTGTAAAGCGCTCAGCCCATCGGATAGAGGATCTCCTGCGAGATCGCGTCGACCTTGGCGAGCACGTCGGCGGGGAGCGTGACGTCCGAGGCGCGCAGCAGATCATCGAGCTGCGCGGGGGCGGTGGCGCCGATGATCGTGGAGCCCACGAAGTCGCGGCTGAGCGTCCAGGCGGTCGCGAAGGTCACCGGTGGCAGCTCCAGCTCACGTGCCAGGGCGACGAAGCGCTCGGTGGCGGCGCGCGTCTTCTCGTTCAGGAAGCGCTTGGTCATCTGCTCGCCGCGTGCGCCGTCCGCCTTGCGCAGCGTGAAGCGTGCACCCTCGGGCCACTGATCGCGGCCGTACTTGCCGCTCAGCACGCCGCCGGCGATGGGCGAGAAGGGCAGCAGGCTGACGTGCTCGCGGCGACACACGTTGGAAAGCTCGTCCTCGAAGCGACGGTTGAGCAGCGAGAAGTTGTTCTGGATCGTCTGGTAGCGCGCGAGGCCCTCGTACTCGGCCTTGTAGAGCGCCTTGGTGAGGCCGTAGGCAGTCTCGTTGCTGGCGCCCACGTAGCGGACCTTGCCGGCCTTCACCACGCGCTGCAGCGCCTCCAGCGTGACCTCGATCGGGAGATCGGGCTCGGGCCAGTGCGTCTGGTACAGGTCGATGTAGTCGGTCTTCAGGCGCTTGAGGCTGCCCTCGACGGCGCGCTCGATGTGGTGCGCGTCGAGCGCGGTCTTGCCGTGGCGCACCGCTGGCACGAACCAGCCATGCGCGGGCCCCGCCACCTTGGTGGCCACGAACACCTGGTCGCGCGGGCGCTCGGCCAGCCAGCGGCCGACGATCTCCTCGCTCTGGCCT
>JBEVNG010000429.1:0-7796 GCA_040508235.1 Polyangiales bacterium | reverse complement strand
CCCGGCGGATGCACGCTCTTGCTCAGCACCATCCACACGCCCGCTCCGGCGACCGCGATCGACGACTGCTGCACCACGCTCATCTGCGGGAGCAGCATAATCACGGCGGTCGCGACCATGGCCGAGCCGAGGTGGCCGACCACCACGTTCCAGGCGCGCCCGGCCGCGGTGTCCGGCGCGAAGAAGACGATCACCGTGCTGGCGCCGAAGGGCGGCATCAGCGCCGGCAGATCGACGGCGCCGCGGGTCAGCGGGTCGAGGGCGCCCAGACTGAGGATGAAGGCGGCGGCCCCCAGAGAGGCGAGCAGCACGCGGCGGGTGGGTTCGTCGACTCGGGCCAGGCTCACGCGGAGAAAAGAGTGAGGCAAGGCTACTCGCGACGCCACCCAAATAGAAACAGATCGGAAACCTTCGCAACTCGTGGGGTCGCTCACGCGCGGCCCGTGTTTCGTCGGACAAAGCCACCACGTGGATTGGTCATTCCCTGGCGCGATGGCAGACTCGTTTCGGTTCCCGCGAGGAGCGCCATGCCAGAAACATCCTATTTGAGGGAGTTGGAGACCGACGCCAACGGTGCGCTCGGCCGCGTGAGCGATGGCGTGTGCGGGCTCGATAAGACGTGGCGCTACACCTACGTGAACGATGCGGCCGCTGCGCTGCTCCACAGCACGCCCGAGGCGATGCTCGGGCGTAACATCTGGAGCCTGTTTCCGGGTCTGGTGGGTCACGCGTTTCAGCGCGGCATCCAGCGCGCGTTCGCGCTGCAGACGGTGGTGTTCGTCGATGCGTACTGGGAGCAGACGCAGGCGTGGTTCGAGTGCCGCGTCTATCCCTCCCGCGATGGCGTCACGCTGATGTTCCACGACGTGACGCTGCGTCGGCGTAGTGAGGCGCTGCAGCGTGGGCAGGCCGGCATCCTGGAGCGCATCGCGCACGGCGGCTCGCTCAGCACCACGCTCACCGCGCTGCTGCAGCTGATCGAGGCTCAATGTCCGGACATGCGCTGTTCGATCCTGCTGCTGGAGGGCAACGTGCTTCGCCACGGCGCCGCGCCGACCTTGCCCGATAGCTACACGGCGCTGATCGACGGCAACCAGATCGGCCCCGCGCAGGGCGCGTGCGGCACCGCCGCCTACACGGGCAAGTCCGTGATCAGCGAGGACATCGCCAGCGACCCCAAGTGGGCCGGCGGCTTCGCGGAGCTGGCGTTGGCGCACGGGCTGCGCGCCTGCTGGTCGACGCCGATCATCGACGACCGCGGCAAGGTGCTCGGCACGTTCGCGATGTACTACGAGCAGGTGATGCCGCCGCACGAGCGCGACGTGATGGTCACCGAGATGGCGATCCACATTGCGGCGATCGCGATCGGCCGCGCGCGGGTCGAGGCCGAGCGCAGGGAGCAGGAGCGGATCCGCCAGCAGTACCGCGAGCTGCAGGAGAGCAACCGCGCCGTGCGCGAGGCGAGCCGGCTCAAGAGCGAGTTCCTGGCCAACATGTCGCACGAGCTGCGCACGCCGCTGAACGCGATCAACGGCTTCTCGGAGTACCTGATCGATCAGAACGCCGGGCCGCTCACCGCCAAGCAGAGCGAGTGCCTGCACCACGTGCTCAGCAGCGGGCGCCACCTGCTGCGGCTGGTCAGCGACGTGCTCGATCTCGCCAAGGTCGAGGCCGGCAAGCTGGAGATGTTCCCCGAGGACTGCTCGCTGTGCGAGATGCTCTCGGACGTGTGCGCGGTGGCCAGCGGTCTCGCGCGCGAGAAGCAGATCGTGCTCGAGTCGCTGTGCGACGCGAACATCGACCGCGTCACGCTCGACAGCCAGAAGTTCAAGCAGGTGCTGTTCAACCTGGTGTCCAACGCGGTGAAGTTCACCGGCGAGGGCGGCCACATCGACGTCAGCGCCCATCCGGTGAACGGCGAGCGCTTCGAGGTTCGCGTGCGCGACACGGGCATCGGCATCCGCGCGGAGGACGTGCCCAAGCTGTTCCAGCAATTTCAGCAGCTCGACGGCAGCGCCAGCCGACGCCACGAGGGCACCGGTCTGGGGCTCGCGCTCGCCAAGCGCCTGGTGGAGTGCCAGGGCGGCAAGATCGGCGTCGAGAGCGAGTTCGGCCAGGGCAGCACGTTCTTCTTCGAGCTGCCGCTGGTAATGCGCAAGCGCCTCAGCGACTCGCCGGAGGCGTGACCAGGCTGTAGCGAGCGAGCACGGCCAGCGGCAACACCAGCAGCAGCAGACCGACATTGTCGCCCAGGTCGTTCTCCACCAGCAGCATGGTGACCAGCCCGATCACCGAGCTGAGGAACAGCACCAGCGGCCATCCGTACGTCTTCATGGGGTCGCCTCCGGGAGCGGTTCATCGACGATCGCGCTGCGCTTGCGTTGCTCGCGCTGCTTGCGCGCGCTCAGCGTGATCCAGGCGCCGCTCACGGCCATCAGCAGGCTGAGCAGCGAGAACAGAGACCAGACGATCTTGAGCGGGTAGCCGCCGTAGTCGCCGAAGTGCAGCGGCTGCGCGAGCATCAGCGCCTGCAGGTAGAGCGGGAAGTCGTGGTGCTGCACGGCGTCGGGGTTGCGCGCATCGGCAAGCGCGAGCGTCAGCATGCTCTTGTCGAGGCCGGACTTGCCGTGGAGGATGATCGCGTAGTGGCTGGGGCTCGCGTACTCCGAGCCGGGCAGCGCCACGAACTGCAGCTCGCGGCCCTGGCTGGTCGCCTCCGCGTGCTCGATCGCGCGATCGACGTTCGACCAGTCGGTGACGACCTCGCTGGTGCCGAGCCTGGACGCCAGCGCCTGCAGCTCGGTGGCCGCGTAGTACTGCAGCAGCATGTTGCCGATCGACAGCAGGATGCCGGTCAGCACCACCACGATGTTCCAGCCCAGCGTGGCGATGCCGACGAACTTGTGCACGTCCGCGACCAGCGCGCGCAGGCTGCGCTCGCGACGCAGCAGGCCGAAGCTGAAGCGCACCATCATCGGGCCGTACAGGATCGCGCCCGAGACCAGCGAGAACAGGAACGCCAGGCCGATCACGCCGACCAGCAGCGCGCCGGCCGGGCCCATCAGCAGCTGCGCGTGCAGCTGGAACACGATCGAGCTGAAGGTCTTGTCGAAGTCGAGGTTCTCGACGCGCTTGCCCTCGACCAGGTCCACCGCGACCGGCTTGCTGTCCGCGAACAGCGTGCTGCCACCCGGGGCGACGCCGACGTAGCCGAGGTGCGGCTTGTCCGGGTCGCGCGAGGCCCACAGCGCGGTCGAGCCCGGCGTGCCCTCCCGCGCGATCGCGATCGCCTGCGCGAGCGTGGTGGTATTGTCGCCGCCGCTGCTCTCGGGCAACACACCGAGCATGTCGTCGATCTCTTCGTGAAAGATCAACAGCACGCCGGTGATCGCGAACAGCGCGACGTTCAAGCTCACGATCAACCCGCACCAGCGGTGCCACGCGAGCAGTTTGCGAGTTGTCGTGGGCTTCATGGTTCTTACTCCTCAGCGCAGACGACTGATGACGACGCTCTCGCCCGGGAACGCGAACAGCGGCGTGGCCGTTCCGTCGGTACGGATGTCGTAGACCGTGCTCTGCGTCGCCTCGACGTCGAAGATCTTGACCTTGCCGGTCGTGCGCGTCGCCAATAGGCGGCCGTCCACGCGCTGCGCGGCGAAGCCTACGCCGGTGGGCGGGATGTCCTTGACCTCGACCGCGGTGTCGGCGGCCACGTTGATCATCCAGCCCGTGTGCACGGGGGCGAAGATCAGCTCGTACGGAGACGCGTAGTCCTTGGCGCGCGCGGGGTCGATGGCGGTGGTGTACGCGTAGCCGTTGCCGGCGTAGTAGAGGCCCCAGGGCTCGCGGCCACCGAGCGCCGTCTTGGGCGTGCGCTTGAAGGTCGGGTCCAGCTCGTCGCTGCCCTTCTTGATGCGCAGGATGCAGGCTTCCTTCGGCTCCGGGTAGTTGAACTTGGTGAAGATGCCGAAGTTGTCCGCGATCAGGTAGAGGTCTTCCTGCTCGTCGAAGTAGCCGCCGAAGCCGGCGGTGATCGGGCAGCTCGGGTCGGTGAGCACCTTGGTGACGGTCTTGGTGTTGGTGTCGAACACGCCGACCGTGAACTCGTTGAGGAACGCGGTGCGGTCGTTGGTGTACGCCCAGTACAGGAACAGCTTGCCGTCGCTACGCAGGAACGAGCCGCGGAACTCCTGGCCCCAGTCCGGCTTCTTGAGCGCGCTGATGTCGTACTCGCCCGTGAGCGTCATCGTCTCGGGGTTCCACTCGACGACCTTGTAGTTCGAGTCGGAGACCAGGAACGCGCGGCCGGGCAGGGCGGCGCCGACGTCGAAGTACCCGGAGAAGTACTGGAAGCCCTTGCCGAGGAAGCTCAGCTGCGGGCCCTTCACGAGCGCGCCGTTCTCGTACGTGTAGCGGGTGATCACCTGGCTGACCGACTCCGAGACGTAGATCTTGCCGTCGCGCACCGCGACGTTGCCGCCGCCGGCGACGAGCAAGCCCTTGCTGGGATCGAGCACGCTGTTGTCGAGCGACTTGCCGACCGTGACCAGGAACGAGCTCTCGTCCGCCGAGCTGACGCTGGAGCCGACGACGTAGACCGCGTCCGCCGGGGGAGCCGTCGGCGGCGTGCTGGCGTCGCTGCGCACCTCGCCTTCGCTCGGCGTGGCCGAGTCGATGCTGCCGGCGTCACTGACGCTGGCATCGAGGACTGGAGCTGGCGTCTCGTCGTCGTCGCCGCAGGCCGCGAGCAACAGCGCGGTACCCATCATCAAGTTGCGTAGCTTCATGGTGCTTCCCTCGGTCAGATCTCGATTACGGTCTTGAAGAACACGGCGCGACCGGGTCGCTGCGCGCCGAAGAAGTCGAACGACTTGGCGTCGGTGATGTTCAGGATGTCCAGGCTGGTGGAGATCGTGCGGCGCTGCGCGCTGCGCACCTGGTACGTCAGCGTCAGGTTGTGCAGCAGCTGGCGCTCGATCAGGAAGCGGTTGGCGCCCACGCTCTGCCAGGTGCGATCGAACTCGCCGACGCCGCGCATCACCCAGCTCAGCCACACCTGGTCGCGCGGGACGAACAGCTCGCTCAGCTCGACGCGCGCCAGCACCGTGCCCATCAAGTACGGGCGGTTTGGAATGCGGTCACCGCGGTAGTCGGCGAACGGGCCCTCGCGGCTCTCGTTGCGCAGGTCCTGGTAGGTGAGGTTGCCGTCGAGCGTCAGGTAGTTGCCCGGTGAGGTCCAGCGCGCGCGGCTCTGCACGCCGCGCGTCTTCACGGAGCCGACGTTGCGATACATGCGGAACACGCCGGCGGACTGCGCGAAGATCAGCTCGTCGACGTAGCGCTGAAAGCCGATCAGCTCGAGCATGTAGTCGCCCGTCGAGCCGGCCTTGCCCTCGAGCATCAGCTCGTAGTTCAGGTTGTGGCTGCGCTCGGGGAGCAGGTACACGTTGCCCTGGGTGTCGAAGCCGTTGCCGAGCAGCTCGCTCGCCATCGGCAGGCGCGTCGCCCACTCGTACGAGGCCTTGCTGAGCAGCCAGGGCAGCCAGCGATAGCGCAGCGAAAGGCCCGCGCCGGGCTTGCGCGTGTTGCGGGACTCGTCGACCAGCGTCGCGCCCGCCGACACCTCGGCGCGCACGAGCTGCGTGTACTGCTTGACGAAGGCCTCGCCCTCGAAGCGCTCGTCGAGCGCGCGCAGCCGATACGAGAGCCCGGACACGAAGTCGTACAAGTTGCGCGCGACGTCGAGCGGATCGATCTGGTTGGGCCGCGTGGGCGAGCGGTCCTCGCCGGTGCGGTGATCGACGTTCGGCGCGAACGAGGCGAGCAACGCGTGGTGGCGCAGGAACGGCGCCTCGGCGTTCGCGCGCAGCGACGCGGTGTGCGCGTAGAGGTACGGCTCGTTGCCGATCAGGCCGTTGACCTCGCCGGGCTCGCTCACCATCGTCACGCAGTTGCCGAACCAGTCGTAGCTGCAGCGCGAGGTGTCCTTCACGTAGAGCTGCTGGTAGGCGTAGTTGCCGATCAGCTCCAGCTTGAGGTCGTGCGCGAAGGTCTGCTTGTAGACGAGCGTGCTGCCCGTGCCGAGCGCGCCGCGGGTGGCTTCTCCATAGGAGCGCACCATGTACAGGTCGCTCTGGAGGTCCTGCGTCATGTCGGTGAAGAACACGCGTCCGCTCAGGCGCTCGGCCCAGCCGCGATCGAGCACGCCGGCCTCGACGCTGGCGCCGCCGGCGGTGTACGCGTCGTGGAAGCGGCGCACGCGCGCGCGGTCCGGCATGTTCATCGCGTTGGTGAACGGGGCGTCGACCGTGTAGTCGTTGCGGCTGCGATCGAAGAAGCCGCTGGCGAGCGCGTAGCGGCCGCGCTCTCGATCGACGTGGCTGAGCTGCGCGCTGAGGCGGTGCGTGTCGAACGAGCCGCCCTGGTACGAGACCGAGCCGTGGTTGCCCGGGGGAGGGCGACGCGCGACCAGGTTCACGGCGCCCCCGAGGGCGTCGGCGCCGAAGCGGATCGGGACCACGCCGCGGTAGATCTCGACGCGCTCCACCAGGTTGACCGGCACGTTCTCGATGCCGAAAGGGAAGCCCGCCAGCGCGAGCGGTACGCCGTCGAGGAAGAATCGGATCTGCTCGCCTTCGAAGCCGGCGAGCGAGAAGCGCGTCTGCGAGCCGAGGCCGCCCGCGCGCTGGATCGAGACGCCCTCGGAGCGCGCCAGCACCTCGCCGAGGTCCGCGGCCCCGCGACGCGCGCGCTCCAGGTCGATCACGGTCACGGCCTGCGACGAGCTGCGCAGGGCCTCGGCCTTGCCGGAGCGAGCGCGTACCTCGAGCACGCCAGGCTCACTCGGGGAAATGACATCCATTTGGGGCGGGTCCGCCACGGGCGCGGACAGGCCCCCATCGAGGCCTCGTAAGTCGTCGGCATCGAGCGCAATTCCGGCGTCCGCCTGGGCCTGCGCCAGGCCCCGGTGCAGGCCCACGAGGCCGACCAGAAACAGGATGATAATGAAACTCAAACCGCGCACGCGCGCGATACGTTCGCTACCGAGCGCCGGCTGTCAACGCCAATTGCGGAGGGGCGCGAGCGCTAGAGCTTCATCTGCGTCAGCCGGTGGTTCACGTCACGAGACAGCGTGCGCTCCTCGTTGCGCGGGATGCCGTTGGACGCGATGAACAGCGCGTAGGCGGCGGTCTCGTGCAGCGCGCGATGGAGATCCTGCATCGGGTCGTCGCTGCTCAGCGTCTCGACGCGCGCGGTGACCAGCGCGAAGTCGAGCGTGCCGTCGATGTCGACCTCGTCGCCCAGCACCTTCGCGTGCGGCGAGCCCGTGAGCCAGCTGGAGAGCGCGCGCGAGGTGCGCTCCATGCTGCCGTAGGTCGCGACCACCACGAAGATGTCGCGCACGATGTCGTTGTACTGGCGGACCAGGCGCTTGGTGGCGGCGCTGTCGAGCGTGGGGCCGCGGCGCAGGGCGAGCTGGCCACCGCGCATCAGGTTGTAGACCGCCTTGATGGTCAGGAACTCGCCGAGCCCGGTGGCGCGCATCAGGTCGTCGATGCTGCGGGCGCCGTTGCTGAGGTCGAGCACGGACAGCATGGAGGGCTCCAGCTTGTCGCGCTTGGCGCCCTCTTTCGCCGCAGGAAAGAAGCGGTTGTGCGGGATCCGCTCGCGGTACAGCGCCATCTCGTCGATGCGCTGCACACCCTCCATCAGCAGGCCCTGGATGGACAGGTGGAAGGTGGTCGGCGGCGCGGGCGCGTTCTCCGGCGGCACCACGAACCAGTACAGCCCGGTCT
>JBEVNG010000365.1:0-6564 GCA_040508235.1 Polyangiales bacterium | reverse complement strand
CGCGGGATCCTCGTTCGCCAGGGGGCCTTCGTCGTCGTCAATCCCGATGTTCGGATCGTCGATCGCGCTCGCCGCGCAGCCCGACAACGATCCACTCGTCAGCAGAGTCAAACAGGCAATCAGCTGGAGCTGTCGGGTTCTGAGCATGGATTGCGTGGCCTCGTGGTTTGCGGTGCGGACGCATGAATGGCCGCCGGACGACTTTGCCGTGGGAGGGCGACTTACCGGGAATTTTGCACGATCCGCAGCCATTTCCTTGTACCAGCCCGGGGTTGCCGCCGTCTGCGACGAAAGTGCACCTTGGTGTGTGGAGTCGCAGTGCAAGCGGCCATGCTGGCCACGGGGCGAGGTCGCTCACCCTCGGGGTCGGCCCCGGAAGGCGATCAGATTACACGTCAGATACTTGCGCGGGGCTCCGCCCGGCAGCCATATCTTCGCCATCAGAGCGCTCCCTGCGCGCTCGCAATTTCGCCTGGAGCGTCCCGTGCCCACGACCACCTCGTCCGGCCGACCGCGTTGCGCGGTCTTCATCGCCACCTCCGTCGACGGCTACATCGCCCGTCGCGACGGCAGCATCGACTGGCTGGCGTTGGTCGAACGTGAAGGCGAAGACTACGGCTACAAAAAGTTCATGAGCACGGTGGACACCGTCGTGCTGGGTCGCAATACCTACGACTTCATCTCGCGTGAACCCAGCTGGCCCTTTCAGGGCAAGCGCGTGGTCGTCTTGACCCACCGTCCGGCTTCGGCGAAGCACGGCGAGACCTTCTTCGCCGGCAAGCCCGAGCAGCTGCTGGAGCAGCTCGCCAAGAAGGGCGTCAAGAACGTCTACATCGATGGCGGCAACGCCGTGCGCGGCTTCCTGGCGGCCGGCCTGATTAGCCAGATGACGATCTCCGTCGTGCCCGTGGTGCTCGGCGCCGGCATCCCGCTGTTCGGAGACGGCATCGCGGAGAGCTCGCTCGTGCTGGAGGAGAGCCGCGCGTTCTCGACCGGCCTGATGCAGCTGCGCTATCGGCTCGGCGCGCAGGGCAAGGACCGCCGCCCCACCGCGCCCATCTCCGCCACCCGCTAACGATCTTCCAGCCCGCCCACGGGGAAGCAGCTCAGGCGCACGTCCTCGCACGACGAGGGCGGGTAGTAGTCGGGCATCGGCACCGCGCGCTCGATCGCGAGGCAGGAGAACTGCCGGGCGAAGTCGTTGTGCTTGGAGAGCGTGTCGCGGTGGCAGCGCTCCAGCTCGGCGACCGTGGACGTGCAGCCCTCGCGCGGCTTGCTCAGCGTCTGCTCGCGGCAGCGCATGAGCTCGTCCGCGCGACGCGTCTCCTTGTTGGAGCGGAAGCGAGTCACGCACTCGCGCTGGCCGTTCTCACAGCCGGCGGCATCGAGCTCGCCTTCCCACACTGCCTGCACCGCGTTGGCCGTGCACTCCAGCTCGGCGTCGCGCGCGTACTCACCGTCCGAGATCCAGGTGCAGAGCCGCTTCAGGTCTGCCTCCTGCAAGTCGATGATCCGCGCATCGCCATCGACGCCGCTGCTGCCCAACGTGTTGCCGTCGTCGCCGCAACCGAGGCACAGCGCGAGGAAGAACACTCGTCGCATGGCGGGATCTTTGAACGCGCAGCGCGCCGGCGCAAGTTCAGTGAATTCCGGGCGCCTCGTGGCCGCTCTCCGCGACGTACTCGTCGTAGCCGCCGCCGTAGCTGCGCGCATCGCTGCCCGACAGCTCCAGCACGCGGTTGCTGATCGCGCTCAAGAAGCGGCGGTCGTGCGACACGAACAGGATCGTGCCGTCGAAGTCGGACAGCGCCTTGGTCAGCATGTCCTTGGTGTCGAGGTCGAGGTGGTTGGTGGGCTCGTCGAGCACCAGGAAGTTGGGCGGGTCGAACATCATGCGCGCGAGCACCACGCGCGCCTTCTCTCCGCCGGACAGCACGCGGCAGCGCTTGTCCTGATCGTCGCCCGAGAAGCCGAACGCGCCGAGCAGCGTGCGCAACGAGGCTTGCGACGCGCGCGGGTACGCCTCGGTCACCGTCTCGAGCACGGTCTTGTCGCCCTCGATCAGATCCATCGCGTGCTGGGCGAAGTAGCCCAGCTTCACGCTGGCGCCGACGGTGACCTCGCCCTTGTCCGCGGTGGCGGCGCCGGCGATCAGCTTCAGCAGCGTGCTCTTGCCCGCGCCGTTGATGCCCATCACGCACCAGCGCTCGCGACGCCGGATCAGGAAGTCGAAGTTCTTGTAGATGGTCTTGCTGCCCCAGCTCTTGTCGACCTCGGAGAGCTTGGCCACGTCTTCCCCCGAGCGCGGCGGCTTGGGGAAGTCGAACGCGACGTACTTGCGCTGACGCGGCGGCTCGACGCGCTCGATCTTCTCCAGCTTCTTCACGCGCGACTGGACTTGAGCCGCGTGCGAAGCGCGCGCCTTGAACCTGTCGATGAACGCCTGCTCCTTGGCCAGCATCGCCTTCTGGCGCTCGAACTGCGCCTCCTGCTGCTTCTCCGCGAGCGCGCGCTTCTCCAGGTAGAACTCGTAGTTGCCGCTGTAGGTATTGAAGTCGCCGCTGTCGATGTCGACGATCTTGGTGACCAGGCGGTTCATGAACTCGCGATCGTGCGAGGTCATGATCAAGCCGCCCTCGAAGTTGCGCAGGAAGCGCTCCAGCCAGACGATCGACTCGATGTCGAGGTGGTTGGTCGGCTCGTCGAGCAGGAGCGCGTCGGGCTTCATCAGCAGGATGCGCGCGAGCGCGACGCGCATCTTCCAGCCGCCCGAGAGCTTGCCGACGTCATCGTCCACCGACTCCGGCGCGAAGCCGAGGCCCGCCAAGATCTCGCGCGCCTGCGCCTCCAGGCCATAGCCGCCCAGCTCGTCGAAGCGCGCCTGCACCACGCCGAAGCGCTCGATCAGCGCCTCCATCTGGTCGGCCTTGTCCGGGTCGCCGAGCGCGTGCTCGAGCTCGTGCAGCTCGTGAGCGACCTTGGCGACCTCGCCGGCGCCGGCCATGGTCTCCTCGACCACCGAGCGCCCCGACAGCTCGCCGACGTCCTGGCTGAAGTAGCCGATGGTGACGCCGCGATCGACGACCACGCCACCCGCGTCCGGCTGTTCCTCCTTCATGATCAGGCGGAACACTGTGCTCTTGCCGGAGCCGTTGGGGCCAACGAGGCCGATCTTCTCGCCGCGGAACAGCGCGAGCGAGGCGTCGACGAACAGGATCTGGCGTCCGTGATGCTTGGACACCGAGTCGAGGCGGAGCATGGCGCGAAACTTGAGGTGCTGATCGCCATCCGGCAAGTGCGCGCTCCCTCGAAGGCCCCTTGTGGCCTCTGGTGAGGTAGGTTGCCGGGGATGAAGGACTTCGCGGGCAAGGTGGTGTGGATTACCGGGGCGTCGTCGGGGATCGGCGAGGCGCTGGCCTATGAGCTGGCCCGGCAGGGGGCGCAGCTGATCCTGTCGGCGCGGCGGCAGGACAGGCTGGAGGCGGTGCGCTCGCGCTGCGCGCACCCGGAGGACCACCGCGTGCTGCCGTTCGACATGGCGGACCTCGGCTCCCACGCGCGGCAGGTCGCGAGCGTGCTGGAGCAGCTCGGGCGCATCGACGTGCTGATCAACAACGCCGGCGTCAGCCAGCGTGCGCTCGCCAAGGAGACCGCGCTGGAGGTCGACCGCCGCCTGTTCGAGGTCGACTACTTCGGCCCGGTCTCCCTGATCAAGCAGGTGCTGCCGCACATGCTCGCGCGCAAGGCTGGCTTGATCGTCGCCATCTCGTCGGTGGCGGGGCTGGTGGCCACGCCGTACCGCTCGTCCTACGCGGCGGCGAAGGCGGCGCTGATCGCGTTCCACGATGCGCTCCGGGCCGAGAGCCACGAGGACGGCATCCGCGTGTCGGTGGTCTGCCCGGGCTTCGTCGCCACCGAGATCGCCCAGTCGGCGCTGGTCGGAGACGGCAGCGCCAGCGCCGGTCGCTTCGTGGTGCCGGAAGGCGCCCTGAGCGCGGAGGCCTTCGCGCGCCTGACCGTCGAGCGCCTGCGGCGTGGACAGTCCTTGATCGTGGTCGGCGGCCTGAAGGAGCAGTTCGTCTGGAGACTCGCCCGCTTTTCGCCCAGTTTGACGGCAAAAGTCATCCGGCGAGCGAAGGTGGTCTGAGTGTGTCGGTCTGTACCGTCGTGGGCGGCAAAGTTCAATTCCGAGCTGCCGGGACAGTGGGAAACGCTTGTATGGCAGTGCACGGAGGGTGCACAGTCCCGCGCATGCGCCACCTGACTTTTCGCTTTCTCCCTATCCTAGCCGCGCTCGGCCTGCTCGCGCTCTCGGCCTCGGCCGTTGCCGGTACGGACGGCCAGTGGAAGTTCATCGACGAGGACGACGGCATCCACACCTGGATGCTCGAGATCCCCGGCCAGGACTTGCCGGGCTTCCGTGGTCAGACCGTCATCAAGTCGTCCGCCAAGGGCGTGCTCGACAACATGCTCAACTGGAAGGAGCACACCAAGTGGATGTACCGCTGTGCGGAGTCCACGCTGCTCGAGAAGATCGATGACGAGTCGGCGTTCCTCTACAACCGCACCTCGGCGCCCTGGCCGGTGTGGGACCGCGACGTGGTGGTGAAGTCGTTGGTGGAGCGCACGCCCGACTACAGCGCGATCAAGGTCTCGTTCAAGAACGTCGACTACGCGAAGAAGCCGGTGCAGGACAAGGTCATCCGCATGCCCAAGCTGGTGGGCTTCTACAAGCTCTGGCAGATCGAGCCCAACAAGACCAAGGTGCTCTACCAGGTCGAGCCGGACATCGGCGGCAGCATCCCCAAGTGGCTGGCCAAGCGCGCCGCGCGCGACCTTCCTTACACCACGCTGCTCAAGCTGCGTGAGCGCGTCGAAGGCAAGAAGTAACGAGCCGATCCGCGCGCGCTATACCGGCGCGCGTGTCTGTCGTATCCGCCGCTGAACCGCGCGCCTCGGCGCCTCGCTGGGTCGGGCTCTCGCTGCTGACGCTCTACCTCGTCTGGGGGTCGACGTACCTGGGCATGCGAGTGGCGCTGGAGTCGTTTCCACCGTTCCTGCTCGGCGGCCTGCGCTACGGCCTGGCCGGTGCGCTGCTCTACGGCTGGGCGCTGGCGCGTGGGGCATCGATCCCCACGCCGCGCCAGTGGGGCAACGCGCTGCTCGTGGGCACCCTGTTGTTCGCCGGCGGCAACGGCCTGGTCGCGTTCGCCGAGCGCACCATCTCGTCCGGCGTGGCGGCCATCGTGGTGGCCACGGTGTCGCTCTGGTCCGTGTTGTTCGCGCGCCTGTGGGGCGCTCGTCCGTCGGCGGGGGAGCTCTTCGGGCTGGGCCTCGGCCTCGGCGGCGTGCTGCTCCTGCAGCGTGGCGGCGCGTTCGGCAGCGACGTGCCCAGCATCGTGGGCTTGCTGTTGGCCCCGGTGTGCTGGGCGTTCGGCTCGCAGTGGGGGGCGCGCGCGAACATGGCGCGTGGACCGGTGGGCACCGCCGCGCAGATGCTGATGGGCGGCGCGTCGATGCTCGCGATCGGGCTGGTGTCCGGGGAGCGCCTGCGGCCGCTGACGCCGGCGGCTGCGTGGGCGTTCGTGCACCTGGTGACGCTCGGCTCGCTGGTCGCGTTCTCGGCGTACCAGTATCTGCTCGCGAACACGCGGCCGGCGCTGGCGACGAGTTACGCCTTCGTGAACCCCGCCGTCGCGTTGTTGCTCGGCGCGGCCCTGGTCGGCGAGCCGCTCGACGCCGCGCGCCTCGGAGCTTGCGCGATCACGGCGCTCGCGGTCGTGTTCGTGGTGCGGGCCCAGACGCGCAAGCTGGCACGCCCGTAGTGCCCGAATGCCACCGCGAAGAAAACGCGGTGAAACCTGCGGCGGCTAGGGTCCCGGTTCGTTTTCCGGCGCAGTCGAAGCGCGCGGTTGACCCGCGCGCGAGCAAGACAGGAATGCATGGAACAGCTCGGCCCAACCCACGGCAACGGCGGCACCACGGAGACCACGCGACGGGGCAGTCCCCCGCTGGGTGCGCCGACGCGCATCGAGCCTGCGGCGTTCCGCAAGGCCGTCGAGGACCACCTCCTCTACACGTGCATCAAGGAGCCCAGCGAGGCGACCGAGCACGACTACTACGCCGCGCTCGCCCACACGGTGCGCGACCGCCTGGTGCAGCGCTGGATGTCGACCCAGCGCCTGTACCTGGAGCGCGACGCCAAGCGCGTCTACTACCTCTCGTCCGAGTTCCTGACCGGACGCAGCCTCGGCCTTTGTCTGCTCAACCTGAGCCTGTACGGCGAGGCGGAGAAGCTGCTGGCGGAGAAGGGCTACGAGCTGGGCGCGGTGCTGGAGAGCGAGCACGACCCGGGCCTCGGCAACGGTGGCCTCGGGCGCCTGGCGGCCTGCTTCATGGACTCGCTGGCGACCCTGGAGCTGCCCGCGGTCGGCTACGGCATCCGCTACGAGTACGGCATCTTCGAGCAGCGCATCGAGAAGGGCGAGCAGGTCGAGAACGAGGACCGCTGGCTGAAGGGCAACAACCCGTGGGAGGTCGTGCGCCACGAGCAGGCCCAGGCGG
>JBEVNG010000349.1:0-5691 GCA_040508235.1 Polyangiales bacterium | reverse complement strand
AAGCCGCTGCGCAAGCTGGCCAAGTTCGTGCGCTCGTTCGGCCACAACGCGCGCTACAGCGTCGACACCATGCCGGTGTTCGAGCGCGCCTGGGCGCAGCGCGCGGGGCTCGGCTTCGTCGGCAAGAACGCGTGCTTGATCGTGCCCGGTCTAGGCTCGCACGTGTTGCTCGCCTCGCTGATCACCAATGCCGAGCTCACACCCGACGCGCCGATCAAGGAGCGCTGCGGCAGCTGCACGCTGTGCCTCGACGGCTGTCCCACGCGCGCGTTCGTGGGCCCGCGTCAGCTCGATGCGCGGCGCTGCATCTCGTACCTCACAATCGAGCAGCGAGGCGCGATCCCGCGCGAGCATCGCGAGGCGCTGGGCAGCTGGATGTTCGGCTGCGACGCCTGCCAGGACGTGTGCCCGTTCAACCGCACCGCGCCGCTGCCCAGCGAGCAGACGGCGCCGTTCGAGCCGCACGAGCGCTGGCATCGCCTGAGCGCGGAGCGCGTGCTGGAGCTGACGCCCGAGGAGTTCGCCCTCTATGCAGCGGGCAGTCCGATGCAGCGCCCGGGCCGTGAAGGCATCGCGCGCAACATCGTGGTGGGGCTCGGCAACTCGCGCAACAAGCGCCACCTGCCGCTGCTCTCACGGCTCGCGGTCGAGCACGACAGTCCGATCGTGCGCGAGGCCGCGGCGTGGGCGCGCGATCAGCTCTCCTGATCGAGCGGCTTGCCGTCGCCGTGCAGCACGGGGCGCTCGTTGGCGTTCCAGAACTTCTTGGTGCGCACGAACGAGGCTGGATGGTCGCGCAGCAGCTGCTCGAGGCGCACCAGCACTTCTTGCACGCCTTCGCCGGTGGCCGAACAGAACGGGAACACCTCCAGCCCGCGCGCGCGTAGCTCGCTGGCGGCCTCGTCCATCAGCTCGCGCGTCTCGGCCAGATCCGTCTTGCTGATGCCGACGATCATAGGACGCTGCGCGAGCTCCGGGTCGAACTTGGTGAGCTCGTTCATCAGCGCGTCGAAGTCGCGCACCGGCGCGCGCTCGGGCGTGGGATCCCAGGTGAGGATGTGGAACAGCACGCGCGTACGCTCGACGTGGCGCAGGAACGTGAGCCCCAGGCCCTGGCCGTCCGCGGCGCCCTCGATGATGCCGGGGATGTCGGCGATCACGAAGTTGCGCTCGTCGCCCAGCGAGACCACGCCGAGGTTCGGCACCAGCGTGGTGAACGGGTAGTCGGCGATCTTCGGGCGCGCGCGCGAGACCACGGAGATGAATGTGCTCTTGCCCACGTTCGGGAAGCCGAGCAGGCCCACGTCGGCGAGCAGCTTCAGCTCGAGGCGCAGCTTCCGCTGTGCGCCTGGCTCGCCTGTCTCGTGCTGTGTGGGCGCCTGGTTGACGGGCGTGGAGAAGTGGATGTTGCCGCGCCCGCCGCGTCCGCCCTGGGCGATCACGACGCGGGCTTCGTTCGTGTCGAGGTCGGCCAGCAGCTCGCCCGAGTCCTCGTCGAAGATCTGCGTGCCTGGCGGCACTTGCACGATCAGGTCTTCACCGCTCTTGCCGTACTGATCCTTGCCGCGTCCGTTTTCGCCCGACGCGGCGCGCAGCACCTTGCGGTAGCGCAAGTCCAGCAGCGTGGTGTAGCGCTCCGTCGCCTCGAAGATGACGTCTCCGCCCTTGCCGCCGTCGCCACCCGAAGGCCCACCGAGCGGCATGAACTTCTCGCGTCGCCACGCGGTGCAGCCGTCCCCGCCGTTGCCGGCAGTGACCTTGATCAAGACCTCATCTACGAAATGCATGGCCCGCTATTGTGACGTGCCGTGACCGAGCGGCTACCTTACACTCCGCGCATGGTGGCTGGGAACACGGAGGATACCGCGCTCGGCCGAGCGCGTGCCCGGCCTTCCGAGCCGCAAGACGGGCGGGAACACAGCGAATCTGGCGCTGTGCCGGGCGCCGGAGCGCTCGCCGTTCCGGTGTCGATTCCGCCGCCTCCCGCGGTGCCGGCGTCCATGCCGCCGCCGGCGATCGATGGTGAAAGCGAGCTGGTGGAGAGCGAGAGTGACTACCCGGTCGCGGAAACACCGTTCGTGACGCGTCCGCTGCTCCAGCGTGTGCTGCAGGTGCTGCTGCTCGCGCCGGTCGAAGAACAGGACGCGCTGCTCGCGCTGATGCACGGCGACAACCTGCGCGTGACGTGCCTGAGCTCGGTCGCGGACGTGATCCACAACGTGAAGCTCGACGCGCCCGACCTGGTGCTCGCCGACGAGCAGCTGGCGCAGGCCGGTGGTCTGGTGGCGGCGCTGCGCACCGATGCCGCGGCGGACGCCAGCACCGACTACGTGCCGATCGTGTTCTTCGAGAGCGCGGCTGGCAGCAGCCCGCTCGACGACGACCTCGACGCGGCGTTCGACCTGTTGAACCTGACGCCCGATGCACCGGATGGACGTGTGCCGCGCCCGCTGGAGGCGGAGGCGCTGGTGCGCACCATCGGGCGCGCCACGGGCACGCTGGTGGAGGCGGTGGAGCCGGCGCCGATCGGCGCGGTCACCATCGACGAGCTGGTCGATCGCTTCGCCAGCGAGCTGCGTCGCGGCCTGGTCGACACGGTGCTGCGCGGGCGCAGCGAGCGCCTGGATCTCGGTGACGGCAGCGACGTGCTGGCCAGTGCCTACGGCGCCGTCGCGACCGTGCGCGCGTCGGTGCAGCGGGCGAGCGCGGGGCGCGTGGAGTTCGAGATCCGAGGCCGCAACGGCGGCCCTTCGCTGGTGATGCCGCGCGCGGAGATCGACTTCGCGCGCGATGACGAGTTCGGTCGTGACGAGCCCAGCGACGGCCTGCACGGACGGCGGGTGATCCTGGCCGAGGCCGACACCGCGATCGCGCTGTTGCTCGCCAACCTGCTGCGCGAGCACGGCTGCAGCGTGGTCGAGTTCACGGACGGTCGCGCCGCGCTGGATGCCGCGCGCAAGGAGCGCTCGTCGCTGATCATCACCGGCGCACGCTTGCCCGGCATCGACGGCTTCGCGCTCTCCCGTGCGCTGGCGCGCGACCCGCTGCTGGCCGACGTGCCGGTGTTGTTGTTGCCGTCCAAGAGCGAGCTGCTCTCGCCCAACAAGGAGCTGGCGCGCGAGGCCGCCCAGCAGGTGCTGCACAGCGCCTCGCAGCTGCTCGCCCCGCGCCACAACCTGGAGGCGCGACTCAAGGAGCCGGGCGAGCTGCGCGGCAACCTGGAGGGCATGGGCGTGATGTCCGTGCTGCGCAGCGTGCGGCGTGCACGCCCCGACGCGCGCGTGCGCATCCGCGACGCCTGGAACCTGTACGAGTGCGAGCTGCGCGACGGCAAGGTGGCGCAGGTCACGCGCACCGCCAGCGACGGCAGCTTCGTGCGCAACGAGCGCGCCATCCCGCACCTGCTCGGCGTGAGCGCGGGCCGCTTCGCGGTGGTCGAGGACCACACGCCCGTGAAGATCGCGCTGGAGGGCACGCTCGACGAGGTGCTCTTGCGCGGCGCGCGCGAGCTGAGCAGCGAGCTCGATGCGGTCTCCGCGCGCGTGCTGCCGCGGATCGCGCGCGTGGTGTTCGACGAGGACGCCTACGCGCTGCTGATCGGGCAGACGCCGCCGCTGATCCGCGGCGTGCTGGAGCAGCTGTACGCGGGTGCGGTGCCGAGCCAGCTGATCGCGCAGGGCGCCGTCGATCCGGAGACGCTCGATGCGCTGCTGTTCGATCTGGCGCGGCGTGGCGCGCTACGCGGCGTGATCGGCAGCGAGGGCGAGGACCTGGTCGCCGAGGCGCGGGCCGCGCGCAAGGTCAGCTACCCGAGCGATCAGCCGTCGCCGCTGATGAGCGTGGTGCCGCCGCCGCCCAACCCGGTGATCTCGGTGCTGCCCGATCCCGACGCCGCGCAGCCGCTGGCGGACGTGCCCGGGGTGCTGGAGGTGCGCGCGCCCGAGCCCACGCCGGTGCCCCCGGCCGCGCCATCGCCCGAGCCGCCGAAGGCGCAGGAGCGCGAGGCGCGCGTTCGCGAGGCCAACCTCAGCGACGCCAGCGAGCTGGCCGCCGCGGCAGCGGAAGCGCGCCGTAGTCGCAGCACGCTCGCGGCCTGGACGGTGGCGCTGCTGGGTTTGGCCGCGGTCGCGTTGTTCGCGGGGCGCGAGGCCGAGGAAAGTGGTGCCATGCCGGAGGCCCTCGGTGGCGCGCCCACGCCGCTGCCGAGCAAGGTGGGCCCACCGGGGCCACGGCTGCAGGGCGGCTCGCTGATCTCGGCGGAGGACAACGGCTTCGCCGTCTACGACGGCATCCTCGATCCGAACGCCGCCACGCCCGAGCAGGCGTTGTTGGTCGTCGAGGCGACGCCGTCGCTGGCCGACGCGATCGTGGTGGTGAACGACCGCGAGCTCGGTGCGCCACCGCAGAAGCTCGCGCTGCCCGAAGGCGTGCACGAACTTGCCATCAAGCGCGGCGATGCCATCAGCTATCGCTTCGTATCGGTGCATCCGGGCCGCACTTGGGTGCTGCGCAACCCGTGATCAGCGTGCCATCGTTGTGACCCGACGGGGACGCGTGCTATCGCGCGGCTCCAGTATTGCGCGCGCAAAGCGCGCCTCGACCCGCTGAGGGAAGCCATGAAGCAGGTGTGGTCTCTGCTCGGTCTGATCGCCGCGATCGGTGCGGTGCAGGCCTGTGACAAGCAAGATGTAGTCGCCAACGCGGCGCAGGCTCCGGAAGCGTCCGGGCCGCCCGCGGGCGCGGAGCCCGCTGCCTTCGCGGAGCACGAGCGCCACTTCGATCTCTGGGAGCACGCGCACCTGGCGGAGATCGATCATCAGGGCCTGTACATCGAGCTCGGCACCCCGGCGCGTCCCAAGTTCACGTTCGGCGACTGGCGCGCGGGCTGGGGCAAGGAAGGCGCCACCAGCGCGGACCGCTTCAACTACTCGGTGGGCGACAGCAGCCGCGTGTACTTCTACAACGACAAGGCCGAGCCGCTCACGCTGCGCGTGCGCATGAAGCCGGTCGGCACGCAGGTGGTCACGCCGTACATGAACAACCAGGCGCTGCCGGCGGTGAAGCTGAGCGGCACCGAGTTCAAGGACTACGACGTGGCCGTGCCCGGCGACAAAGTCGTCGCCGGGGAGAATCGGCTGATGTTCCGCTTTGGCGGCACGGTCGAGCAAGACGGCGAGGCGCGCGCGGCCGCGGTCGCGAGCGTGCGCGTCATCAAGGGCACGCCGGCGCCGGGCGCCTACGCGCCGCCGCACTTCTCGGAGCTGCGCTCGGAGCAGTCCGTGGGCGGCACGCAGCGGCGCGCGCTCGCGGTGCGTTCGCCCACCACGCTGACCTACTACCTCGACATCCCGGCCAACGCGAAGCTCGGCTTCGGCGTGGGCATCGCGGGACAGAAGGGCGCACCCACCGGCAAGGGCGCCACCGCGCGCGTCACCGTCACGCCCGAGGGCGGCACGGCCAAGGAGATCTTGCGCGGCGACCTGAAGACGGTGTGGCGCGACGAGGTGCTCGACCTCAAGGCGTTCGCCGGCAAGCTCTGTCGCGTCGACTTCGCAATCGAGGGCGACGTGGGCAGCGGGCGCGCGGCGTGGAGCACGCCGATGCTGCTGTTGCCCAAGAAGGAGCTGCCCAAGCTCGACAAGCCCGCCAAGAACGTGATCGTGGTGTTGATCGACACCCAGCGCGCGCGCT
>JBEVNG010000348.1:0-6402 GCA_040508235.1 Polyangiales bacterium | reverse complement strand
GACGAACGAGGCCGCTCTCCGGAGCAGAAGGCGCTGGCCGGCAGCGTGGTGGGAAGCTTCGCGGCGCTCGCGCTGAGCGGGATCGTGCTCGGCCTCCACAGCGCCTTCACCCGGCCGCACCGCCAGGAGTACCGTCAGATCCGCCTGGAGCAGCGCGACATCCGCCGCGAGCTCAAGCGCCTGCACGGCGAGCGCACGCTGCAGGTCTCGCTCGACGGCTTCGCGCTGCGGTTTTAGAGACCGGAGTCTTCGAGCGCTTTGACGACGCGCGACGCGAGTGCAGCCAGCGTCGGGTGCTCGGCTTCCCACGCCAGCAGGCGCTTCTCCAGCCCACTCGCGGACGTGCGCGCTTCGGAGTGGCTCGGCTGGCTCACCAGTGCGCGCAGCTGCTCGACGTGCGCGCCGACTTCCTTCTCGTGACCGAGCTTCTGCGCGACCTGATCACGCAGCTCGTCCAGATGCCCCACGACCTTGTTCCGCTGTTCTTTGTCCAAGCCACGCACCTCACCCGGCAGTCTGGCCGAGGCGCCCGGGCTTGGCTACCCGGTCTTCACGATCCGGCCGGTCACCACGTTGGCCTCCGGACGCGTGCTCGGGCGACGCGGCGGGCGGATGCTGCGTGCGGTCAGGCCGTGCGCGAGGCGCGTGTCGATCGCCAGCTGGCCCAGCTCACGGGCGCCGACGATCTGCTCGCCAAGCGCGAGCAGCAGCGCACCTTGCATCTGCTCCGCGCTCTGGAAGCGCAGCGTCGGATTGCGGGCGAGCGCCCTGTCGACGATCGAGAGCATGGCCCGCGGCAAGGAGGATCGCCGAGAGGCGAGCGGGGGGATGTCCGCCTCTCGTACCTTGCGCACGCGCTCGCTCGCGCTGTCTGCCCAGAACAGGCGCTCGCCCGCCAACATCTCCCACAACACGATGCCGAGCGAATACAGATCACTCGTCACCGTCGCGGGTGCACCAAACAGCAGCTCGGGCGCGAGATAGCTCAGCTTGCCCTTCACCACGTCGGGGCCCGTCATCGGCGCGCGGTCCATCGCACGCGCGAGCCCGAAGTCGGTCAGCTTCACCACGCCGTTCACGCTCACCAGGATGTTCTGCGGCGTCACGTCGCGATGGATCACGGGCGCCGGCGTACCCACGTCATCGACGCGCTCGTGCGCGGCGGCCAGGCCCTGCAGCACCTGCACGCAGATCGCGGCCGCGTGGCGCCACGGCATCGCGTCGCCGGTCTTGGCGAGCTGGTCCATGTAGTCGCCGACGTTCACGCCGTCGATCCACTCCATGATCAGGAAGTAGCCGAGGCTGTCGAAGCCGAAGTCCTGCACCTGCACGATGTTCGCGTGGTCCAGCTCCGAGCACACGCGCGCCTCTTCGATGAACATGCGCACGAACTCGGTGTTGTCGGTCAGGTGCTCGCGGATGCGCTTGAGCGCGACGAAGCGCTGAAAGCCCGCCGCGCCGCGCACCACCGCGCGATACACGCGCGCCATGCCGCCACTGCCCGCGAGCTCGATCAGCTCGTAGCGCCCCTGAACCAACTGCCCTAGCTCGTCCACCCGTCCTGTCTTCGGACGGTCACGGCGCGAACTTGAGGCTCAGCCCCCCACCATCGAGGGCGCCGGGTGGATGCTCTCGATGCGACGTGGCACCTCCAGCGCGGGGCGCACCGTCATGTCGAACGAGCGCACATGCGACGCCACGCCGGGCAACACCAGCCGCTTTTGGAAGCTCGCCCACTCGGGATGCTCGGACTCGAACGCCTCCAGCCTGTAGGTGGCGAGCTGCACCTCGGCACGTCCCTCGGACGTGAAGCAGACCACGCGCCCGAGGCCGCGCTGCAGCGACGAGATCTGCATCGGCAAGTTGAACGTGAAGCCGCGCGGCTTCCACGAGAACGCCACGTGCGTGCCGTCCTCGGCGTCGACCTCGATGCGATTGCCGACGCGATGGAAGCGCGCCGGTGTCTTGGGCAGCGCCCACTCCCGGCGCGCCGCCTCCACGGACTGCGCGTCGTCGCCGTACATGCGCGCGACGTAGTACTTGGGGCCGATGCTCTCCGGCACGCGGTACGAGCGGTCCGTGCAGCGCACCATCGCGCTCAGCCAGATCAGCTCGCGGTGCACCATCGGCGAGGGCTGCACGTACTCCAGGTACACGAGCATGCCGATCGTGCGCCAGAGTGAGCTCACGACCGAGAACTCCTCCGGCACCTCGACGTCGCGCGCGGGCACGATCACGGGGATCGCCAGCCCGTTGCCGTACGTGCGCCAAGGAGGCTTCGGATAAGGCCCGCTCACGTTGTCCTTCACACTCCCCTCGGGCAGCTTAGCCGCTGCGCACGGTCCCCGCGAGCGGCGCCGGATGCCCCAGGCTCACGAGCAGCTCACGCACCGAGGTGGCCGTCCCCACCTCCAGAGCGCGGCAAATGTGCGCATGCCCGATGCTCACCTCACATAGTCCGACAATGTCGCGGATGCCCGCCAGGTTCCGACGGTCGAGGTCGTGGCCCGCGTTGACGCCCAGCCCCACCTCGCGCGCCGTCGCCGCGCTCGCGTGCACCGCCGCCAGCGCCTCCATCTGCCTCGCCGCGCCCCAGGCCGACGCGAAGGGGCCGGTGTAGAGCTCGACGCGATCGGCGCCCGTCTCGGCGAGCGCACGGACCTCGTCCGGCTCGCAGTCGACGAACAGGCTCACGCGGATGCCGGCCGCCTGGAGCTTACGCACGGTGGGCTTTAGCCCCGCGACGTCTGCCGCGCGGTAGCCGTGGTCCGACGTCACCTCGCCCGGGGTCACCGGCACGAGGGTGCACTGGTGCGGCTTGGTCTTGAGCACCAGCTCCAGGATCTTGGGCGTGGCCTCGCACTCGATGTTGTACTCGATGCCCGGGTGGTGCCTGCGCAGGTGCGAGGCGAGCTCGGGCACGTCATCGAAGCGGATGTGACGCTGATCGGCGCGCGGATGCACGGTGATGCCGTGCGCCCCCGCCTCGATGCAGGTATCCGCAGCCCACAACAAGTTGGGCGCGTCGTGCCCGCGTGAGTTGCGGACCAGGGCGTACTTGTTGACGTTGATGCTCAGCTTGCCCGGCATGTCCGGGCGAGCTTAGCGCATGCGTGGCGCTGGGCTCAGCCGTCGAGGTTGGGCTCGGTCGGCGGAAGCTCGCTGTTGAACACCGACTCGGCCGGACAGGCCCAGAACGCCTCGTCGCTCAGGTCGTCGCCGTAGCGGGCCATGCGCGCGGTGCTCTTCTCGATCGGCGTCTTGGCCATCGAGGCCTGGTCGTCGCAAGCCTGCACGTCGGAGCCCAGCGCGGGCGCCTCGGAGGGCTCGAGGTCGAGGTTGTTGTCGCCGCTGAACGTGAGCGCACCCTCGTCGCCCACCGTGGCGGTGAACTTGGAGACGAACTTCTGCGTGCCGAACGCGTTGCAGGCGATGGGAAGCGGAACGCCGGTGAGCGTGACGGAGACCTTCGTGAGGAAGCCCTCGCGCGCCGGCGTGCTGCTGTCGATGTTCCAGACGCGCTCGTCGGTGTTCGAGGTCGGAGCTGGCGTATCGAGGTCCTCGTCGTCGTAGCCCAGCTGCGCGATCGAGTACTCGCCGGTGAGCGTGTCGCCGTCGAGCGTGAACTCGCGCTTCTGGTTCTTGGTCTTGAGGATGCCGATCGTGCGCGTGTCGACCGTGGTGGTCGCCGACGTGCAGCCGTCCTTGCACTTCTGCTGCGCCACCTGCGTGCAGATGCGCTCGGTCGAGACCAGCTTGTCGCCGTCGACGCTCAGCTCCGCGATCACCAGCGTGCTCAGGCGCGAGCGGATCGCCAGCGGCCCGCCACTCAGCGGCGAGGTGGAGGTCGCGGTGCCGACCACGTCCCAGCGCATGACGTAGCGGCCCTTGAGCGCATCGAGCTTTTCGTTGCCGCTGCTGGCATCGTTGTCGATGCTGGCCTCGGGCACGGTGGGACCGCTGCCCGTGTCGGGCCTGCCCGCGTCGCGGCTGGCGTCCGGGCGACGGCCAGCGTCGCGCTCTTCGCCGGTGTCGTCGGTGTCGTCCGAGGGCTTGGAGTCTTCTCCACACGCTGCCATCGAGAGGCCGAGCAGCAGCGGAAGAGCACGGAGCGTGGCGGCTGACTTAAGCATGACTTCACGTTACCAAAGTGAAGGCGCGCTGGTCATAGCGCGCGTGGCCAATCATTTGCGGTCGGTGGGCGTCGGCGGGTCGACGTTCTCCGCGATCTTGAACGCACTCTCGAACGCGGAAGCACTCGCCGGGCAGGCAGCGGAAGTGGTGGGCTTGAAGCGCACGAACCCGGTCTCCCGGCTCGCGCCGTTGCTCTCCTTGAGCTTGCTCAACGTGCAGAACTGAGACGGCGTGCCCACGGCCTGGATAGGGACCGCGCCCGAGCCAGTGGAGTCCACTTCCATGATCCGCTTGGCCAGCTCCGCCGAGGTCGGTGCGGCCAGCTTGCCCTTGAACGCGGTCGCGAACAGCTGCACCGAGTCGACCTCGCAGTTGAGCGGCAGCGACGCGATCACCGAGGCCCGCAGCGTGCCCGTGAGCACGGTGGCGACGCCGCGCAGGCGATCCTCGGCCGTGCCGAGCTTCCACACGCGCAGGTCGGAGTACGCCGTAGGCATGTTGTCGTGGTTCGGGACGGTGTCGTCGTAGCCGAGCGGCAACAGCCCATCTTCGGAGGTGACCACCAGGTTGTTCGCCTCGTCGACCGCGAACGTGCGCTGCAGCGGCCTGGCGCGCTGCGCGATTACGCTGGGGAGCTGACTCGCGTACGTGGTCTTCCAGCCTTCACAGCCCTCGACGCACGTGTGCGCCGAGCTCTGGAAACACAGCTTCTCGTTCGACCGCAGCACGCCGTCGGACAGCGTCAGCTCCGTGAGGAACAAGTTGCTGACGCGGTTCTTCAGGATCAGCCGCGCGTTCGACGCGGTGTCGGTCTCGTCCGCGGTCGAGTAGTAGTCGACTCGCATCAGGTAGCGCCCCACCAGCCCGCTCAGCGGCTGCGTCGGATCGACCATCGGCGGCGGGCCCGCATCGAGGTCCTCGGCGGGCACGGTCGCGTCCGGCTCCGACGGGTCCGGCACCTGGTCGTCGGGCTCCTGATCGCCAGGCTGCACGTCCTCGCCGGCGTCGGGGTCCTCGCACTCGAAGCCCTCCAGGCACGCCGTCGGATCCTTGTACTCAGGCGTGTAGGCGCCCTCCGGCCGCTTCGACGTACAGGCGCCGAGCAGACCCAGGCAGCAGGCCAGGAACGTGAGCGACTTCAACGGCATGGACGCACGACCGGTGACATTGGAAGCCAAGTTGGTCGTACCGTCGCACGCGGCTAGGACTGACCGCAACGACGTCCGTCCAGGTCGGAAATGTGCACTACAGCCAGGGGACGATGCTGTGCCCCCCGACACGGATTGCTCAGCCGACCGTCCAGGTCTCGCCGCCGTTGAGCAGCTCCTGGACCGTCTTGCGCTTGGGCTTGCTGGCCTCGATCTGCTCGTTGAGGAGCTCGTCGTAGCTGGGCATCTGCACCTTGCGGATCACGCCCAGCGGCGTGGGGAAGTGCGGCGGCTTGAGGCGGCTGATCACGAACGGCAGCGTGTCGCTGGTCTCGTCGTGCACGAGCAGCTTGTCCTCGCCCACGTCGGCGACCTTCACCACCTGCGGCTTGCCCTGCGCATCGAGCTGGATGCCCAGCTCGTTGCCCTTGTCGCCGTAGATCATCGGCTTGCCGTGCTGCAGGTAGAGCGCGTGCTGCGGGCGCGACTTCTTCTCCTGCAGCTGCACGAACGCGCCATCGTTGAAGATGTTGCAGTTCTGGTAGATCTCGATGAACGCCGTGCCCTTGTGCGTGGCGGCCGAGGCGAGCACCTGCTGGAAGCCCTGCGCATCGATGTCGACGGCGCGCGCCACGAACGTCGCGCCGGCGCCGAGCGCCATGCTCACCGGATCGATCGGGTAGTCGATGGAGCCCATCGGCGTGCTCTTGGTCTTCTTGCCGAGCTCGGAGGTGGGCGAGTACTGGCCCTTGGTGAGGCCGTAGATGCGGTTGTTGAACAGCATGTACTTGATGTCGACGTTGCGACGCAGCACGTGCAGGAAGTGATTGCCGCCGATCGACAGCGCATCACCGTCGCCCGTGATCACCCACACCGAGAGATCGGGGCGCGCGGCCTTGATGCCCGTCGCCACCGCCGGCGCGCGGCCGTGGATGGTGTGCATGCCGTAGGTGTTCATGTAGTACGGAAAGCGGCTAGAGCAGCCGATGCCGCTCACGAACACGTAGTTCTCGCGCGGGATGCCCAGCGCCGGCAGCGCGCGCTGCACGTTGGCGAGGATGGAGTAGTCGCCACAGCCAGGGCACCAGCGCACGTCCTGATCGGACTGGAAGTCCTTCAG
>JBEVNG010000318.1:0-5302 GCA_040508235.1 Polyangiales bacterium | reverse complement strand
CCGGGCGCGCTGATCCAGTTTTTGACCAAGATCGGTGGACGCTGGAACATCAGCCTGTTCCACTACCGGAACCACGGCGCGGCTTTCGGGCGCGTGCTGGCGGGGCTACAGGTTCCTGAGAGCCAAGCGGCCGAGTTCGAGCGCTTCCTGCACGATCTCGGCTACCCGTACGTGGAAGAGACCCACAACCCGTCGTACCACCTGTTCTTGCGATGATGCGCGTACTCGCTGCCGACGTTGGAGGGACCAAGACCGCGCTCTGCCTCTACGAGGGCAGCGGCGTGAACGACCTGCGCGTCGCGCGCGAACACGTGTTCGAGAGCAAGTCGTTCTCGGGCGTGGTGCCGATCCTGGGCGAGTTCCTGCGCGGCGAGAGCGTCACCTGCGCCGCCTTCGGCATCGCGGGTCCGGTCATCGACGGCGTCTGCAAGACCACCAACCTGCCCTGGGTGGTCGACGTGCGCGAGCTGGCGCACATCTGTGCCACGCAGCAGTGCGCGCTGCTGAACGACCTGGAGATCGCGGTCATCGGCGTGCCCTACGTCGACCCGGCCAAGCTGGTCTGGCTGCAGACCGCACCGGTCGACAAGACGGCCGTGATCGACCTGGTCGCGTGCGGCACGGGCCTCGGCCGCGCGATTCTGATCCCCTCGCTGCACGGCGACGCGGCGCCGCGCGCGTTCGCCACCGAGAGCGGACACGCCAGCTGGGCCGCGCGCAACACCATCGAGCGCCGGCTGCTCGAGTTCGTCGCCCAGCGCCACGAGCTGGTCTGCGTCGAGCACCTGCTGGCCGGGCCGGGCCTGCACACGCTCTACGACTTCATCATCCACGAGGGCCTCGCCCCACCCACCGCGCAGCTGGAGATCGAGCGCGCGGAGGACCCCAGCGCGGTGATCGGTCGACTCGGCGTCAAGGACCTCGACGACGCGTGCTCGGCCGCGGTCGCGCTCTACGCGGACATCCTCGGCTCCGAGCTGGGCAACACGGCGCTGCGCAGCATCCCGCGCGGCGGCCTGTACGTGTGGGGCGGCGTCGCGCGCAAGCTGCGCCCGGTGCTGGAGCGCGGCGAGTTGCTCGACGCCTTCCTCGACAAGCACCGCATGCGCGAGCTGCTGACCACCATCCCGCTCGCGCTGATCGACGAGGGCGACCTGGCCCTGCTCGGCGCCAAGCACGCCGCGCTGTCGATGCTCCCGCGGCCCTGAAACCGCCCGGTACGGCGTTTCGACGCTGTAGAGTTCGGCCGTGAGCAAGGGCAAGAACATCACGCGCGACGAGCCGCTCGACGCGACCACGTTCGCGGCCGAGGCTCCGCTCCACGCGGCCACGGCCATCTACCACGACGCCGTCGCGTTCTCGCGCAACGAGCGCGGCTGGTACTGGGACGCCATCAAGCAGAAGAAGTGGGCCTCGCGCATCGCGCGCAGCGTCAGCTTCGTGCTCGGCGTCGCGGGTGTGGTGGCGCCGCTGATCGCCGCCATCGCCGGCTCCGAGTCGAACAAGCTGCTGGTCACCCAGCTCGGCGTCGCGGCCCTGGCCACCGCGGGACTCGCGCAGCTCGGCGACAAGGTCTTCGGCTGGTCGAGCGGCTGGCTCCGCTACATGACCACCGTGACCGCGATGGAGCACATCACGCTCCAGTTCGAGCTCGCCTGGGCCTCCCAGCTGATCAAGAAGTCCGGCCAGCTCGATGCGTCCGACGTGGAGCTCCTGTTCGCGCTCGCCCGCGACATGAAGTCCGAGCTGGAGAAGCGGCGCAGCGAGGAGACCAACGCCTGGGTCGCCGAGTTCAACGCCGGCATGGCCGCCCTGAACGAGGCGATCCGCTTTCAGAAGGAAGCCGGCGAGAAGGCGGTCGCCGCCAGCCGCAGCGCGGTCGAGAGCAGCGAAGTGGCCACGCGCACGGGCGCCCTGGAGGTGCTGGTCACGCAGGCGCGCCAGCCGCCCGCGCCGATCACCATCTACCTCGGCGAGGAGAAGGCCAAGACGTTCCGCGGCGGCTCCTGGTCGCGCGTCGATCTGCGCCCCGGCCAGTACGCGTTGCGCGCGGTCGCGAACGACGGAACGGCCGACGCCTACGAGCAGCACCGCGTGCTGGAGGTGGCACCGGGCCAGATCACCAGCAGCAAGCTGGAGCTGCCGTAGCCCTCACACGGGTCCTATCGCGAGCGCCTCGTCGTACAGCGACTCCAGCTCGTTCACTTGATCGGGCAGGTTGTACTCGCGCTCGATCTTGGCGCGGCCGTTCTCGCCCAGCTGCGCGCACAGGGCGCGGTCGGTCAGCAAGCGATGCAGCCGATCGCCCAGCGAGGCGACGTCGCGCTCGGGCACCAGGTAGCCGGTGACGCCGTCGTCGATGATCTCGGGGATGCCGCCGTGGTACGTGCCCAGCACGGCGAGGCCGCAGGCGCTGCCCTCCTTGAGCGCGATCACGCCGGACTCGCGGTTGCCGTCGATCGCCACCACGCTCGGCGCCATCAGCACGTCGCTCTCGGACAGGAACGTGGCCACGTCCTTGGACGTCAGCACGCCCGCGAAGGTGACGGCGTGATCGATGCCGAGCTCGCTGACCAGCGCGCGCAGCTTGGCCTCGCGCTCGCCGGTGCCGATGATGGTCAGCTCGCCCACCGCGCCGCGCGCGAGCGCATCCGCGAAGCCGCGCACGCCGTACTCGAAGCCCTTCTTCTCGATGAAGCGGCCCACCATCACCACACGCGGCACCGCTCGGCGCGCGCCGCGCTTGAACGCGGCCAGGTCGACGCCCAGGTGATAGAGCCGCAGGCGCTCACGCGGCACCCCGACCTCCAGCAGCAGCTCGTACAGCTCCTTGGAGGCGCACAGCCCGAGCGTGACGTGCTTCAACATCGTCGGCGCCATCGCGGCGTACGGCCAGTTGACGGGCAACAGGCGCTCGGTGCTCGCCAGCAGCGGCACGTCGTAGCCGTGGAACGTCACCACCAGCGGCAGCTTGTAGCGCAGCGCGTACGGATACGCGTAGCAGGCGCCCGTGCCGAAGTGCGCGTGCACCAGGTCGAACGGGCGCTGGCGGAACACGCGATGGAACGTGGGGCAGTGGCGCGTGACGCCGTACCAGCCCGGGGTTCCCACGTGCACACGCTCGAACGGGAAGCGCTCGGGCAAGTGACGCTGCCGACAAAACACCTCCACCTCGTAACGCTGGTGGTGGATGATCTCCTCGTGCACGAACGTCTGTGAGTACTCCAGGAAGTTCGTGCTGAATAAGGCGACGCGGCGCATCGGGGCCGCTTATAGCGCAAACGCCCGACACTTTGTGGCTTGCCTCGTGCGCTGGCACGATCATGGTATCCGCCGTGACTGCGCCGCTTCGTATCCTCTACGCCTGGGACCGGCTGCTCCCGACCACCGCCACCGATGCGGAACAGGCGACCAGCACCATGGCCGCCCTCGCTCGGCGCGGTCACCAGGTCACGGTGTTGCTGCCGCGGCCCTACGGCGAGCCGGGCATCAGCGAGTCGGCGCTGCGCGAGGCCTATCACGTCGAGGGCTCGATCCGCATCCAGCACGTCGACGTGCCGTTCGCGGAGCAGATCGTGGTGCGTAAGGCCTGGTACGCGGGCACCGCCGCGCGCGCGAAGCTGCCGCCGCACGACGTGGTCTACACGCGCAACTCGGGCACCTTCGTGGCGCTGGTCGCACGCGGTGCCAGGACCGTCTACGACACGCATCGCGCCTGGCCCGATCACGTGCCGCTGTCGCGCCCGCTGTTCCGCGCGCTGATGCAGCGTCCCAACTTCGTGGGCGCGCTCTTTCACTCGGAGTACGCGCGCCAGAGCTACCTCAAGCTCGGCATCGACGCGGCCAAGCTCCGGACCATCCACAACGGCTACGATCCAGCGCGCTTTCGCAGCAAGCTCAGCCAGCTCGATGCGCGCCGCGGGCTCGACCTGCCGGTCGATCGTCAGCTGGTCGTCTACACCGGCCACATCAGCCGCTTGAAGGGGCTCGACGCCCTGCTCGGGCTGGCCGAGCGCTGTCCCGATGCGCTGTTCTTGCTGGTGGGCTCCGAGAAGGACGGCTCGGTCGAGCGCGCCGCGAAGAAGCACGCCAACGTGCGGGTGCTGCCCTGGCAGCCCTACGAGCGCGCCGCGCAGTACATGGTCTCGGCGGACGTGCTGGTGCTGCCGCCCTCCAGCGTCGGCCTGAAGGTCGCGGGCCACACCGTGCTGCCGATGAAGCTGTTCGGCTACCTGGCCGCGGGCCGCGCGCTGCTCGCGCCCTCCACCCCGGACGTGAAGGAGCTGCTCGTCGACGGCGACAACGCGGTGCTGGTCGAGCCGGGGGATCTCGACTCGGCGGCGCAGGCGCTACGCACGCTGCTGCACGACGACGTGGGCCGGGCGCGCCTGGCTGCGCGTGCGCGCGCGACCGGCCAGGACCTCACCTGGGACGCACGCGCGGAGAAGATCGAGAGCTTCTTGCGCGCGCGGCTCGGCGCCTGACGCCTGGCTTGCGTGCCCCCCGAAAGCTGCCAAGCCTCGGCTCCGCATGCCGCGCGCATTCTCCCTGATCGAACGAGTCGACACGCCCGAAGGTCCGCTGGAGCTTCGCCAGAGCGGCGAGCACTTCATGATCACCGTCGGCGCACGCGTGCTGATGACCAGCCAGCTCAATCGCTCCGAGGTCGCGGTGGCGGAGCTCGGCTGCGCACCGATCGCCGCGCGCCCGCTGCCGCGTGTGCTGATCGGCGGGCTGGGGCTCGGCTTCACGCTGCGCGCCGCACTCGACGTGCTGCCGCGCAAGGCGCGCGTCGAGGTGGCCGAGCTGAACCCGGTGGTCGAGCGCTGGTGCCGTGGCCCGGTGGCGGTGCTGACGCGCGACGTGCTGGCCGACTCGCGCGTGCAGGTGCTGATCACGGACGTGACCAAGCCGATCCGCGCCGCGGTCGCGAGGTACGACGCGATCGTGATCGACCTGTACGTCGGACCGGACGAGCCGAAGCGCGGGCAGATCGACCCGCTCTACGGACGCGAGATCCTGGAGAAGACGCACGCCGCGCTCAAGCCGGGCGGCGTCTACGCGGTCTGGTCGGAGGAGCCGAACGCGCGCTTCGAGGAGCGCCTGCGCGCCGTGGGCTTCGCCGTGAAGCTGGAGCGCCCGCGCGGCGGCGGGCCTCGGCACGCGGTCTACCTCGCCACCAAGGGCCTCAAGGAAAAGCGTTCTAGATCTAGCCGTTAGCCAGCGCGCCACCGGGCACATCGCCCGGCTCGTCCTTGGCCTTGGCGGCGGCTTCCTTGGCGGCGCGCGCCTCGGCGGCCTT
>JBEVNG010000298.1:0-4118 GCA_040508235.1 Polyangiales bacterium | reverse complement strand
AGTTCATCCCGGCCCCGCCCAACGGCAACTGCGCCTGCAACGAGTGCCCTTTCATGCGGCTAAACTCGCTGGAGAAGCTATACGTTGCGCTTCGTGATCTCTCACCGGAGATCCAGATGAGCGAGGAGCTTCGCGTCGGCGCCCTGAAGCCGATCGAGGCGATGCTCGCGTTGAGCTAAGGGAACCCCATGATTCTCACGATCAGCGAACAGCGCGATGCGCTCGCCGACCTGGTCCAGCGCCTCTCGGTGCTGGGGAGGTATCTTTGACGTCGATGGACTTCGCCATCGTATCGAGAGCCTGAACCACGACACCCAGGCCCCTGGCTTCTGGGACGACCAGGACCGCGCGCAGAAGGTCTTGCGCGAGCGCTCTGGCTACGAGTCGACGGTCGAGCGCCACGAGAAGCTCACCAAGGATGCCAACGACCTGACCGAGCTGCTGGAGCTGGCGGCCGACGACGAGTCGTTGCTCAACGAGGTGGGCGAGCAGATCCCGGCGCTGGTCGAGGGCGTGCGCAAGCTGGAGCTGATGCGCATGCTGTCCGGCCCCGAGGACAAGTCCGACGCGATCGTGTCGATCCATCCGGGCGCCGGCGGCGTGGAAGCGCAGGACTGGTCCGAGATGCTGATGCGCATGTACCTGCGCTGGTGCGAGAAGAAGGGCTACAAGACCGAGATGCTCGATCACCAACCCGGTGAAGAAGCGGGCATCAAGGACGCGTCGTTCCTGGTCAGCGGCCCCAACGCGTACGGCTTCCTGCGCTCGGAGAACGGCGTGCATCGCCTGATCCGGATCAGCCCGTTCGACGCCAACGCACGCCGTCAGACCTCGTTCTCCGCGGTCGACGTGGTGCCCGACCTCGACGACGACGTCGGCGAGATCGAGATCAAGCCGGAAGACCTGCGCGTCGACACCTACCGCGCGCAGGGCGCCGGCGGTCAGCACGTCAACAAGACCGAGTCGGCGGTGCGCTTCACCCACCTGCCGACCGGCATCGTGGTCGCGTGCCAGCAGGAGCGCTCGCAGCACAAGAACCGCGCGCTCGCGATGAAGATGCTGCGCGGTCGCCTGTACGAGAAGGCGCGCCAGGAGCGGGAAGCCGCGTTCGAGGCAGCCTACGGCGGCGACAAGAGCGGCATCAACTTCGGCTCGCAGATCCGCAGCTACACGATGGCGCCCTACACGCTCGTGAAAGACGAGCGCACCGAGCTCAAGGTGTCGCAGGTGGACGCCGTGCTCGACGGCGACATCGACGACTTCATCGAAGCCTTCCTGCTGATGAAGGCAAACCGTAAGGCCGCCGCCGAAAAGGCGCAGGGCTGAGCGCCAGGAGACTGCCGTGGCATCCGAAGAAGATCTGATTCGCGCCCGACGCGCGAAGTTCGAGAAGCTCGAGCAAGCGGGCTCGAGTGCGTTCCCGAATACATTCGTCGGCGACGAGACCTCGCGCAAGGCCGCGCTCGCCGTCTGTGGCGACGAGGCGCGCCGCACGAGCTTGCCCGCCGAGAACGAGCTCAAGGGCGACGAGCCCAACTACGAGCTGTTCGGGCGCGTGGTCGCCAAGCGCGGTCCGTTCCTGGTGATCCGCACGCCCTATGGCGACATGCAGGCGCTGGTGCGCAAGGACAAGCTGAGCGAGAACGAGGCGGCGCAGCTGGCCGCGGTCGATCTCAGCGACTTCGTCGCCGTCGACGGCCCGCTGATCAAGACCGGCACCGGCGCCGCCGCGGTGCGCGCCGAGCACTACCAGCACGTCGGCAAGGCGATGCTGCCGCCGCCCGACAAGTGGCACGGCCTGTCCGACGTCGAGAAGCGCTACCGCGAGCGCTACGTCGATCTGTTCGCCCAGCCCGAGGTCGCGGCCGTGTTCCGCGCCCGCTCGCTGATCGTGCGCACGCTGCGCGAGTTCCTCGACCGGCGCGACTTCCTGGAGGTCGAGACGCCGCTGCTGCACCCGTTGCGTGGGGGTGCCACCGCTACCCCGTTCCAGACGCACCACAACGCGCTCGACATGTCGCTGTACCTGCGCATCGCGCCCGAGCTCTACCTCAAGCGCCTGCTCGTGGGCGGCCTCGAGCGCGTGTACGAGGTCGCACGCACGTTCCGGAACGAAGGCGTCAGCGCTCGCCACAACCCCGAGTTCACGCTGCTGGAGGCGTACCAGGCGTACGCCACGGTCGACGATCTGATCGAGCTGACCGAGGAGCTGTTCAGCGTGGCCGACCAGGCCCTGCGCGGCGCCCACCCGCAGCTCACCGAGGGTCGCACCTTCTCGCTGGCGCGTCCGTTCAAGCGCGTGACCATGCGCGACGCCATCGTGGAGCGCGTCGCGCGTAGCGGCGAGCTCGGACCGACGCCCTTCCCGGGGCTCACGTCGGAGGTGATCCGGGACGAGGCCAAGCTGTCCGCGCTGCTACAGAGCGCGAGCGACCTGCCCAAGGATTTGCGCATCCCGCTGTCCAAGGCACAGACCCACGGCGAGCGCATCTTCGCGCTCTACGAGGGGCTGGTCGAAGCGGACCTCACGCGCATGTACCGCACCGACGACGGCGCACAGTCGGTGCCGGTGTTCGTGCTGGAGTATCCGTTCGAGGTGTCGCCGCTGGCGCGCCGCAACGACAAGGAGCCGGCGTTCGTCGATCGCTTCGAGCTCTTCGTCGACGGACGCGAGCTGTGCAACGCGTTCAGCGAGCTCAACGATCCGGAGGACCAGGCGGCGCGCTTCCGTGGCCAGCTGGACAACCGCACGCGCGGCGACGATGAGGCGATGGACTACGACGCCGACTACATCCGCGCGCTGTCGTACGGCATGCCGCCGGCAGCGGGCCTCGGCATGGGCATCGACCGCTTCGTGATGACGCTGTGCAACCAGCCGTCGATCCGCGACGTGCTGCTGTTCCCCGCTATGCGTCCCGAGACCAGCCGTCCCGAGACCAGCCGTCCGGAGACCAGCCGTCCCGAGACGAGCGGAAGGCCGGAGAGCAAGTGAACGCACGCCGTACGCTCGGCGGGCTCGCGCTGACGGTGGCGCTCGCGAGCCTGCTGACGTTCGCGCTGGCAGGTTGGGCGCTCTCGCTGCCCTCGCTGATCGCCACGCTGGCACCGGCGAGCGCGCTGTTGCCCGTGGGCGTGGTGGGGGTGTTCGCGCTTGGGCTGGCCGTGATCGGCGGCATTCTCGCGCTGCGCACGCAGCGCCTGCCGCGCGGCACCGAGGGGCGGCTTCGCCTTCTGCTGCTGGCGTGGGGCGCAGGCTCCCTGGGCGTCGCGGCGATCGCCTCGCTCGCGCTGCTGCTCACGGTCGCCCACAAGCTGCCTGCCGGCGCACCGCTGTCGCTGGAGGACGCCAGCTACCTGCTGCCGAGCGAGTACCGCATCGCGCTGTTCACGATCGCGGGCTGGCTAGGCGGCTCCGCGGTGGTCGAGCTCGGCGGCATGCTGGCCTCGTGGTTCCTGCTGCCGCTGCGCGCACGCCAAGTGGTGTTCGCGCTGATCGACATCGTGCTGCTCGGCGCCTGCGGCTGGCTGACCATGCACTACCCGCTCGCGCCTGCCGACCTGACGCCCGAGGCGCTCGCGGGCGCATCGCTGCGCCTGGTCAGCACGCTGCTGCTCGGCGCGCGCGCGGCGGTGCGGCTGATCCCGCTCGCGCTCGACGCGATCGAGCTGATCGACATGCGCAGCCTGGTCGCCGCGCGCCACCTGCGCGCGAAGAAGAGCGGCTTTCTGGCCGCGATCAGCTTCCTCTCGATCATGGCCGTCAGCGTGAGCTCGTGCGCGCTGACCACCACGCTCTCCGTCATGGGCGGCTTCCGCCAGGACCTCAAGCGCAAGATCCTCGGCAACAACGCCCACATCGTGGTCGACACGTCCGACGGCAAGCTGCGCGACTACGACAAGCTCAGCGAGGCCGTGCGCAGCGTGCCAGGCGTGCGCGGCGTCTCGCCGTACCTCTCGGGCGAGGTGATGATCTCGAGCGCCTCCAGCCTCGCGGGCGCGGTGCTGCACGGCATCGACGTCGACCGCATCGGCGAGGTCAGCGAGCTGCCCAAGAACATGCGCGTGGGCAGCCTGGAGTTCCTCAAGGACCCGGCCAAGATCCGCAACGAGCCCTTCGG
>JBEVNG010000292.1:0-6604 GCA_040508235.1 Polyangiales bacterium | reverse complement strand
TGCGCGGCAAGAAGCTGTGCACGCCGTGAATGACGCCGTACAGGTTGATGTCGAGCACCCGCTTCCAGGTCTCGAGCGGGAGCGTCCAGGCCGCCCCGGCCGTGGCGATGCCCGCGTTGTTGACCAGCACGTGGACCGCGCCGAACGCCGCGTACGCGCGCTCGGCCAGCTGCTCCACCGACTGCGCGGAGCCCACGTCGACCTCCACACCCACTGCCTCCACACCGCGCTCGCGCACCGCTTCGAGTGCCTGTGCCAGCCGGCTTGCGTCGATGTCCGCAAGCACCACACGCATGCCTTGCGAGGCCGCATGCAGGACGAGCGCGCGGCCGATACCACTGCCGGCGCCGGTGACGACGATGACTTTGTTTTTAAGGTCTCGCACGGCTTCGCTCATCGCATGAAAGCGAAGCGATGACCATCCCCTGGCTCGCCCTATACTTGGGCATGCTCGCAACCCGCCCCCGTACCCTGCTCGCCGCGCTCGCCCTGCTCGGATGCATGCCCGGCTGTATGCACCGCGCGGATGCGCAAGGTGGACAGAAGAAAGCGCCCGCGCAGAAACCCGCGGCTCTTCCCGCCACGCCCACGAGCCCGCAAGAGAAGCCGGCCGCGCCCGCGCCCGCGGAAGACAAGAGCGCGCCGGCCGCCAAGGCCTCGCGCAAGCGTGCGCCACTCGGCACCAACCTCGACGGCATCAACGACTGGAGCGCGTCGTTCCCGTTCGTCGACGCGATGAAGCGCTCGCGCGAGTGGTCCTCCACCGACGGCCACTCCTGGGAAGATCAGAGGCAGCTGCTGCAGGACGAGAGCGGCTGGATCAAGCAGCTCGCCAAGGGCCAGCACGCGCGCACGCTCTTGTTCTGGGACGTGAAGCAGTACCCCGCCGGCGACTACGTCGTGAAGTACGACGGCACCGCGACGTTCGACTACATGGGCGCGACCGCCACCTCCAAGAAGGTCGGCCGCGAGGTCCTGCGCGGGGACGGCAAGAGCAACCTCGCGCTGCTGATCGACACCATCCCCACGCCGAGCGCCTACCCGCACCCGATCAAGGTGCTCTTGCCCGGCGGCGCGTGCAGCAACGACAGCACGCAGTTCTGCGACGCCAAGAACAAGTGCGGCGCCGACGCGCAGTGCGTCGCCTTCGAGCACAACAGCGAGCAGCAGATCTTCCACCCCAAGTTCCTGCAGAAGCTCGCGCCGTTCTCCGTGGTGCGCTTCATGGACTGGATGAAGACCAACGAGAGCAAGGAGCGGCTCTGGAAGGACCGCCCCAAGCCGAGCGACGTGCGCTGGCGCGACGGCGTGCCGCTGGAGATCATGGTCGCGCTCGCCAACCGCGTGAAGGTCGACCCCTGGTTCAACATCCCCAACGGCGCGGACGACGAGTACGTCACCAAGTTCGCGACCTACGTGCGCGAGAACCTCGACCCCGAGCTCAAGGTCTACGTCGAGTGGTCGAACGAGGTCTGGAACGGCATCTTCCCGCAGGCGGAGTACGCCACCAAGGAGGGCGAGAAGCTCAAGCTCGGCCAGGGCTGGGAGGCGCAGTACAAGTACCACTCGCGGCGCTCCACCGAGGTGCACAAGCTCTGGGAGAAGGTGTTCGCGGGCAAGATGAGCCGCGTGGTGCGCGTGCTCGGCACGCAGGTGGCCAACTACGGCGTCGCCGAGGCGCTGCTCAACTACGGCGACACCAAGCAGCACGTCGACGCGCTCGCGGTCGCGCCCTACTTCGGCGGCGAGTACCTGTCGCCCGAGGAGGCGAGCAAGTGGGAGAACGCGAACGTCGATGCCGTGATCAAGGACCTGCACGCGCGCTCGCTGCCGCGCTCGTTCGAGGCGGTGAAGAAGCACGCGGAGATCGCCAAGCAGTACAAGCTCGACCTGATCGCCTACGAGGGTGGTGAGTCGTTCGCCGGCATCGCGGGCACCGAGAACAACGAGAAGCTCAACAAGCTGGCGGACGAGGTCGGCCGCGACCCGCGCATGAAGCAGGTCTACCTCGACTACCTGGAGGGCTGGAAGAAGGCCGGCGGCCACCTGTTCGTGCACTTCACGGACGTCGCCGCGCCCAGCAAGCACGGCCGCTGGGGCTCGCTGGAGCACCTGGAGCAGCCGCGTAACCAGGCGCCCAAGTACGATGCGCTGATGACCTTCATCGAGAAGACCCAGCGCTGGTGGTGATGCTCCGGCAGCTGCTCGACCTGTGCTGGAACAACGGCACGCTGGTCGCGCTCGTGCTCGCGGTGTTGGCGCGCATCGCGCTCAACGTGGGGCCGAGCCTCGTCGCCAGCCGGGAAGAGCGCAAGCAGCGGCTGCGCTTCGCGATGCTGATCGTGTTGGTGCACCTGGCGCTGGTGCTGACGGCGTGGCTGATGCGGCCGCTGACGCCGCAGCTGGCGGAGAGCGCGCGCGTGGGCGCAGCCTTGACGGGTGCGCTCGCGATCGTGGTGCTCGGCAGCATCGTGGTGTTCGAGGGGCTGGTCGCGCGCGTGCGGCCGACCCTGCCGCGCATCATCCCCGACCTGGTCACCACCGGCACCGCGCTGGTGGTGTTGATCCGCACCTCGTCGCAGCTCGGCTTCGAGCTGTCCGGCGTGATCGCGACCAGCGCCGTGTTGACGGCCGTGATCGGTCTCGCGCTGCAGGACACGCTCGGCAACGCGCTCGGCGGCGTCGCGCTGCAGCTCGATCGCTCGGTGCGCGTGGGCGACTGGATCCGGCTCAACGACGTGCAGGGCTGCGTGATCGAGATCCACTGGCGCTACACCGCGGTCGAGACCAACGCCTGGGAGACCGTGATCATCCCCAACAGCGCGCTGATGCGCTCGCAGGTGGTGGTGCTCGGTCGACGCCGCGGCGAGGCGGTAAAGTGGCGTCGCCAGGTCACCTTCGACGTGCCGTACGATCATGCGCCGAGCGACGTGTTCAAGGTGATCGAGCGCGCGCTCGGACAGCAGCCGATCCCGCACATCGCCAACACGCCCGCGCCGCACTGCATCGCGATCGCGTTCGAGCAGGGCCTCACGCGCTACGCGGCGCGCTACTGGCTCACCAGCCCCGCCGCCGACGCCGTGGTCGAGAGCCAGGTGCGCAATCGTCTGTTCTACGCGCTCAAGCGCGCGGGTATCGGCATCGGCGTGCCGCTGGCCGCGCTGAGCGTGAAGACCGAGGACCTCACCGTGAAGGCGCAGCAGCGCGAGAGTGATCAGCGCGAGCGGCTGGCGGTGTTGCGCCAGGTGGAGCTGTTCTCGGCGCTGTCGGAGGTCGAGCTCGACGAGCTGGCCGCGCAGCTGCAGCGTGCGCCGTACGCGCCGGGCGAGGTCGTCACGCGCGAGGGCGCGGACGCGCGGCACCTGTACCTGGTGCGCTCCGGCAAGCTGTCGGTGCGCGTGGGCGGCACCGAGGAAGACCGCGAGGTGGCACGCCTGCACGAGGGCAGCATCTTCGGCGAGATGGCGCTGCTGACCGGCGAGCGCCGCAACGCCACGCTCGTCGCGCTCGGCGACGTGGAGTGCTTCCGGCTCGACGCGGGTCCGTTCCGCTCGCTGCTCTCCAGGCACCCCGACCTGGCCGAGCGCGTGGCGCAGGTGCTGGCCGAGCGCGAGGTCGCGCTGGTGGCCGCCAAGCAGCGCCTGAACGCCGTGGAGCGCGAGTCCCTGCACGTGCAGAACAAGAACGCGCTGGCCGCGCGCATCCGGGCGTTCTTCGAGATCGACTGACCCACGTGTGCGACCTGGGACGACCGTGGAACCCGCTTGTCGGGGCGGGCGCGTTGCGCCGATAATTCGCTGTGCTCGGAAGCCTGGGGCGCACGGAGTGAACGACTGGACCGCGCGGCGCGTGTGGCTCGCCGCGATATGTCTGATCGCCGCCGCGGTGTTCACCTCGAAGGCGCACGCGCAGGACTTGGCGCTCGACGTCACCGACATCGCGGGTGGTCACTCGCTTCGTGATGTGACCTACGTCCTGGAGGACCCGGGCGGCCAGCTCACCTTCGAGCAGGTGCGGCGACGTGATGGCTCGTTCCAGCACACCGCCACCGACACGTCGTTCGGCTTCTCGCGCTCGGCCTTCTGGGTGCGCTTCGACGTCGTGAATCCGTCCGACCTCCACCGCAACTGGCTGCTGGAGCTGGGCTACCCGCACCTCGACCGCATCGACCTGTACGTGATGCACTCGGGCGCACTCGACCACGCTCTGACGGGCGACCTGGTGCCGTTCTCGCAGCGCGCGGTGGACCACCCGAACTTCGTGTTCGAGCAGGAGGCCAGGCCGCGCTCGCGCGTGCGCTACTACGTGCGCGCGCAGAGCAGCGGCGTGGTGCGCGTGCCGCTCTCGGCCTGGCTGGTGCGCGACTTCCTCGGCCACGACAGCCGCATGAACCTGGCGCTCTGGATCTTCTACGGCGCGGTGCTGGTGATGGCGTGCTTCAACCTCGCGGTCACGGCCTTGATCCGCCAACGCGAGCACCTCTACTTCAGCGGCCTGCTGCTGTGCATGGGCCTGGGCATCTTCACGCTGAGCGGGCAGACCTTTCAGTTCCTGCTGCCGAACCAGCCTGTGCTCTGCAACCGGGTGCTGGCGATCTGCATCGCCACCGGCGTGCTGTTCGTGCAGCTGTACGCCCGCGACATGATCCGTCAGCTCGAGGGCCAGGAGCGGCTGCTGCGTACGTTCCGCTACACCTTGCCACCTAGCTTGCTGCTGGTCCTGTTCAGCGTGCTCGCGCCCAAGGAGTACGGGCAGCGGGGAACGTTCATGGGGGTGGGCCTTTACCTGCCGTTCGGGCTCTATCACTTGATCAGCGTGCAGCGGCTGCGCATCCCGCGCTTTCGCTGGACGGTGCTCAGCTTCTACTGTCTGTCCATCTCCCTGCCGCTCGCCCTGATGGCGCACGCGATGGTGCTGCCGCCGACCAGCCTGATGTTGTGGGCAGGTCACATCGGCTGCGCCGCGTACAGCGTGCTGGCCTCGCTCGCGCTGCCGGCGCGTGTGAACGTGCTCGGCGAGCACCTGGCCGGACTCAACGCCAAGCTGTCCGAGAACGTCGACAACCTCAAGCGTGCGCTGACGCGCGCGGAGGAGCTCACCGAGGCGACCCAGCGCGCGACCAAGGTGAAGGACGAGTTCATGGCCACGATGTCGCACGAGCTGCGCACGCCGCTCAACGCGATCATCAACGTACCGCAGGGCCTGCTGCGCGACTTCCCGGAGCTGCGTGGCGCGCAGTGCCGCCACTGCGGCGCGCGCTACCTGCTCGACGAGGGCGACGTGCTCGACGGCGAGACACCGTGCGAGGACTGCCAGAGCAAGGGCACGCTGGTGGAGCAGAGCACCACCAAGTACGTCGGCTCTCCGTCGCAGACCGCCCACTTCCTGCGCCGCATCGAGCGCTCCGGGCAGAACCTGCTGCAGATGGTCAACGGCGTGCTCGACTACAGCAAGATGGAGGCGGGCCGGCTGGAGCTGGAGCTGAACGACCTCGACCTCAACAGCTTGCTCACGGAGGCGATCGACGAGCTGACCGGCATCGCGGCTACGCGCGGCATCGCCTTCGAGCTACAGGTCTCCAGCCGCGGCGGCGAGCCCACCTTGGGCGACTCGGTGCGGCTGCGTCAGGTGCTGCGCAACCTGCTCGCCAACGCGATCAAGTTCTCCGAGAACGACAGCATCATTCGCGTCACCTGGGAGCGCGACGAGCACGCGGACACGGTCGCGGTGATCGATCAGGGCATCGGCATCGCGCCCGAGAACCACGAGCGCGTGTTCGCGAGCTTCGAGCAGGTGCACAAGGGCGACACGCGCAAGTACGGCGGCACCGGCCTCGGGCTCTCGATCTCACGCTCGCTGGTGCGCATGCACGGCGGCGAGCTATGGGTCGACAGTCGCCTCGGCCACGGCGCCACGTTCCGCTTCCGCTTGCCGCGCGCGCACGGCTCCGCGCCGACGCTCAAGCGGCCCGCCTGAGCGCGTCAGAGCGCGGCGTCTTCCGGGATGCGCAGCTCGAAGTGCACGCCGAGGTTCTCCATGAAGCGCGCCTCGAAGCTGCCGTCGTAGCGCTTCACCAGCTCGCGCGCGGCGTGGATGGCGAAGCCTGCCTCCGAGGGCACGCGGCTGCCATGGCGGTGCAGCCGGACCGGCGGCGGCCCGCCGCAGCTCTCGCTCTCCACCGAGAGCTCGCCACCGTGCATGCGCACCAGCGAGCGCGAGATCGACAGCCCGAGGCCGGTGCCGCCGTACTTGCGCGTGTCGCCTTTGTGCACCTGCTCGAAGCTGGTGAAGATGCGCTCGTGATCTTCGGGCGCGATGCCGATGCCCTGGTCTTCGACCGTGATCCGCTCCGCATCCGGCAGCGAGCTCCAGCGCACGGTCACCGTGCCGCCCGGCTCCGAGAACTTGATCGCGTTGGCCACCAGGTTGATCAGCACCTGCCTGAGTCGCAGGATATCCGCCATCAACGGCCGTCCGCCGGACTGCGCCGGCACCAGCGTCAGCGTGATCGCCTTGGCCTCCGCAAGCTCGGCCATCTGGTCGTTCACCTCGCGGATCAGCGTCTCGAGGTCCACCGGGCCCAGCGTGAGCTCGAAGCGCCCCG
>JBEVNG010000291.1:0-8397 GCA_040508235.1 Polyangiales bacterium | reverse complement strand
GACGAACGTGAGCACGCCGGTGCACGCCAACAGGCGCAGCATGCCGTGCAGCGCGCGATCGTCGGGCGGCGCCAGCTCCGCGCCGAGCGCGTAGGCGTCACGCTTGTCGAGCCGCACGCCGAGCAAGCCCGCCGCCAGCGCCATCGGCCAGCCCGCGTTGGGGCTCTCCGTGCGCGCGTGATCGCGCAACGCCACGTGCACACCGCGCGTCACCGGCATGCGCAGCAGCGCTCCCGCCAGCGTCATCAACAACGCCGTCAAGCGCGCGGGGATCAAGTTGAGCAGGTCGTCGAGCCGCGCGGCGACCTTGCCCAGGTACTCGTAGCGGCCGTGGTAGCCGACCATCGCATCGAGCGTGTTCGCGGCCCGGTAGAACAGCGCGCCCGGCACGCCGAACAGCGTGTAGTAGAACAGCGGCGCCACGATGCTGTCGCTGGCGTTCTCGCTCAGCGACTCGATCGTCGCGCCGGCCAGCTCGGTCTCGGAGAGCGCGCTCGGGTCGCGGCTGCACAGGCTCATCAGCGCCTCGCGACCGGCCGGCAGGTCGTGCGCCGCCAGCGCGCGCCGCATCTGCTCGCCCGCGCGATACAGGCCCTTGAGCGCAAAGCAGCTCCACAGCAAGAACACCTCCAGCACGAACGCGCCGGCGCGCCCCGCGTGCAGCAACGCGAGCAGGCCGAGCAGCGCCGAGCCGCAGGTCAGCGCCAGCGTGTACACCCCACCCAGCGCCAGCTCCAGCGCGGGCGCACGCGTGGGCATGCGCTTGAGCGGCGCGATCGCGCGCCCCATCCACACCACCGGGTGCAGCGTCGCCGGGGGCTCGCTCAGCGTCACGTCGAGCAGGAACGCCAGCACCAGCTCAGCCGCCATGCGACACGAACGGCGCGCTCGCCACCAGCTCCAGTGGCCCCGGTCGCAGCCGGACCAGCTGCCCCATCATCGCGAAGTACAGCTCGTCGGCCTGGCTGCCCAGGGTCTGGTGAGCCTCGCCCGAGAGGTCGCGGAAGGTACGTCCGAGCTTCGACTCGGGCACGATGCCAAGGCCGACCTCGTTGCTCACGAGCACCACGTGCGCGGGCGACGCGCGCAGCGTCTCGCACAGCTCGTCCACGCGCAGGCGGATGGCGTCGCGATCGAGCCCCTCCAGCAGCAGGTTGGAGAGCCACAGCGTGAGGCAGTCCACAACCACCACGTCGGCGGTGCGCCAGGCCTCGCGCAGGGCGGCGCTCAGGGCGCGCGGCGCCTCGAGCGTGAAGAAGTCGCCGCCGCGCTCGATGCGGTGGCGCTGCGCACGCTCGCGCATCTCGTCGTCGAAGGGCTCCGCGGTGGCGATGAAGCCGCGGCGTTCGCCCAGCTCACGCGCACGATGCAGGGCGAACGCGCTCTTGCCCGACCGAACTCCGCCCCCAATCAACACCGTAGACGCGCTTCTCGAACCCATCGACCGGGTCGTTTACGACCGCTCCCTGGGCCGCGCAAGTCAAGGCCGGAGCGCCGCCGCCTCCAGCAGCGCGGCCAGCTCGGCCAGCTCGATGGCGGCGCCGTAGACGTCTCCCGTCAGCCCGCCGAGCAGCCCGTTCATGCGCAGCGCGACGCCGATCGCGCACAGGCTGGCGAGCACCGCCGGAACCAGAGACAGCGGCCCGAGCAGCACCGCCGCCACGGCGACCGCGCCCGCCGCGGTGATCAACGCCGGTGCACGCGCCAGCCCCACGAACGGCGAGCCCAGCCCGTTCGTGCGCGCGTACGGAAAGCTGACCAGGAGCAGTGTGCAAGCGGCGCGGGCCGCGATCGGCGCCATCAGCCACAGCGTCTGCCCGAGCACGAGCGCACGCTCCAGCGCCGCCCACTTGAGGCCGATGATCAGCACCAGCGCCAGCGCCCCGTGCGAGCCGATCCGGCTGTCGCGCATGATGTCCAGCGTGCGCGTGCGATCGCCACGGCCACCGCTCAAGCCGTCGACGCTGTCGGCCAGGCCATCGAGGTGCAGCCCGCCGGTGATCAGCACCCAGAGCGCGACCGTGATCAACGCGGCCAGGGGCGCGCCGAGCGCGGGCATCAGCCGCGACGACGCGTAGAGCGGCAGCGCGATCAGCAGCCCCACCCACGCGAAGAAGCCCGCGCCCCGTGCGAAGTCGCGCTCGTCGAGCGTCATCGCGGGCAACGGAATGCGCGTCAGGAACAAGATCGCGCTGGCGAGGGCACGCAGCATCCGGCGCACACTGCCCGCCCCGCGCATCGAGGGCAACCCTCTTGATGCGCGGCGCGTCAGCGCGGGCTCAGGGCTGCGTCGCGACCGGCGGCTGCGTCGCGACCGGCGGCGGTGCGACGCCCCCGTCACGCACCGTGATCACGTCGTCGCCGTACCAGGGCGTGTTGTCGAAGGTCGGCTGCGGCAGGCCCACCGACGCGACCTGCTGCTGCGGCGAGAGCTGGTGCACGAGCACGCCCGCGTAGCTGATCGAGTACACGTAGGTGCGCCCGTCCTCGCCCTTCACGAAGTGGCCACGACGCAGCTCCGGCTGGTAGCCGCAGTAATAGTCGTAGCAAGCGACGTCGCTCGCGGGCAGCAACACGGGCTCGCACACGCCGCAGCGCACGCCCGCGCCGTTGTCGGCGTAGAGCTTGGTGTGGTCGATGCTGGCCAGCTTGGAGAAGCCGTTGGCCGCGCTCACGCGCAGCACCTCCAGCTTCGAGTTGAACGACGCGCGCTTGCTGGCGCTGAAGTACTGACCGTACACCGGCAGCGCCAGCAGGTCCTCGAACGAGGTGAACGCCTTGTGGTTGTAGCTGACCTCGGTCGACGAGTTCTGGCCGAAGTCGAGCGTGCGCGGCAGCGGCAGGTTGGCCGGGTCCGTCACGTCGAACAGCTGCAGCTGGATGCCGCCGTTGGCGCCCTGCCCGACCGTGATCAGGTGGGTCGCGTCGAGCGGGTGCATGTACTGGCTGAAGCCCGGGATCTCCAGCTCGCCGAGTACCTTGGGCGTGTCGCTGGCGACGTCGAGCACCACCAGCGGATCGATCTGGCGGAAGGTGACGACGTAGGCGCGGTCGCCGACGAAGCGCGCCGACTGCGTGACCTCCTGCACCTTGCCGAACGGTTCGCTCTGGCCCGCGAGCGTGACCTTGCCTCCGTCGATCTTGGCGACGAGCACGCGGTTCTCGGTGTGCTGCTGCCAGAACTCCTGGCTGTTGGGATCGGCGTCCGGCTTGTCGCGCACCGAGCCGGTGACCGCGACGCGCAGCTTGCCGCTGGCGCCGATGTCGATGCCGAACTGCGGGTTGTGGCGCGGCAGCGTGCCGAACAGCCAGCCGCTCGCCGTGTAGCGCGTGCCGGCGCCGTCCAGCGCGAACACGTGGTACGCGGTCTGCTGCGTGTTGATCACGCCCCAGTCGTTGAAGCCGCCCCAGCGGTAGTCGGGCTGCGCGATCACGAGCTGCGAGGCGTTGCTGTACACGGTGCTGGCGCTGCCGACGACGGTGACGCCGCCGATCGCGGACGTGGGCACCTTGGTGTCGAGCGAGAGCACGTGCGTGAGGCCGTAGTCGCTCAGGCCGGGGTCCGGCACGAACGTCGACTCGCAGCCGGGCGCGATGTCGACCAGCTTGCCATCGACGACCTGCTGCGCGACCGGGAACCAGTCGCTCAGCTCGGTCTTGCGGATCGACGCGACCGTGCGCGCCTGCCACTCGTCGAGCTGCTTGGCGATCTCCTCCTTGTCGTACGGCTTGCCCCAGGCGTCGTACCACTGGATCTGCGGCGAGAAGAGGCCCGCGTACTTGCTGTACGACTGGATCACCGCGCGCACGACGTCGCCGTAGCGGCGCGACGAGACGTAGCTGCCCTCGTAGTAGATCTCGCGCTCGACCGTGGGCGTGTCGGTCGACACGTCCGCGACCGTGATCTTGAGCGAGTTGGTGCCGTAACCGCCGCAGAAGTTGGGGCCGCACACGTCGGCGACCGGCAGGCCCGGCTTGCCCGGCGTGCTGGCGTACTTGTACACGGCCGAGAACACGACCGCCTTGCCGGCGTCGGTCACGAACATCTCGCTCGGCGAGCCCTCCAGCTCCAGCGGCTTGCCCACGAGCTTGGTCTCGTTGGCCGGCCAGCTGTCGAGCTTGCGCAGCGTGTTGCCGTGCAGGAGGTAGAGGAAGTTGCCCTTGTCGACCAGCTTCACGAAGTCCGCTTCGTCGACGCCCAGGACCTGGTTGTTGGTCTCGGAGGCGCCGACCGGACCGGGGGTAGACGGGCTGTCCGCCTCGCCCTTGCCGCCGCTGTTGCTGCCGAAGTTGCCGCTGCCCGCGCCGGGCACCGAGGGCGGTCGCGGCGTCGAGCTGCCATCGGACGACGAGTCCTCATCCCCCGAGGCCTCGTTGACGGGCAAGCCCACGCCCGCGTCGAGTCGACCGCCGCCGGGCGGCAGGCTGGGGTCGCTGGCCAGCGGCTGCTTCGTGTAGCGGTCGACCTCCAACATCAGCTTGGCGATCGCGTCGTCCTGGACGCGCGTCAGCAGGTCGTCGCAGTCGGCGGCGACGGAGAGGCTCGCGAGCACGGTGCTGACCGGGATCTGCGGATCCCCGGGCGTGACGGTGGAGACCGGAGGCTTCGGGGTGCCCGGGTCCGCGGGCGGCTTGCCGTCCGGGTTGGCGGGCGAGGTGGTCATGTCGCGAGGCTTGTCCGGGCCCTGCTCGGCCGGGTCCATCGTGGGATCACTGCCGTCGCTGCAGCCGATCGAGCCGAGCACGAGCCCAGCCGAGAGCCAGCGCGTGATGCGCAGCTTGTTCATTCCGTCCTCCAATCCAAGTCACACCAGCGCGCCGTCGAGGGACGCGCGCGCATGGTCTAGCAAGCTATGCACCACCGCGATTTGGAGGAAAACACAAGCGAAATCCTGTGTCAGCGTGTGCCAACATCCAGTCCGGTCACGCGGCGCGACGCGCGCGAAACTTTGCAGGCGGCCGAGCTTGCTCTTTGATGCAGCGAATGACGTGGGCACGGTGCGTGGCGATCTCGGGTCTGGCACTCGCCTTGGGGGGCGTGTGGACGAGCGTGCGGGCGCAGCCCGATGCGAGCGCCACCGGCAAGGTCCAGGTGGGTGGCCGCACGACGACCAAGCTGAAGCCTCAACACTCGCTTCGAGTCGACGCGGGCGCCTCGGGCGCCGTCGATGCGGGGGTGGGCGACGCGAGTGTGGAGACGGTGGAAGCCGCGCCTCCGCCAGCGCCGCCTCCGCTGGACGATCTGCCGCCGGCCAACGAGATCCCGCCGCCGCCGGAGAAGGTCACCGCGCCCCACGGAGCGCTCCCTCCCGGCGTGCGCGCCTTCGGCCGCCAGGATCCCCTGATGCGGCACGTCCGGCTCGACGGCCACGTCGCGCTGAGCTGGGACGGCGCCTTTGGCGTGGGCGTGCGCGCGGACTGGCTGCTGATCGAGGGCACCTTCAAGTACAGCCAGCGCGACGAGCTGGCGGTCAGCGCCGGTGCCGACGTGACGTTCGTGAAGTTCGACGGCACGCAGGTGGTCGAGGTGTACCCGACCGCGGTGCTGCAGTGGAGCATCGGCGTGAACGACCGGCTGTTCCTCTATCCGGAGTTCGGCTTCGTCGGCCACGTCGATGACGGGCGCTGGGACGGGCTGTTCCCGAACATCGGCTTTGGCACGCGCTACTACCTCGCGCGCTCGATCGGCCTGCACGCGCGCTTCGGCTGGCCGATCGCGTTCTCCGCCGGCGCCGTGTTCTGATCACTCCACGTAGCGAACGGTGACCTTGATCGACGCCGGGGCGGGGCCGACGTCGAACTTGGCGGCTTCCCACTTGGGCGCTCCCGCCTTGTTGTCCGGGTCGTTGGAGACGCCGACGCCCTCGATCGGCTTGGGGTACGGCAGCCAGCGCATGTCGAGCTTGTTGTTCTTGTTCTCGTCGTGCACGACCTGCAGCGCGTAGGTGCCAGGCTTCACGTCCTTGAAGTCGATGCGCAGCTCCGAGCCCTTGAGGGGCGCGCGCACGACCTGCACGGCCTTGGGCATCTTGAGCCAGTTCTGCTCGCTGTCGTAGAGCGTGACCAACGCCACGCCCTCGACGTTGCGGAAGCCCGCGATCATGACGGTGACCGTCGTCAGCGACTGGGCCTGTGCGGCCTGCATGCCGATGCCCAACACGAGTGCCGACAACATCAGTGCGCGCACGCTGCGTACCCACCGCCTCATATCGCTCTCTCCTTGCGGGTTGAGACCGGCCCGCCATTCCGCGCATTCAGCGACCCGGCGCACCGGACCGTGCGATGACTCGTGCCTCCTCTGTATCAAAGCCCGCGCAAAGTCGCGAACTCTCGCTGGCCGAGATCACAGCCGCCCACATCGCGCTCACTCGGAGCGAAAGGCGACCTCGACGCTCTCGAAGCCAAGGCTGTGCAGCAGCGTCTTGATGGTGACGGACGCGTTGCCGCGGGCGCGCGCGAGCAAGCCCGCGTCGATGGCGGCATCGCGCAGGGTCTGCTCGGCGACCTGGCGCGCGCGCGTCTCCAGGTTGTGCGCGGGCACCGCCAGCTGGTCGGTGCGGCGCGAGTGCACGTAGGTGTTGTCGCTGTCGAGCCGCGACGACAGGATGATCGGCTGCGGCAGCGTGACCCATGCGGTGTGGCGCACGTCGTCGAACGTGATGTCGCCGTCGCGCATGCTCTGCAGGTCGATGCCGGCCACCACGTCGGCCGCGGCGACGAGCAGGATCGCGTCCTGGCTCTCGAACAGGCCGAACAGGTGCGACTGGCGGTCGCGCAGGTCGATCACGCGCTCCATGTGATAGGAGGCGCTTTCCAGCGTGGCCAGGTCGCGGATGGCGCTGATCACCGCGGCGCCGCCGCGCACCTCGGTGGTGACGGTGCTGGCCGCGAGCGACTTGCCCGCGAACATCTGGACCGCGAACGTGGTCAGCATGCTGCCGGCGAAGGCCGCGACCGCGACCACCGCGACCGCGATGCCGAGCAGCACCCAGCGACGCCCAGGCGGACTGTGCTTGCCAGGATCAGCCGGAGCGACCGGGGCGGCGGGTGGCGACGCGTCGTTCACGCGCACAGTCTGCAACGGTCCGGAAGGAGAACGCCAGCCCGACGCGGGCGCCGTTCGCTGGCGCAGCACGAAGCGCGCCTGGGCGCGGTCCGTCACGCGTGCAAAGGCCGCCTGCTCGCCGCGCGAGAACGCGACCGGACGCGTGGGCTCGGGCTGCGCACGCGGCACGGGCGCGCGGCTGGGCTTGTTGGGCTCACTGGCCACGAGTGCGGGGCGCTGGACGCTGACGAACATCATGGGCACGTGAGACTCCTTTCGGCGAACCATCGCGAGGCGAAACTTGCGGGCGGGCGTCAGTGAAAGTCGCGAGACTTGGTGATCAGTCGCTCGAGCTGGAGCTCGGGCACATAGATGTCTTCGGCGATCACGTGCACCACGCCCTGCACCGACTGCACGGGCCCACGCACGCCGAGCATGCGCGCGGTGCGCAGCACGCGCTGGAAGCGGTCGAACACGTTGGTCCAGACCACGATGTTCATGAACCCGTGCTCGTCCTCGAGGGTCAGGAACACCACGCCGGTGGCGGTGCCCGGGCGCTGCCGGCAGATCACGAGCCCCACACAGTCGACGCGCCGTCCATGCGGGACGTTACGCAGCGCGCTGGCGTCGGTGACGCCGCGCTGCTGCAACCACGTGCGCAGCGACTCCATCGGGTGGCCGCGTGGGCTGTGCTGGCTGCTCTGGTAATCCCACAGCACCTGCTCCGCGACGCCGAGCTCGCGCAACGCCGGCGTCTCGCCACCCGGCTCGCTGCGCATGCTGTCGCGCGCGCCCGGGCTGGCCGCCCTCACCCGCCACAGCGCCTCCCGCCGCGTCAGCCCCAGGCTGTCGAACGCGCCCGCCTCCGCCAGCGCGACCAGCGAGCGCAAGCCGAGCCCACTCTGACGCGCGAGCTCCTCCACCGAGCGCACCGGTCGCGGCACATACGCGAGCGCATCCTGCTCCCGCGTGCCGAAGCCCTTGATGTAGCGGTAGCCCATGCGCACCGCGAGCGTGCGCGTGAAAGACTTCTGGAGGGGCCTTGCCTTGCGATCGTTCACGTCGATCTCTCGACCCACCGTGGGCAATTCCGATGTCTCGAGAGTGCAGTCCCAGCTGCTGTGGTTCACGTCGATGGGCAGCGTCACGACGCCTTGGCGCGCGGCGTCCTCGATCAGCGTGGCGGGTGCGTAGAAGCCCATGGGCTGCGCGTTCAGCATCGCGCACAGGAACACCTCGGGGTGGTGGCAGCGTAGCCACGATGTGACGTACGCCAGCAGCGCGAACGACGCGGCGTGGCTCTCGGGGAAGCCGTACTCGCCGAAGCCGCGGATCTGCGCGAACATGCGCTC
>JBEVNG010000192.1:0-6645 GCA_040508235.1 Polyangiales bacterium | reverse complement strand
GACTGGGACGTGGAGGGTCTCGAGGTCGTGCTGCGCTCGTCCTGCGCCGGTACGGCGAGTCCGCTCGCCAACAGTTGCGGCGTGTGGACTTGGTTCCCGCTCGGCGAGCACACGGTACGCGCCGAGGTGCACGTCATCGGCGCCAACACCGACCCGGCGCCGGTCGAGATCACGGCCGAGACCAGCTGCGTGATCAAGCCGTCGACGGGTCTCGACGGTGGCGGCAGCCCCGATTCGGGCGTTGCCTCGCGCGATGCCGCGGTGCAAGCGCCGCCCATCAACAACCCGGACGCGGGCCTCGGCGTCGACGGCGGCACGGGAGGCAGCGCGGAAAGCGACGACGACGGCTGCAGCGTGGCGCGCGGTCGCTTCGACGGAGCGTGGTTGTTGCTGGGACTCGCCATGTTGTGGCGCCGCAAACGCACCCTCGTTTGAGCGCTTGCTTCGAGTCATCGCGGCGCGCTTAGCTGCGCCATGCCTTGGCTCCTGCTGCTGCTCGCACTGAGCTTCGCTTCGCCCGCGCTCGCGTGCTTCGGCAGCCCGTTCGCTTCCGGCTGGCCGGTACGCACGTTCGGGACGATCTACGCGGACGACGGCAGCCAGCTGGTGGAAGTGCCGCCCACGGTGCCCGGCAACCTGGTGTACTTCCTGGTCACCGACGAGAGCGTGCCGCTGGTGCTGGAGACACTCGACGGCAGCCGGGTCGCCGCCAGCACGCGCACCATCGGCCGCGACCGCGTGTTCGCGCCGGATGCGCCGATCGCGGCGGGCACCAAGCTGCGCCTGCGCTGGACGCCGAGCCAGGCCGAGCGAGCGGGCGAGTACGTGTTCGCGACCGGGCCTGCATCGTCCGGCGTCGATGCGCCGCTGACGCTCGCCATCGACCGGCGTGGCGTGGTCAGCGAGAGCGACCTTGGAGGGGGACCCGCGGCCTTCACACGCGTCGTCTTCGGCTGGCCCGCGCAGCCGCACCTCACCACGCTGGAGGTCCACGTCGACGGCAAGCGCGCGGTGGACCTGTGGGGCGAGCCTTACGCGTTCTCGGTGCGCTCGCTGTGCGCGCTGAACGAGCCCACGCTCGACACCTGCGGCTTGCTCCACGCGGTGCCCGTCGGCACGCACACGCTCACGATCACACGCCGTGTGGTCGGCTCGGACCGCGAGCCGGAGACGGCCAGCCTGAGCGTGAGCACCTCCTGCTCGGAGCTGCCCTGGCTCGGCCTCGACGCGGGCGCACCGCTATCGTTCGTGGACGCAGGCCAGGTGCTCGACGCGGCGAGCGTGCAGGACGCCAGCCTGGGCCCGGACGCCGCCCCCTCCATGCGCAACGACGACGGCTGCCGCCTCGCGCGCGGACCCTTCGATGGAGCGTGGCTGCTGCTCGGGCTCGCCCTGCTCTGGCGCCGTAAGCGCGCGGCCTGGCTCGCGCTGCCCGTCCTGCTGTGCGCCTCGCCAGCGCTCGCTTGTTACATCGACTCGTTCGGCAAGCCGTGGCCCGTGCGCGTGTTCCCCGTCTACTACCCGCTCCTCGATGGCGGGTTGCCCTACGAGTCGCCGCCCATCCCCGGCAACCTGGTCTACTTCGAGGTCACCGACGAGACGGCGCCCGTCACGCTGGAGATGGAGGACGGCACGCCGATCGCGGCCAGCGTGCGCACGATCGGGCGCGACCGCGTGTACGCGCCCGACGCGCCGCTGGCACCGGGCACCAAGGCCCGCGTGCGCTGGCTGTCGCGCAACGGCGTGGACGCCTACAGCCACGAGTTCGTGACCGCCGCCTGGGCCGAGCTGGAGGTCTCGCCGATCGTCGTGGCGGACGTGGAGAGCGGCGTCATGCCGCTGCAGTACGCCAACTTCAGCGAGAGCCACGTGCGCGTGTCGTTCGAGAGGCCGGCCAGCGAGCACCTGGTCGTCGTGAGCTACATGCTCGATGGCGAGCCGGCACCGGTCGGCATCAACGAGCCGTTCTCGTTCCTGCTGCGCTCGACGTGCGGGTCGACCGAGCCGCTCTACGACTGGTGCGGCCTGACGGCCTCGATCCCGGAGGGCCCCCACACGCTGACGGTGACGCGACGGGTGGTCGGCGCGGACGCGGAGCCTTCGTCGCTCACCCTCGCGCTGACCACTTCTTGCGACAACCCGGGCGTGCTGAGCCCACCGCCCGAGGCCGACGCGGGCAGGCCGGACGCGATGCCGGAGCGCGAGTTGGACGCCACCGTGCGCGACGAAGACGCTGGCTTCACACGCCGTGATGCGAGCGTCCGACGTCTCGATGCGAGCGTCGATGTAGGCAGCCCTGACGTCGCCGACGACGGCTGCCAGCTCGCCCGCCCCAGCTTCGACGGCGCCTGGCTCGCGCTGCCCCTCCTGCTCCGCCGCCGACGTCGCAAGCGCGCCTGAAAACAGGTGACGGTTGGGGCGTGGATCGCGCTCAGGCGTTGCTGTTTTAGTGAGCTTCGCCCCAGTTGTCGCCCCAGCCCATGTCGGCGACCAGCGGAACGTCGAGCTTCATCGCATTCTCCATCGCGTCGCGCACGAGTGACTCCAGCGCCGCGCGCTCTTCCTCGACGCCCTCGAACACCAGCTCGTCGTGCACCGTCAGCACCATGCGCGAGCGCAGCTTCTCGCGCTGGAGCGCCGCCTGCACGCGCACCATCGCGAGCTTCATGATGTCCGCCGCGCTGCCCTGGATGGGCATGTTCTGCGCGATGCGCTCGGCGCCGCCGCGGATGCTGAAGTTCTTGGACAGGATGTCGCGCACCAGCCGACGGCGGCCGGTGATGGTGCGGACCGCGCCGGTCTCGCGCGCTTCGTTCACGAGCGTGTCGAGGTAGCGCCGCACGCCCGCGTAGCGCTCGAAGAACGCCTTGATGTAGCGCGCCGCCTCGCCCTTCTCGATGCGCAGGTTGCGCGCGAGCGCGAACTGCGTCTGCCCGTAGATGACCGCGAAGTTCACCGTCTTGGCCGCCGCACGCTGGTTGCGGTTCACCTCCTCGGGCGCGACGTTGAACAGCGCGGTCGCGGTGCGCACGTGCACGTCCGCGCCCGCCTCGTTGAACGCCGCGCTCAGCTCCGGGTCGCCGCTCATGTGCGCGAGCACGCGCAGCTCGATCTGCGAGTAGTCGGCCGCGAAGATCCTGAAGCCCGGCTCGGCCACGAACGCGCTGCGGATGGCGCGCCCGATCTCGGTGCGGATCGGGATGTTCTGCAGGTTGGGATCGTTGGAGCTCAGGCGTCCGGTGGCGGCCACCGCCTGCTCGAACTTGGTGTGGATGCGGCCGGTCTTGGGGTTGATCTCGCGGGGCAGCGCGTCGAGGTAGGTGCCCTTGAGCTTGGCCAGCTGGCGGTGCTCCAGGATCGCGGCCGGCAGCGCGTGCAGGCCGGCCAGCTCCTCCAGCACGTCGGCGTTGGTGGAGCGCGCGGTCTTGGTCCGCTCGATCACGGGCAGCCCCAGCTCGTCGAACAGGATCGTCTCCAGCTGCCGCGGCGAGCCGATGTTGAACTCCTTGCCCGCGTGCTGATAGACCGTCTTTTCCAGCGTGATCAGCTGCTGGTCGACGTCGCGCCCGAGCTCGCCGAGGCGCTCCGGATCGACGCGCACGCCGCGCAGCTCCATGTCCGCCAGCACGTCCGACAGCGGCAGCTCCACGCCGTGCAGGACCTTGTCGAGCTTGGCCTCGTGCAGCTCACGCTCGAAGATCTCCGACAGCGGCAGCTCCAGGCCGATCTCCGGCGCGATCAGCAGCTGCGCCTCCTCCAGCGTCAGCTCGCCGAGCCGGCGCTGGTTTTTGCCCTTGCCCGCCACGTCGGCGTACGCGGGCAGCTCCAGCGCGTAGCGGCGCAGCGCCAGCTCGCGGATGCCGTGGCCGCGCAGGTCGGCGTCGTGCAAATAGCTGCCGAGCATGGTGTCGAACTGCACGCCGGCCAGCGTGATTCCCAGCTTGGCCAGCGCGATCACGTCGCGCTTCTTGCTGCTGCTGCGCTTCTCGACGCGGTGGCTCTCGAGCACGGCGTGGAATGCGTTCACGAAGTCCTCGCGACGCGCCATCGGCGGCGCCCCGAGGTACATGTGGCCGAGCGGCACGTAGACGGCCTGATCCGCCCACGCGAACGCGACGCCGATCAGCTCGCCCGCGATCGGCTCGTCGTTCTCGCTCGCCGTGTACAGCGCGCATCGCCCCGCGGCCTCGATGGCACGGGCCACGCTCGCCAGCTCCTCGGCCGAGGTCACGATCTGCAGCGGCGGCAGCTCGGGCGCGCTGCTGGGCCTGGGCGGCGCCTGCGTGATTGGCTTGGCCGGCGCGACGGCATCCAGCTCGGTCAACAGGCGGGTGAACGCCAGCGCCTTGAGGAACGCGCGCAGCTTGTCGTTGTCCCAGCCCCCGTAGCGCAGCTCGTCCTCGGAGAACGGCAGCTCGAAGTCGTCCTTCAGCGTGACCAGCTTGCGCGACAGGTACGCGAGCTCACGGTTGTCCTCGAGCTTGGCCTTGAGGGCCTTCTTCTTCAGCTCGGGCAGCGCGTCGTAGATGCCCTCCAGCGAGCCGTACTGCGTCAGCAGCTCCGCCGCGGTCTTGGGTCCGACCGACGGCACGCCCGGGATGTTGTCGGAGGTATCGCCGACCAGCGACAGGTAGTCGCGCACCTGCGACGGCGGCACGCCCAGCTTGTCGACCGTCTCCTTGGGCCCGAACACCTTGTTCTTCATGGTGTCGAGCATCGAGACGCCGTCGCCGACCAGCTGCAGCAGATCTTTGTCCGCGCTGACGATCACGACCTGGTGTCCCTTGGCGCGGGCGATGCGCACCAGCGACGCGATCAGATCGTCGGCCTCGACGCCCTCGCGCTCGTAGCAGGGGATCGCGTACGCATCGGCCACCTCGCGCACGCGGCCCATCTGCGCCTTGAGGTCGTCCGGGGCGGTGGGCCGGTTCGCCTTGTAGCCGTCGTACAGCTCCTTGCGAAAAGAGTGCCCCTTGCCGTCGCAGACCACCGCCAGCATGTGCGGCTTCTGGTCCTTGACCAGCTTGAGGATCATCGAAGTCACCCCGTACAGCGCGCCGGTAGGCTCCCCCTTCTCGCTGGTCAGCGGCGGCAGCGCGTAGAACGCGCGGAACACGTAGCCGCTGATGTCGATGATGAAGACCACGTGCTCGGCGCCCGCGGGGGGCAGCCGGGTGGCGCTCATCGGGTCGACGGCACTGGTTTGCTCACTCGCTTCTGGGCTCATGACCGGCGGCACCATAGCGCGCTCGGCCCCCGCGCGCGGTCCTTTCCGGCCCGGGATCCAGCGGACAAGTGCTCGCGCGTTCTCGCGTTTTCGAGGGTTGCCGGCGCTCTCTAGCCCATGCTAACTCGCGCTCCTGGGACGCGCTGGTGGGTGCCATTTCGCCCCTTCCGGTCCTAAACGATTTCTGCTCGCGCGGCCCACGGCCCGCTCGACCTCGATTCGGAGCTCGCAGTTCATGTTCGAGACTCTCACCAAGGGCTTCCGCGCCGCCCGCCAACGCCTGTCGGGGCTGACCGAGCTCGACGAAGAAAACATCGAGCAAGCGCTGCGCGACGTGCGCCTCTCGCTGCTCGAAGCGGACGTCGAGTTCAACGTCGTCAAGCGCTTCCTCGCCAACGTCAAGGAGAAGGCGATCGGCGAGGTGATGCAGACGTCTGCCACCGTGAAGGGGCAGAAGGTCAAGGTCGGCCCGGCCGAGCGCTTCATCAAGATCTGCCACGACGAGCTGATGGGCATGATGTCGAGCGAGGGCGAGCCGCTCACGTTCGCGCCCAAGCCCGGCCTCACCGGCATCCTGATGGTCGGTCTGCAGGGTACCGGCAAGACCACGCAGACGGCCAAGCTGGCGCGCCTGCTGGCGTCGCAGGGCAAGAAGCCGCTGCTGGTGGCGGCGGACTTGCAGCGCCCCGGCGCGGTCGAGCAGCTCAAGGTGATGGGCGAGCGCGCCGGCGTGCCGGTCTGGGCGCCCTCCCCCGGTGCACTCGAGGACGCAGGCTTCAACGTCGGCGATCCGGTCGAGGTCTGTCGCTCCGCGCGCGCGGAGGCCGGACGCCTCAAGTGCGACGTCATCCTGTACGACACCGCCGGCCGCCTCGCGGTCGACGACGCGCTGATGACCGAGCTGCAGCGCATCAAGACGGCGGTCGAGCCGCAGAACGTGATGCTCGTGGTCGACGCGATGGTCGGCCAGGACTCGGTCAAGACCGCGGCTGCGTTCCACACGCGGCTCAGCGTCACGGGCGTGATCCTGACCAAGCTCGACGGCGATGCGCGCGGTGGCGCGGCGCTCTCCATCAAGGAAGTCACCGGCGCGCCGATCCGCTTCGCGGGCATGGGCGAGGCGATCGACAAGCTCGAGCCGTTCCGGCCCGAGGGCATGGCCAGCCGCATCCTCGGCTTCGGCGACGTCGTCGGCCTGATGAAGGACTTCGAGGGCGTCATCGACGAGGAGAAGGCCACGGCCGACGCGGCGAAGATGCTGCAGGGCCGCTTCAGCCTCGACGACTTCCTCTCGCAGATCCGCATGATCAAGCAGATGGGGCCGCTCAAGGACATCTTCGAGAAGCTGCCCTTCTTCGGCGACGGCATGCCCGAGGGCCTCAACCTCGACGACAACGAGCTGGTCAAGGCCGAGGCCA
>JBEVNG010000161.1:0-7977 GCA_040508235.1 Polyangiales bacterium | reverse complement strand
GACGTCGACCTCGTAGCCGCGCGCGGGCTGGATGCCCACGAAGGTGTCGCCGCAGCGAATGCCGGCGATCACGATCCGGTCGCCGCGCACGCGAGGATCTCGCTCCGGCGTGCCCCAGCGTCGTTCCACCGCTTCGATCAGCGCGGGGGGCAGCGTCTGCAGGAACGAGCGATAGTCATGCAGCGCCAGGCTCTGCTGCGCCGGTCGCACGTCGTTGAGCTCCAGCTCGTTGGTAACGTTCGCCGTCAGCGCCGCCATCAACGCGGTGCCATCCGCCGGGATGTTCCGCACGGCGTAGCCCGCGTCCCGCATCGCCTGCAGGATCGAGATCGTCGACGCAGGCGTATCGAGCCCCACGCCGTTGCCGAGTCGCCCATCTCGCGCCGGATAGTTCGACAGCACCAGGGCGACGCGTCGCTGCGACGCCGGCGTGCGCGCGAGCACCGCCCAGCGCCTGGCCAGCTCCGCCACGAACGCCGCGCGCTCGGGCTCGATCTGGTACTCGACCACGTCGAGCTCCGCGCGCTCGGAGCGGCGCGACAGGCCCTTGAAGCTGACCGCGCGCGTGATGATGCGACCGTCGATCTCGGGCAGCACCACGCTCATCGCCAGGTCGCTGGGCCCGAGGCCGTTCGGCTGCGCGCGCCAGTCCTCCGCGTTGCCGCCGCTCAGGATCGCCTGAAAAATGGGCCTGTCCAGGCCCAGCGCGCCAGCCCGGTCGCCGCCCTCCATGGCCGCGATCGCAAAGCCGGTGGTGTTGAGGATCAGCTCGACGCCGGCACGCTGCAGCAGCTCCTCCACCGCCGCGCGGCATACCGTCTCCTTGAGCGAGGCGGCCGAGATCGGCAGCGGGTTCAAGCCCTGCGCGATCATCACCTCGATCAGCCCATCGAACGCGCGCAGGTTCCCCGCCTGCAGGTGCGCGCGATAGAAGAGCAGGGCGGCCACCGGCGCGCCTTCACGCCACTCCCGCTGCCAGCGCGCGAGATCACAGACCGGCTCCTCTGGGTGGTAGATCGCGACGCGCGGCAGGGGGCGCGCGGCACTTGGTAGCTGCGCACCGCCGAGAAAGCGCGCGTTCAGAAACTCCAGCAGCGCACGCGCGTTCGCGGGGCCACCTTCACGCAGATAGCGCGAGACGCGGAAGCAGTCTTCCTCGCTGGCCGTGCTCAGCCGACCCAGCTCCGGATCGACGGCGTCGTCCCCCGGCACCACCACCAGCTGCACCAGGCCATCGCGCGCACGCTCGACCAGCCGCTCGATGCCGTAGGGCCAGTAGCTGGCGCCGCCGATCAGCGCGATCACCACCAGCTTGGCGCGCTCCAGCACGCTGTCGAAGTAGAGGTCCACGCTCGCGTTCGAGCGCAGCATCAGCAGGCTCGCCAGGCGCATGCTGGGGAACGCGGGCGGCATCTGCTCCAGCGCATCCGCGAGCAGCTTCAGGTCCGTGTCCGCCGACGACAGGAACACCACGTCCGCGGGCGACTGCGCCAGGTCGACGACGCCGTCGCCCGCCGCATAGCCGCCCGGTCGCGTGGCGAGGACGTGCATCAGGCCTGGGCAGCGCGCAGGAACGTCTCTGTGAGACGCTGCTCGTCGAGGTGCGAACCGATGAAGACCAGCTCGGTCTTGCGGGCTTCGTCCGCCGTCCAGGCGCGGTCGTAGTAGCTCTCGAAGCGCGGACCCACACCTTGCACCACCAGGCGCATCGGCTTGTCGTCCACGGCGGCGAAGCCCTTGGCGCGCAGCACCTCGTGCTCCTTCACCACCGCGTCGAGCCCGCGCAGTAGCGCGTCGCGGTTCATGGTGCCCAGGCGCACCACCAGCGTGTCGAACAGCTCGTGGCTGTGCTCGCGGCCGTGCGCGTGATCTTCATCGTGGTGCGTGTGCACGCTGTCGATGGTGTCCTCGGTCTTGCTGTCGAGGCCGAGGATGACGTCGAACGGCAGCTGCCCGTGCGAGGCGGCGACCACCTTCACGCCCGGCTTCGCATGCTCGGCGATGATGGCCTTGACCTTGTCGAGACCGCCCTCGGGCAGCTCGTCGATCTTGCTGACCACGATCAGGTCCGCCGCGGACAGCTGGTCCTCGAACAGATCCTGAAGCGGCGCCTCGTGATCGAGGTTGGGGTCTTCCTTGCGCTGCTCGTCGACCGCGTGCGGGTCGTGCGCGAACTGGCCGCTGAGCACGGCGGGCCCGTCGATCAGCGCGATCACCGCGTCGACCGTGCAGGCCGCGCGGATCTGCGGCCACTGAAACGCCTGCACCAGCGGCTTGGGCAGCGCCAGGCCGCTGGTCTCGATCACGATGTGGTCGATGCGCTCACGACGCTCCAGCAGCGTCTCCAGCACCGGCACGAACTCTTCCTGCACGGTGCAGCACAGGCAGCCGTTGGACAGCTCGTACAGCGGACCGGACGCGCTCTCCTCTTCCTCGCAGCCGACGCTGCAGCTGCGCAAGAGTTCGCCGTCGACTCCGACCTCGCCAAACTCGTTGACGATCACCGCGAGCTTGCGGCCGTTGGCGTGGGTGAGCAGGTGGCGCAGCAGCGTGGTCTTCCCGCTGCCGAGAAAGCCGGTCACGATCGTGGTGGGGAGCTTCTTCATTTTGGATCCTCAGGAGGGGCGGGGATACGGCAGACGAAGTGGCCGCGCATGCGTTGCGGCCAGGTCTTGAACGGCACGGCGCCATCGACGCTGGCCTTGTAGAGCTGAGTCCAGTCGAGCAGCGCCTGCGCCATCTCGGGCGACGGATCGAGGTCGCCGATCACGTAGCTGGAGCGCCCGCTGCCGCGCACGTGCACCGAGCAGCTGCGCTGGCAGTTCCACAGACAGCGCGTGCCCTGCACGTCGCCACCGAGCACACGCAGCTGCTCGATCAAGCGCTGTCCGCGCGTGAGCCCGCGTTCATCGCGATCCGAGCTGCCGCAGCTCTCGCAGGCGAGCACCTCGACCGTCAAAACTCGATCCCGCGCTGGGCCTTGATGCCGGCCTTGTAGGGGTGCTTGATCATCTTCATCTCGGTGACCAGGTCCGCCTTCTCGATCAGCGCGTCGCTGGCGCCGCGGCCGGTCAGCACGACGTGCAGGTCGGGGCGCTTGTCGTCGAGCGCCGCCAGCACGCGCGCCTCGTCGAGCTGCTTGAGGCGCAGCGCCACCACCAGCTCGTCGAGCACCACCATGCTCAGCTCCGGGCGCGCGAACAGCTCCAGCGCCTTGGCCCACGCCTCCTCGGCGGCCGCGCGGTCCTTCTCCGCGTCCTGCGTGTTCCAGGAGAAGCCCTGGCCCATGCGGTGCCACTCGACCTGCTCGCCGAAGCGCGCGAAGGCGTCCGTCTCGGCGGTGTTGATGGCGCCCTTCACGAACTGCACCACGGCCGCGTTCATGCCGTGCTGGAGCGTGCGCAGCAGCATGCCGAAGGCGGCCGTGCTCTTGCCCTTGCCGGTGCCGGTGAACACGCAGATCAGGCCCTTTTCGTCCTGGGCCGCGGCCTTGCGCTGCTCGTAGCTCTGGCGGATCTTCTCGGCGCGCTGCTTGTAGGCGTCGGCGTCCATCGGTCACTCCTCTTTGCAGCGCGCGTTCGCAAATCTACGCAAGCGCCGCCCTGAACCCGGGCAAGGTTGGCTGGCCGGCCAGGGCTGTCAAGGGCGCCTACGCAACACGTAGGTATCCATGATCCAGCCGCGCTGTGCACGCGCGGCCGCGCGCACGCGCTCGATCTCCTCACTCAGCTCGCTCAGCCGGCCCGCGCGCAGCAGCTCGTCCTGGCTGCCGGCGTACGCGCCCCACCAGATGTCGTAGTCGTCGCCGGGCAGCTGCTTGAACGCACACTCGCCGTCGAGCATCACCACCACGTCTGTCTGCTCGCGCGCCTCGTGCAGCTTGCGGCCGGTGGTGATGTGGACCGCGCCGCCGATGCGGTTGAGCGCGATGCGGTGCGAGGCGGCCAGCGCCTGCACGCTGCTGATGCCGGGGATCACGCGGTACACGAAGGGCAGCTTCGCGCGCGCGACCATGCGCTCCAGCAGCCGCAGTGTGCTGTCGTAGAGCGAAGGGTCGCCCCAGACCAGGAACGCGCCCGTGCCGTGCTCGGGCAGCTCCTTGCGCAGCGAGTCTTCCAGCAGCTCCACGCGCTCGCCGTGCCAGGCGTCGACGCGCGCGTCGTAGCTGGCGACCTTCTCGTCGCGCACCGGATCGGGCACCTCGACGAAGCGGTAGTCGCGGCCCGGTTCGATGTATCGCTCACAGATCTCGTGCCGCAGCGCGAGCAGGTCCCGCTTGAGGTCGCCCTTGTCGAGGGCGAAGAACACGTCGACCTCGTTCAGCGCGCGGATCGCCTGTACGGTCAGGTGCTCGGGGTTGCCGGCACCGATGCCGATGACCAGGATTGTTCTCATCTACGATCCTCTTGCGGGCGAACGACCGAGCGCGCATACCCGATCTTCGCCGGTCCGGCACCTCCGATGACGATCCTCGACCGCAAGAGCGCGCTCCGTCGCGGCAGCTGTCCAGGCGTGTACACGCCGATGGAGTCGGGCGACGGCTTGCTCGTGCGCGTGCGGACCGCGGCGCGTGCGCTCACCAGCGCGGATCTGCGTGCCCTGGCGGAGCTGGCGACCAGGCACGGCAACGGCCTGCTGGAGCTGACGCGGCGCGCGAACGTGCAGCTGCGTGGGGTGCGCGAGCTGGCCGCGCTGCAGGCCGGGCTCGTCGTGGCGGGGCTCGCCTCCGCGGATCCCGCGCATGAGAGACGCCTCGCGCCGCTGCTGGTCGACCCGCGTGTCGATGCGTCGCCGTTCCTGGAGGCGCTGGCGGGTTGTGACTACACGCCGTCGGCCAAGTTCGCGATCGCCGTCGACGCGGGCGCGCTGGCGGAGGTCGATGCCGACGTGCGCGTGCGGGTCGATGGTGGGCTGGCGCACGTCGCGGTCGGTGCGCATGGCCTGGGCAGCTGCCAGCTGGCGAGCGCGCCCTCGCACGTGGCGCGGCTGGCATCCTGGATCAGCGAGCGCGCCGCGCGTGCGCGGGAGCTCGCAATCGACCTGACCGCGCTGCGGGCCGAGCTCGAGCCGCGGGAAGCGCCCACCGGCCGCCCGCTGCCGCGAGGCGTGGCGTTGCCGTTTGGCGCGGCGGACGCGCACACCTTCGCGGCGCTGGCGGACCTGGTCACCAGCGTGCGCGTGACGCCAGGGCGCGAGCTGCTGCTGCAGGGAGAGCCCGACCCGGACGCGCTGCGCGAGCTCGGCCTCGTGCTCGACGCGGACGATCCGCTGCGCTCCGTGATCGCATGCCCGGGCGCGCCTGCCTGCGGCTCGGCACATGGAGACACGCGCATGCTGGCGCGCGAGCTGGCCCAGGCGGGGCAGACGCTGCACGTCTCCGGCTGCGAGAAGGGCTGCGCCCATTCCAGCTCGGCGGACGTCACACTGGTGCGCGACCCACACGGCGTGCGCATGGCCTTCGCGGCGGACGTCGCCAGCGCGGCGGTTCAGCCGGTGCTCTCGCTGGAAGAAGCACGTCGCCAGCTGGCACGCCGGGCCGAGGCCACTAGATTGCGCCCCCCGATGACCCGGAAGTACGACTACGTGCGCGATGGCGCCGAGATCTATCGGCGATCGTTCGCGATTATTCGCAACGAGGCGCAGCTCGCGCGCTTCGACGCGGTCGAGGAGCGCGTGGCCGTGCGGCTGGTGCACACCTCGGGCATGGTCGACCTGGCCGATGACATCGTGTTCACGCCGGGCTTCGCCACGGCCGCGCGGGATGCGCTGCGCCGTGGTGCGCCGGTTTTGTGCGACGCCAAGATGATCGTCAGCGGCGTGACGCGCGCCCGCCTGAGTGCCCAGAACGAGCTGCTCTGCTTCCTGGACCAACCCGGCCTCGCCGCGCTCGCCAGGGAGCAGAAGAACACGCGCAGCGCCGCGGCGCTGGAGTACTGGAAGCCCAAGCTTCACGGCTCCGTGGTGGCCATCGGCAACGCACCCACCGCGCTGTTCCGGTTGCTCGAGCTGTTCGATGAGGTCGATGCAAGGCCTGCCGCCGTGATCGGCTTGCCGGTCGGCTTCGTAGGCGCCGCCGAGTCGAAGGACGCGCTGATCGAGGACGGCCGCGTGCCCGCGATGATCGTGCGCGGTCGCCGTGGTGGCAGCGCGATGACGGTGGCGGCGATCAACGCGCTCGCGAGCGACGAGGAGTGAGCATGGCGGGCACCGTGTTCGGCGTGGGCGTGGGCCCTGGAGATCCCGAGCTGATCACGCTCAAGGCCGTGCGGGCGATCGCCAGCGCGCCGGTGGTCGCGTACTTCAGCAAGCGTGGCAAGAAGGGCAACGCCTACGCGATCGGGGCACGCCATATCCACCCCGAGGCGGAGCAGCTGCCGCTGATCTATCCGTACACCACGGAGCTCTCGCCGCTGCACCCCGAGTACATCGACGCCCTGCGCGGCTTCTACGACGACTCCGCGCGCGCCATCGCCGTGCACCTGCAGGCAGGGCGCGACGTGGCGGTGCTGTGCGAGGGCGATCCGATGTTCTACGGCTCGTACATGTACCTGCACGATCGACTCGCCAAGGAGTTCACGGCGCGCGTGATCCCCGGCATCACCAGCTTCGCGGGCTGCGCGGCAGGTGCCGGCATCGCGCTGGTCAGCACCGACCGCACATTCACGGTGATCCCCGGCACGCTCGCGGAAGACGAGCTCGAAGCGCGCCTCTGCAACGCCGAGGCGGCGGTGTTCATCAAGCTCGGCAAGCACTTCGCCAAGGTACGCCGCGTGATCGCGCGGCTCGGTCGGCTCGACGGCGCCACCTACTTCGAGCACGGCACCACCGAGCGCGAGGTGGTGCTTCCGCTCGCGCAAAAGAGCGACGACGAGTCGGTGTACTTCTCGCTGATCGTGGTGCCCGCGCACGATGGTGGGCCGTATCGACCGCGCGGAGGTGTCGCATGAGTGGCTTCGTGCGTGTGGTGGGCCTCGGCCCGGGACCTTCGCACTGGGTCACGCCGGAGACGCGCAACGCGCTCGACGAGGCGGACACCATCGTCGGCTACAAGACCTACGTGGCGCGGCTGGCGCTGCGCGAGGGCCAGACCGTGCATGGCTCGGACAACGGCGACGAGCTGATGCGCGCGCGGCTGGCCCTGGAGCTGGCCGAAGGCGGCGCGCGCGTGGCCGTGATCTCGGGCGGAGATCCCGGCGTGTTCGCGATGGCGGCGGCCGTGTTCGAGGCCATCGAGCAGGGCCCACCCACCTGGCGCGCGCTCGACGTCACGGTGCTGCCGGGCGTGACCGCGATGCTGGCGGCGTCGGCGCGGCTCGGCGCGGTGCTCGGCAACGACTTCTGCGCCATCAACCTGTCCGACAACCTCAAGCCCTGGTCGGTGATCGAGAAGAGGCTGCGCGCGGCCAGCGAGGGCGACTTCGTGCTCGCGCTCTACAACCCCGCGTCCAGGGCGCGCCCCGAGCAGATCGTGCGCGCATTCTCGATCCTGCGCGCGCAGCGAGCGGCGGAGACGCTGGTGGTGTTCGCCAAGGCGATCGGCCGCCCCGATGAGCAGATCACGGTGACCACGCTCGGCGAGGCGGATCCCAGGCACGCCGACATGCGCACGTTGCTGTTGATCGGAGCGTCGACCACACGCTCGGTCGCGCGCGAGAACGGCGGCGCCTGGCTCTACTCGCCGCGCTCGCTGCCATGAAGCCACGCCAGCGCTTGCTCGACGGTGGAGACCTCACGCGCCTCGGGCAGCTCCGGGCGCTGGACCATGATCACGGGCAGCGCGAGCTCGCGTGCGGCGCGCAGCTTGTGGACGGTGCCCGCGGTGCCGGCGTTCTTGCTGACCAGCACCTCGATGCGCTCGCGCTGGAGCAGCGTCCGCTCGTCTTCGAGCTTGAACGGTCCGCGCGCGGTCAGCACGCGACAGTGAGGCAGGCCTGGCTCGAAGCGGTCGACCGAGCGCACCAGGTAGTGGTGCTGCGG
>JBEVNG010000444.1:0-35257 GCA_040508235.1 Polyangiales bacterium | reverse complement strand
CTTCTGTGCGGGAGTGCGCTGATCGGGATCGTCTTTGTCCTTGGGTGGCTCGAACGTTGGCAGACCGATCCACTTCTCAGCGACCCGGGCGACGACTTCTCGCGCAACGTCACGCACGTCGAACTTGCCGCTGCTGGCCTCGAGGTATTCGAGCGCGTAGCCGCGTGCGTCCTCGAAGACCCCAACGACCGGAAAGTCGCGGCGGAGCGCTTCGTTCGCCTTGGCGAGCGGCGCGTACGAGCGCTGGTGCGGGCAACCGCCTTGCGGACCGGGCCCGGGCTTCTTGTCCAGTCCCAGATAGAAATCGAGTGAGCTCTCGAGCAGGCGTGCTCGATATTCTCGCGTCGAGAAGCGCGTGCCGTCGTCGTTCAGCACGTACTCGGCGTCCTCGAGCGTGCCGCAGAGCAGGCCGATGGGTGTCTGCTTGGGCACACCTGACTGACGGATCGCCGCCCAGACCGCGCGTGCGTCGCCGTTCCAGGCCGCCTCTTCGAGGAGCTGCTTCCACGACAAGCGCGCGACGGCGACGTCCCGCTCGGCGTCGAGCCGCGCGATGATGTCTTGCCCGCGGCACACGAGCCTCGCGCTCTCGGCCTCTCTGCTTCGCGCGCGCCGCTCTCGTGCGGTGGGCTCGTCGACGGGAGCCCGCGGGAGCGCGACCTGCTCCAGGAACGTGAGTGCCTCGAGCGACGGGACGAAGAGGTACATGCCCCACCGCAGTGTCACCGGAGAGGGGCTCTGGCGATCGGTGTGCTGGCTCGCGACGGGATCACTCTGTCGGCTCAGCAGCCCGGTGCTGTTGCCGCCGTTGATCCAGCGCTGCAAGACCTCGAACTGCTGCGCCGGGTTTGCGTTGTAGGCCAGGAACATGTGGCCATAGTCGCTGCCTTCCTCCGGGTTCTTGTCGCCGTAGGAGAAGCTCCGTCGCACGATGCGTGGAACCAGTCCACGCCGAGGGTTGACGCGGCGAACGTGGGAGTCGAGGTGAACGGCGTCGCCTTGCGGATCGTCCCGATAGCTGGTCTCGGCGGAGCGTTTATCGCGCCCGAGTGCATGAGGGTTCCCCATCCCGACCTGGTGTTTGAACTCCGCCTTGTCTTGCGCGAGCTTGCGAATCACCAGGAACGACCCGTCGCGAAACAACTCCGCGCTGAACGGGTTCTCGGTGGGACTCGCGCTCTGCGCCGTCTTGTCGTACACGTCCGGGTAGCCCAGGAACTGATCGCCGAGCGCGATATGGTTGTCGAAGCTGAACTCCCGCTTGACCGGACCGCGCGTGGACAACTTGGGCTGGTTGGACGGCGAGGTCGCGTGATCGAAGTAGTCCTTGTCGCGGTGGTACAGGTACTCGTGGTGCATCACGGAGCCCGGCAGCGCGCGCTCGATCAGGCCGAGTGCATGCTCTACGAAGGGCTTACCGTCCGCGGTCTGGTGTTGGTGATGCACGATCAGGACGGCGTCGACGGCAGCCAGCCGCACCCGTCGATCGCCGCGCCCAACCTGATGCCAATACTCAGGATGGTTCGGCCATCCCACGTCGCCCAGCACACCGGCGCGCTGCTCCATGCCGAGACGAAACTCCTTGGGGAAGAGCTGCAGCGAGGCCTCGTCGAGGCCGAGACGCCGCAGCCCTCCATGGGTCAACGCCACGTTGAAGGCGAGCCCCTTTTCCGTTTGGGTTCGGACCCAGTCCGCGAGCGTGCGAACCATGGACGCGGCGCCCGCTTCCGGAAAGCGGAGTAAGGCGAGCACGGCCTCCGAGCTGCCGAGCTTCTCCACGAGATCGAGCTGCACTCGGCCCATCAGGTTCTCCAACGCAGCCGGGTCGGCCGCCGCCCGCTGCTTGTTGCGCTCTTGGACGTCCGCCTCTTCCTTGGTCTTGCGCTGCTCGGTAGGAAGCTCGGCGGGCAGCAGAAACTGCTTGAGATAGGCGGCGATCAGCGGGGCACGAGGGTCGCCCGTGAACACCCCCGCGCCTGCCTGCGGACTCAGCAGGGCCGCGAGCTCGGGTTGCAGCTGACTCGCCAGGATCGCGACCACCTTGTCGAAGGCATACCTCGCGGAGCGCGCCGTGGACGAGGACGGTGCATCGATGTACTCCGTCTCGGGGAAGAACGCGCGCAGCTCCCAGACACCCTCGATCAGCTGACGTACTCCCTGATAGCGAAGGCGGTTGAACTCGATCGTGCCCTGCAGCGCCTCGTAGCGTTTGGTCCACGTCTTCCTGTCCTCATCCGCGGCGTCCACTGGACGAGGGAGCGGAGTGTGCGGGAGCAAGTTGCGGTCGCGCCGGGAGAGGATGCGCAGGTCGTCGAACGTCTCGTTGGGGTTGGCGGCGTAGAGGAGGGAGGCTTGCACCTGGTGTTCGCGAATGAAGCCGGAGAACGCTTCCAGGCCGTCGCGGCAGCTGCGTCCGGCAAAGCCTTCGCAGTGGCTGAAGACGGCGTCCAGGAAGTCTCCGGTCTCGTCGACGAGTACGCGGAAGTACGTCTCCCAGGACGAGTCGAAGGTCGCGCCGAGGATGAGCTCGGAGCGCTGGAAGCGCTCCACGACGCCGTAGTGGAAGTGGAGCACGTTCTGGATCACGTCCGCGAAGCTGGCGCGCGGCATCAGGGAGCGCTCGACGACGCTCTGCGACGGTCCGAACAGCAACTCCAGTATCTTTCGCAGACGGGACGCGTACGAGATGCGTCGGTCCGGTCCCTCGATGAAGCCTTGTTTGATCGGAATCAGCAGGAACAGCTCGTGGGTGTTCCGTGCGTGCAGGCTGCTCGCTTCCTCTGGCATGTGCCCCCCCCCGCCTCCGGCCAGGCGCGCGGAGGTGGTGGTACATACGCCGAGCATCGGACTATCTGCCTTGCTCGGGGTGATCCATACTCAGCAATCGCCGAGCCCGAGCTGCTGGTTCAGCTCCGTGATCACGCGGTTGGCGCGTCCACGCTGCTGGAAGGCAAGGCGGCTCTCCTCGTCGTGGATGCCACTGGCGACCGCATCGCGAAAGCGGCATGCCTGCTGCACGGTGTTCTCCGCGTCGGCGATCAGACCTGTCGTGAGCTGCGCGCGAGCACGGGAGCCCAGCAGATCGACGGTAAGGTGTGGAAATGCGTTGATGCCGCCTTCGGCGAACGCACGCTCGGTGGCGGCCAGCGCCTCTCTGTGTCGGCCCGTGGCCAGCAAGGCTCGCGCGAGCACGCCACGTGCGGTGCGTCGGTACAGGAGCGAGCAACCCGACGCGGCATGCTCCGCGCGCGCGATCGCTTCTTCGTACTTCCCGCCTCGGTAGTACGAGTCCGCGAGCACGGTCGTCGCGGCGTGAGAGAGCTGGAGGTTGGTCGACGCCGCGAGCGCGGCCAGCGTGTCGAAGGCATCTCCGCGCGCGCCATCGCGGATGGTGGCCACCGCGAGCAACAACTGAGCGTGCTCTTCGACGAGCACGTTTCCAATCTGTCGCGCGAGCTCGCGCGCGGGCCGCAGCAACGACAGCGCGCGAGGAAAGTTCCCGGCCAGCCAGTATGCATTGCCCAGGTGGAACAGCGCCGCGGCCTCTCCGGAGCTGGAACCGATGGACCGCATCGCCGCCACGCTGGCCTCGCCCCAGTACAGCGCCTCGCCGAGCGCCCAGTGTCCACCTTGCATCAGCGAGTTCGCGGCCAGCACGCTCTTGGCGAGGTTGAACCACGCGATGTACATCTGGTCGGGCTCCGAGGCGTGCGCGGCGGCGTCTTCCTCGAAGTGCCGAACGAGCGCCCACCCGACCTCCGAGCGGCCCAGCAAGGCGGCTCCGGCGGCGAGCACCTGCACCGCGTGCCCGTAGTCTCCGTTTCGCTCGGTGCCCGGAGAGGTCGAGAGCGCGAGCTGCAAGTAAGGTTCGGCGGCCTGCTGCGTGCCGAGGATCGAGGAGGCAAACACGTGCAGAGCGAGCGCGATCCACCACGGTGCGCTCGCGCGCGGGAGCAACGACAGCGCCTCGCCCGGCAGCTCGGGTTCACACTTCCAGACCGAGACGTACGACCGGACGAGCAGCAGCATGCCGCGCTGGTATCCGTACGCACCCAGGCTCAGACCGCGACGCGACTGCGCGATCGCGCTCTCCAGGTCGCCGCTGTCCAGCGCCGTCATCGACGCCTTCGCGATCCATGGGACGGCGCGGGCGATGGCTCCGCCGCGCTCGAAGTGATCGGCCAGCACGCGGGCGTCGCGCTCGCCGCGCGCCTCCAGCCAGTCGCCGGCGCGCGTGTGTCCGGTCTTGCGATCTGCGTCGGTCAGCATCGCGTAGGCGGCCTCGCGCAGCAGCGCATGACGGAACGCGTACTCGACCTCGCCTGGAAAGCGCGACACGCTGCGCTGAACCAAGATCTCGTGCTCGACCAGCCACGCGCCGAGCCCGCCATCGCTGGCCGCGAGCAGTAGGTCGATGCCTCCCGACCACGCGATCTCTCCGAACACGCTCGCCGCGCGCAACAGGCGACGTGCATCGGCGGGCAGGCGTTCGATACGAGACTGCGCCATCGCGACCACGGTCTCCGGCAGCTCGGCGGTGCCACTCTCGGCCACGCGTCGCAGCAGCTCCTCGAGGTAGAACGCGTTGCCTCCCGCCAGCGTCACCACCTTGTCGATCGATGCCTCGGGGGTGGTCCCCGGCAGCATCGTGCGAGCCAGCTGCGTGGAGGCCTTGCGCGTCAGGCCCTGCAACGCCAGCTCCTCCAGCGCGGCGCGCTCCCGCAGCAACGGGAACTGCGCGTGCAGCTCGGGCCGGGCGGTGGCGAGCACGAACAGCGGGCAGCGTGCCAGCGCGCGCATCGCGTCCTGCACGAAGGTGATGCTCGGCAGGTCTCCCCAGTGCAGATCCTCGAGGAACAACAGCAAGGGCCCGCCTGCGCAGAGGGCGTGCAGCCAGCGCTCGAACGACCGCCGCTTCTGCTCGCGCGTCGCTTCGGTGTCACCACGCGCCACGCGGTGCAGCGCGTTCTCGGGGCTCTCGTCGCTGAGCTCCAGCAGCTCCAGCAGGCCGTCGCGCAGTGAGTCCTCGCCGAGGGCTCGCAGGTACGCGAGCAGGCCGTCGCGTTGCTCGCTGCGCGGCGCGCCGACGCGCAGGTTCGCGGCGTTGCGCAGCAAGCTCTGGATCAAGCTCAGCGGGGAGCCTGCCGACGCGAGGTCCGCCCGCGCGAACAGCACGCGAGACTCCCCGCGCACGCGCTCCACGAACTCGCGTCCGAGGCGTGACTTGCCCGCGCCAGGCGCACCCGTGACCAGCGCACCGCGCGCCGTGCTCTCGTCCACGCACTCGCGCAGTCCCGCGCTCAAGATCGCCAGCTCCTTGGCGCGGCCCACGAACGGCGTGCTGCGACCCATCAGCACGTCGACGCCGGCGCCGTCGTCGTACTCGCGTTCGAGGTAGGCGCCGAGCGCGGTCTCGCGGAGCTCGAAGCGCGCGCCCAGCAAGCCGGCGCTCAGCGCGTCGACCTTGATCACGCCGGCGGGCTCACCCACCAGCAGCGCCGTGGCGCGATCGAGGGTCGCGCCCGCGGGCACATCGGCGCTGGTGTCGATGGAGCCCGTGGCGAGGCTCAGCGTGAGCCCGGGATGGAGCTCGGCGAGTCGCAGTGCACAGCGCGCCGCGCGCGCCGCCTGGTCGGACGCGGTGGAGTCCCCGCGCGCGGTCAACACGAGCAACAGCACGTCGGAAGCCAGGTCGATCACGTCCGCTTCGAATTCGCGCTGCAGGGACTCGAGCGCGTGGGCGTCCACGCCGGCGACTCCTCCCGCCGCCACGACGATACTCAGGATGCGCTGCTCGGCGTAGCTGGTGCGCTCGCGCCTCGGCGATGCGGCGACGTCCGGGTACTCGCCGGCAAAGGCGTGCTCGATCTGCGCCAGGGCCTCGTTCGCGCTCGCGGGCCGTCGAGCGCGATCCTTGGCCATCAAGCGCGCCAGCAGCGTGTCGAAGTCGGGCGAGAGCTCCGGTCGCAACACGCTGACCGGGGTCGGCTCTTCTCGCAGCACGAGGGCCAGCGTCGCGAGCTCGTGCAGACCCGAGAACGCGGGTTGCCCCGTCAGACACTCGTAGAGCAGACTGCCGAGCGAGAACACGTCACTGCGAGCATCGAGATCGGCCGCGCCACGCGCCTGCTCGGGAGCCATGTAGCCGACCGTTCCAATCAACGTTCCCGTCTTGGTAAGGTGCGTGTCCCGCGCGTCGCGGCGTGCGACGCCGAAGTCGAGCAGCTTGGCGGACTCGACGCGGTCATCGACCAGGAACACGTTGCTGGGCTTGAGGTCACGGTGCAGCACGCCCCGTGCATGCGCGGCGGAGAGGCCCCCGCACACGCGCCGCATCAGGTTGTGGACCTCGCTGACGCGCAGCCCGGTGTCGGCCAGTCGCTGCGCGACGTCGCGCCCGGGCAGCCACTCCATGACCAGGTAGCAGGCATCTTGCGGCAAGGTCCCGTGCGCGATGTAGCCGACGATGGCGGGGTGGGAGAGGGCCGCCAAAATCTCCGCCTCGTTCGCATGCCGTCTGGTAGTGGTCGCGTCGGTCTGCAGCAGCACCTTGATGGCGACTTGCCGCTGCGTCTGCAGGTCGCGCCCGCGGTAGATGATGCCCATCCCCCCCGCGGCAGCCCGGTCCTCGATCACGAAGCGGCCCTGGATGCACTCTCCTGCCTGGAACGGGTGTCCAGTGCCTACCGGCAGAGCTCGCAAAGTGCGCCTCCCGCTCTCACATCCGCCATCTGCTGACTCCTTAACGCAACCCTTGGAAGGAGGCGTTGCGGATGTCCACGATGGCAGTCGAGTGGTCCGACACGGAGCTGGTACGCGGCATGTTGGCGGGGTCCAAACCGGCGTGGCATGTCTTCTCCCAGCGCTACGATGGCATCATATACGCAGCCATCGACCGGGTTCTTCGCTCCTTCTCCGGCGTCGAAGCGAGAGTGGTCGAGCGCGAGGAGATCCGGGCGGTGCTGCTGTGCAGCCTGCTCTCGCGCGAGATGCACAAGCTGCGCGTGTTCGAGTTCGAGCGCGGTGTGCGCCTGAGCAGCTGGATTCACCTGCTGGCGACCAACGCGGCGCGTGATCACCTGCGGGTCGTCATGCGTCATCGCCGACGTCTCAGTCTCAACGACACGCTGGTGGATGTTCCGGATGATTGGGGCACCGGTCCGCTCGGCCGCCTGCTCGCCAACGAGCTGCTGGAGCGCGTGGAGTCCACGCTGGAGTGCATGTCCGACAAGGACCGTCAGTTGATGGATCTGCTGGTCGTGCGCGGGGAAGATCCAAGCCGGGTGGCCCAGACCATGAACATATCGGTCAAGACCGTCTACACCGAGAAGCACAAGCTGATGCGCAGACTGCGCGAGGCCCTCTGAACGTCACGGCGCCACCTTGCGCAGCTCACGCGCGCACGGGTCGACCAGCTGTGCGGCCGCATCGTGAATCGTGGGCAGCGCGAACCCGTACACCGGATCGGACTGCGCGGGCGGGCCCTCGAGCTGGACGATCAGCCCGAGCTCGCGCAGCGCGGGTAGCTCGTGCTCGGCGACGAGGCTCGTCTGCACCAAGGCCGCGAGCTCCGACGCACGCCACGTAGGTCCGAGCAGGCTCGCGGCACACAGGAGCTCGCGCTGCTCGTCGGCGAGCTCCATCAGCTGTTCCTGCACCAGACCGAGTGCGGTGGCCCTGGGTGCATGCGCCAGCGCCTGGAATAGCCGTGGGTTCGCATGCGCCAGCGCGATCAGCTCGGGGCGTGGCTCACCCTGACGCGCGGCGATGCGCTGGCAGGCGCGCAGGTTGGGACCGCGGAGCTGGAGGTGATGCGTTCCGGTCTGCAGCCAGAGTGTGCGCAGGCCCGCGGGCAGCTGCGAGCGAGCGAGACCGAGCACGAACAGCGGGCAGTCGGCCAGCTGGGCGACCGCGGCCGCGAGCACGCGCATGCTGAACAGGTCCGACCACTGCAGGTCGTCGATGCACAGGATCAGCGGCGAATCGCGCGTGGCCTCGCGGAGGAGCTCCGGCAACGGAAGCTCGCTGGCGCGTGCGCGCTGGAGCTTGCGCAGCAGGCTGCCGTCGAGAGCATTCTCCTCCGGCACCGCTTCGACCACCAGGCGCGTCGCGTTCCTGCTCTGGTGCAAGAACCTGGCGGCCAGCGCGGACTTCCCGAGGCCACTCGCGCCCGTGATCAGGACCGTGCGAGCCACCTCGTCGCTGGCGCTCTCCGCGAAGATGGCGTGCAGCGTCGCGAGCTCCAGCTCGCGGCCCAGGAAGTCATCGCCCGAGACCTCCAGCGGAGCGCGCAGTGCGCAAAGGGAAGGTGTCAGATCCTCGGGTGCGCCGGCTCCGGCCGGAGTGTCGACGGCCATCTCGATGTGGACATCCGTGCACGTCTCGGCGAGCGTGTTCGCGAGTCGTCGCGCCTTGCTGGCCAGATCCGTCAGGCCGAGCGCGCGCGGCTCGAGGATCATGGTCTGTCGGTCTTCTTCGCGATACGAGAGCGCATCGAAGTGCAGCGCCAACTCGTCGAGCTGGGCCCGGGTGCAGGTCTGTGGGCGCGCCGTCACGTGCGCACGCGGCGAGGCAGCGCCGACCAGCGGCGCACGTCCGGTGCGCGTGCGGACCTGACTGTGCTGAATCACCTCGAGGTTCTCGAAGGCCTCCGCGACGCGCGCCGCGCTCGGAGGCCGGTCTGCTCGGCTCTTGCGCAACAACCTGCGCACCAGCGCCGCAAGCTCGCTGGGAACGTCGGGCTGGAGCGCGTGGATGTCGGGCGGCTCTCCGTGGAGTACCGCCTCGAGCACGGCCACGGTGTTCGCGCCGCTGAAGGCGGGGCGCCCCGTCAGGCACTCGAACAGCACGCAGCCCAAAGAGAACAGATCGTCACGCTCGTCCGTACCGACCACGCCGGAGGCTTGCTCGGGGGCCATGTAGCCAACGGTCCCCAACACCGTCCCGGCGCGGGTCGCGGTCTGTGCCGAGGTCCCGCGATGCGCCACGCCAAAGTCGATCAGCTTGGCGTCCTGAGCTCGACCGCCGCACAGGAAGACGTTGCTCGGCTTGAGGTCGCGGTGGATGAACCCGCGCCCATGCGCGACCGCCAGGGCACCGCACACGCGCCGCGCGACCGCGAGCGTGTCCGCCACCGCCATGTGATTACGTCGCAGCCGCCGCGCGAGGTCTTCTCCGTCGAGCCAGTCCATCGCGAGGTAAGGAGTGCCGGCCTCTGTCTCCCCATGGGTGATGTAGCGGACGATTGCGTGGTGCGAGAGCGACGCGAGGATGGCCGCTTCGCGCCGAAAGCGGCCCTGGTCGCCAGCCCTGCGGATGACCTTGAGTGCGACCACGTCCTGAGTAGTCAGATCGCGGCAGCGGTACAGATCTCCCATGCCTCCGCCGCCTGCATACCACTCGACGACGAAGCGACCGGACACCTTGGTCCCGGTCGAGAGGCGCGCGAACTGACCTGGGTGCGAGCCGGCGAGGTTGGAGCTGTCGGTCGGGCGAACGGCGGCGGCGAGCAGGTCGTCGAAACTATCGTGCGGTCCTTCGCTCGATGCACTCGCTTCGAGAGAGTGCAGGTCGTCGTACGACTCGCCTCCGCCGCTCATTGCGGCTGGAGCCTATCACGAGCCATCGAGGCGGGCTCGCCGACTACTCGCGCGTCTCACTCTCCACGGTCGCCCCGGGTGCTCGAGTCGAGGAGGCCCGCGGCCTGCGCGAGCGTGCGCAGCTTGCGCTTGGCCACCTGAAAGCGTGTCCGCATCCGGGCCGAGGCACGTGTGAGTTGCTCTTCGGTAGCATCTGCATGGACCTCGTTCATCACCACCGCGAGCTCTCGCCACTCCAGTCTGCGGTCGACCCTCAAGATGAGGAGAGTCTGCTCGTCGTCGTCCAGCCGCTGCCGAAGCTCGCGCATTCGGTCCTTGACGGAGGTTCGCAAGTAGCTGACCGTCGCCGTACGTGCACCCGCCGCAAGCGCGTCGACGGGCAGACCTCGCTCGGTGGACAGCGCCACCTCCTTGTGGCGTCGCCTGCCCATGCGAGTCGCCGCGTTGCGCGCCAGCGTGAACAGCCAGACGCGAAGACTGGACTCCCAGCGAAAGGCAGGCAGTCCTACCCAGAGGTCTTCACTGAACGTCAGATACGCATCGTCCGCTTGCGTGCTGTCACGCAGTCGGGCGCGCAGGAACCGCTGGACCTCCGAACCGTACGCGTCGAGGGCCAACGTCGCCGCCACCTTGTAGTCGGCCCTCTCGACCGCGCCGCGGATCTCCACCTCGATTGCACTCCGCGTCGACGCCATCAGGCCCCTCCCGCATGCAGCACGTCAGACGCACTCGATCGTGCCATCGGTTCAGCGATCACTCGTTGCGACGGGTATTCCCGCGGCATTCGCGGGTGGCAGGGGTGCGGGTGCGGGTGTCGGACTCACCGCCCTGGCGGGCGCGGCTGCGCAGGAGTGCACTGCGTTTGCGAGCAGCATGCCGACGTCCTCCGTGTACACATCGTTGTGCGCACCTCCGCCCTTGCCGTAGTTCCCGTAGCGAATGAACGAGGACGCGTCGAGGTAGTCGATGAGAGGCGAGTCCGCGGAGAACTCGATCGCGCTGGCCTGCCCTGTCTTCACCTCACGGAGTCGGAAGACGGGCTTGCCGTTCTTACCGACCTCGTCCTCATACTTGGCGGCGTACTTGTGTCCTTTCTCTCCGCCTGCATGTCGACTCCAGAATGCGATCGGATTGGCATCGTCTGCCCTGGACCAGGTCAGCACGATGTTGCGGACGCGTTCGCGGTAGAAGTAGTAAGGGGAGCCTTCCTCGGCGTCGTCCCAATCGACGAAGCGATTCACGCTGAAGGCACCCTGCAGGCCCACGAACAGATCCCACTTTTGCTTCGCGGCGCCGCGCACCAGGATGTCGCCCGAGAACAGACCGCGACTGATCGCGCGCGTACCGAAGCTGTGTCCAATCGCGATCGTTCGGATTCCGTGCTTGGTGGCGAAGGGCAGCAGCTGCTGGTTGATCAGCGCGTTCATCGCGACCGCGCCGAGCTCGTCCGCATCGTTCGCCTTGTTGCGGTAGCTCAGGCCGAGCTTCTCCGCGACGCGCCAGTGACTCGGCCATGTGACCACCACGGGGTAAGGGCGGAACTCCTGGTCGGGATACGCGGCTGCGTAGGCGCGCTTGAGCGCGAGGTGCAAGCTGTTGACGTTGCGTAGCGCCTCGGTCTGTCCGGAGTACCAACCCATCGTGTACAGCACGATGTGCGTGGCGTGCTTCGCCCCCTCCTCCAAGTTCTCGCCGACGTGGTCCAGCGCCGCCCACGACTGGCCGTACGCGGACTCGAGGTTCTCCTGCACCTCCGCCTCGGAGAGCGTCGATGGCGCACGGCTCAGGGCTGCGTACAGGTTGTAGTGGAAGTGGTGATCGACCACCGCGAGCTCGGGGCTGTAGCGATATTCGATCAGGTGCGAGAGGAAGATGCACTTGCCCGTGAGTACGCTCTCTAGCTTCTTTTTGGCGAGCTCGGGCCTGGCGCCGCGGGTCCTGGACAGGTCGACGCGGGTGTAGCAACCGGCTTCACGCTCGGCCTCGTTCTGGATCACCTTGGCCCGCGCCTTCTCGAAGCCGAGCACCAGGCCGGGGAAGCGCAGGCCGATGCCACCGGGGTCATCGACGATGCGGTGGAAGTCGAACTTGATCCTGGAGTCCGTGTCGAGCGCTCGCTCATAGCGAGCCAGCCGCGTATTCGGCCCGCACGAGACGCTGGCCAGCAGCGCCCCCAGCCATGCCACGCACCTCACCACGGCTCCGCCGCGCCGGCTCCTCTGCCACCCGCTCATCGTCCTGTCGCTCCCCCTCTACCGCGAGCTGTCGGATAGAGCCTGCTAGTACGTCGCTCGCGGGCGGCCCTTCCTAGCAAACGGCGAGCGAGGCAGCCCACCGAAGAACGTGAGTGACTACGCGGAGCTCTTGCCGATGCCGGGGCGGGACCCACATCGCGGCGGACGGGTATGGAGCGCGAGCTCGAGAGTGTGGAGCGGGAGCTCCTCGAGGCGCGGGCGCGCTTCGAGTTGGCGCTGATCGCGGGTGAGGTCGGGACCTTCGTCTGGGAGGTCGGGGACGACCGCGTGTTCGGTGACCGCAACTTCGCGGCCCTGTTCGGGCTCGCGGGCCCGGACGTGGTGGCGCCGCTGGCGGACTTCCTCGCTGCGATCCACGTCGATGACCGCGACGCCACGCTGGCCGCGATTCGTCACTCGCTGGAGACCGGCGCCGACTACCGGACCGAGTACCGCATCGTGCGCGGCGAGACGCTGCGCTGGGTCAGCGCGCGCGGACGCATCGAGCGCGACGCGCAGGGCGGGCCGGGGCGCTTCGCGGGCGTCTTGCTCGACATCACGGAGCGCAAGCAGGCCGAGCACGCCCAGCAGGAGCTGGCGCGCCGCTACGAGCAGCACACGCGGCTGTTCGACGGCATCGCCTCCACCACGCCGGACTTCATCTACATCTTCGATCTGCGCGGCAACATCTTGTACGCGAACCGGCGGCTGCTGGAGGTCTGGGGCAAGACCTTCGACGAGGCGGTCGGCCGAAGCCTGCTCGAGCTCGGCTACCCGGACTGGCACGCCGCGATGCACCTGCGCGAGATCGAGCAGGTCATCCGCACCAAGCAGGCGATCCGCGGCACCGTGCCGTTCACCGGCGGTAGCGGCATCCACGGCATCTACGAGTACATCTTCACGCCCGTGCTCGACAGCGCCGGCGAGGTCGAGCTGATCGCCGGGACCACGCGCGACGTCACGGAGCGCAACCGTACCGAGGTCGCGCTGCGCGAGGCGCGCGAGCAAGCCGAGCTGGCGAGCCGACTGAAGGACGAGTTCCTGGCCACGCTCAGCCACGAGCTGCGCACGCCGCTCAACGCGATCCTCGGCTGGTCGCAGCTCCTGCGCCGACGTAGCCGCGAGGACGCGCGCCTGCACGAGGGCTTCGGCGTGATCGAGCGCAACGCACGCGTGCAGGTGCAGTTGATCGAGGACCTGCTCGACATGAGCCGCATCGTCGCGGGCAAGCTTCGTCTCGACGTGAAGTCGGTGGAGCTGCGCGTGGTGATCCAGGCGGCGCTGGAGTCGGTGGCGCCCGCGGCGCAAGCGCGCGGCGTCAAGGTGCAGGTGCTGCTGGACGACGAAGTGGGGCCGGTACGCGGCGACCCCGCGCGACTGCAGCAAGTGATCTGGAACCTGCTGGCCAACGCGATCAAGTTCACGCCTCGCGGCGGCGTCGTCACCGTCGACCTCGCGCGCCAGGGCGCGTTCGCGCGGCTGTCGGTCAGCGACAGCGGCATGGGCATCGAGCCCGACTTCCTGCCGTACGTGTTCGAGCGCTTTCGCCAGAGCGAGGGCGGCTCGACGCGTCGTCATCAGGGCCTCGGCTTGGGGCTCGGCATCGTGAAGAGCCTGGTCGAGATGCACGGTGGGCAGGTGCGCGCGCAAAGCGAAGGCCGCGGCAAGGGCGCGAGCTTCGTGGTGGAGCTGCCCTGGGGCGCCTCCGAAGCGAGCGTTCCGCACGAGCTCGCCAGACCGAGTCGTGCGATCTGGGAGCGCAACGACGAGCTGGCCGACGAGCGTGCGCTGCGCGGCGTGTCGGTGCTGGTGGTCGACGACGAGCTCGACATGCGCGAGCTGGTCGCGCACGTCCTGACGGAGGTGGGCGCGCACGTGCTCTGCGCCGCCAGCGCCGCGGAGGCGTTCCGTCTGCTGCGCAGCGAGCTGCCCGACGTGTTGTTAAGCGACATCGGCATGCCGGACGAGGACGGCTACGCGTTGATGCGCCGCGTACGCGAGCTGCCCGCGGGCGAGGGCGGCGACACACCGTCAATCGCGCTGACGGCGTTCGCGCGCTCCGAGGATCGTCAGCGCGCGCTGACCGCGGGCTTCCAGTCGCACCTCGCCAAGCCCATCGAGTCCGCGGAGCTGGTCGCGGTCGTCGCCAGCGTGGCCGCCGGGTCGCGTGCCGCGGGCAGTGCCGAGCGGGTGCCTCGCTAGGCTGGCGCGGGAGGGAATGTGTCCTCCCCGCGCGCATCCGTCGCCGGCCGTGCTCACGCGTCAGGTGCTCCCCAACCCGAGCTGAGTGCCTGTATGATCGAAGCATGAGGGGATACAGCGTGAGTCGATATGCGTCGTGGTGTCTGATCGCCTTCCTCGGTGTGCTGGCGACCTTCGACAGCCATGCCTCCGGCCAGGAGACCACGCAGAGCGTGCTGGGCCCGGGTCTGTACGTGTTCCAGACACGCACGCGCGGCTCGCTCTGCAACGACTCCGAGAAGGACGGCTACGTGATGAGCTTCGTCGCCGCGATCGATGGCGTGCCGGGCAGCACCACGATGACCATGTCGCTGGTCAACAATCCGCACTTCTCCAAGTGGTCGCTGCGCGTGACCGACGAGACGCTGGCGGGCGCGGCCAAGATGGGTACGACGGCCGGCGGCCCGGAGTCGCACTTCACGGCCACGCTCGACGGCGACAGGTGGAAGGGCACCGGTGCGCGCACCTACAACAGCGTGTTCGAGGGCAAGCCCACGCGCTGCCGCGTCGACTACGACGCCCTGCTGCGCCGCATCGACAATCGCTGACGCGTGCTAGCACTGCTGCGGCCATGTTCGCCGTGTCGCTGCCACAGCTGCTTGCCGCCGCCTCGATCGGCGCGCTCGGCGGCTTCACGCGCGGCATCAGCGGCTTTGGCGCGGCGCTGGTGATGGTGCCGCTGCTGTCGCTCTGCATGCCGACCCAGCAGGCCGTGGTCGCCGTGGTCGTGACCAACTTCCTGACCGGCTTTCCGATGGCGATCGGCGTGCGACGCGAAGCGGATCTGCGCGCCTTGCTGCCGATCGCGCTCGCCGCGATGGCGACCATGCCGCTCGGCATGTGGCTGCTGGTGCAGCTCTCCTCGGACCACCTGCGCCGGCTCGCCGCCCTCGTGGTGCTCGCGATGGTGGGGCTGATGATGATCACGCGCCCCATGCAGCTCGCCTGGCCGTGGCGTCTGCTGGCGGGCGGGCTCAGCGGCGTACTCAACGGCGCGGTCAGCCTCGGGGGGCCGCCCGTCGTGCTCTACTTCCTCGCGCGGGGAGCACCGGCCGCGACCAGCCGGGCGAGCTGCGTGGTGTACTTCGCGCTGCTGCAGGCCGCCCAGATGGCGGCGCTCGCGACCACCGCCCTGATCACGCCGAGCACGCTGCTATGGAGCGCGATCCTGACGCCGTGTCTGCTCGCGGGCAGCTACCTGGGCAGCGTGCTGTTCCGGGCCGGTGGACACGTGCACTTCCGGGCGATCTCGCTCGGGCTGCTCGCATGCACCGGCCTCGCGGCGTTAGTGCGCTGACTTGAGCGCCGGCGCGAAGCCGCGCTTGCGCATCAGCGCCTCGATGCCCGGATCCTTGCCGCGGAACGAGCGGTAGCCCTGCGCGGGGTCGACGGTGTTGCCCACCGAGAACACGAACTGCGAGAGCTTGCCGGCCACGGTCGGATCGTAGGGTCCGCTCGCCTGCGTGAACGCCTCGAAGGCGTCCGCGGTCAGCGTGTCGGACCACAGGTAGCTGTAGTAGCCGGCGGAGTAGCCGTCGCTGGCGAACACGTGGCCAAACTGCGGCGTGCGGTGGCGCATCACCAGCTGCTTGGGCATGCCGAGCGCGCTCAGCGTGTCGCGCTCGAACGCGTCCGGATCGATCGCCACGTCGCCCGCGAGGTGCAGCTTCATGTCGATCAGCGCCGCGGACAGGTACTCGACCGTCTTGAAGCCCTGGTTGAACGTCTGCGCGCGCTCGATCTTGGCCACCAGCTCCGCGGGCATCGGCTTGCCGGTCTCGACGTGCAGCGCGAAGCGATCGAGCACCTCGCGCGTGAGCAGCCAGTGCTCGTAGAGCTGCGACGGGAACTCGACGTAGTCGCGCGCGACCTCGGTGCCCGAGAGAGAAGGGTAAGACACTTTGGACGACAGCCCGTGCAGCGCGTGGCCGAACTCGTGGAACAGCGTGATCGCGTCGTCCCAGCTCACCAGCGTGGGCGCACCCGCGCTCGGCTTCACGAAGTTGGCGTTGTTGGACACGATGGTGGAGACGGGCGTCTGGTAGCTCTCCTGGTTGCGGTAGGCGCTCATCCACGCGCCCGACTGCTTGCCGGCACGCGCGTACGGATCGAAGTACCAGAGTCCCACGTGCGCGCCGCTGCGATCCTTGACCTCGTACGTGCGCACGTCCGGGTGGAACACGGGCAAGCCCTGCACCGGCTCGAACTGGAAGCCGAACAGCTGACCAGCCGCCCAGAACATGCCTTCGCGCAGCTTCTCCAGCTGCAGGTAAGGGCTAAGCTCGTTCTCGTCGAGGTCGTACTTCTCCTTGCGCACCTTCTCCGCGTAGTAGCGGTAGTCCCACGGCTCGATCGTGAGCTTGTCGCCCTCGCGGTCGGCCACCTTCTGCATGTCGGCGACCTCCTGCTGCACGCGCTGCACGGCGGGCTTCCACACCGTCTCCATCAGCTGCAGCGTCGCCTCGGGCGTCTTGGCCATCGAGTCCTGGAGCCGCCAGTGCGCGTGGGTGGCGTAGCCCAGCAGCTTGGCGCGCTCGGCGCGCAGGCGCAGGACCTTGGTGATGATCGCGTTGTTGTCGCGCGCGTCGCCGTTGTCGCCGCGGTTGACGAACTTGCGCCACACCTCCTCGCGCAGCTTGCGGTTCTTGGCGAAGGTCAAGAACGGCTCCACCGACGAGCGCGTGTTGGTGATCGCCCACTTGCCGGGCTTGCCTTGCGCCTCGGCCGCGGCGGCGGCGCTGGCGCGCAGGCTCGCGGGCAGGCCCGCCAGCTCCGGCTCCGCCTCGATCAGCGTCACGTACGACTCTTCTTCGCCGAGCAGGTTCTGCGAGAAGGTCGTGAACAGCGTGACCAGCTCCTCGTTGATCGCGGCCATGCGCTTCTTGGCGTCCGCACCGAGCTGCGCGCCCGCGAGCACGAAGTCGTTGTACTGGTGCCATACCAGCCGCTGCTGCTCCGCGTTGAGTCCGCTCTGCTCGCGCGCGTTGTAGACCGCCTCGATGCGACGGAACAGCGGCTCGTTCTGCGTGATCTCGTCGTCGAACGCGGCCAGCTTCGGCGCCAGCTCCAGCTCGACCTGCTGGAACTCGGGCGTCGACAGGCCACCCGACCACACGCCGTACAGCGCGAGCACCTGCTCGAGCGTGTCACCCGCGGACTCGAGCGCCACGCTGGTGTTGGCGAACGTCGGCGGCTCCGCGCTCTGTGCGATGCGCGCGATCTCGGCGCGCATCTCCGCCATGCCCGCCTCGACCGCGGGCGCGAAGTGCGCCACCTGAATGCGGTCGAACGGAGGCACACCGCCGAACGGACCCTGCCACTTGACGAGCAACGGATTCTCGGATGCTGCTGGTGCCACGCTGCTTCCCTTCTGCTGCCGTGGAGCATGCGCGCACGCTCCGACGACGAGCGTCGCGCTCAAGAAAATCGACCTGCCAATACGCATCGCCCTACTTTGCCGCGCGGGCCCCGAGGCGCCAGCGAGCGCGCAAGCCCGGCTCACCCCCAGCGGCGATCAGGCGTGCGATCGCGTCGCGCGGGGTGGCTCGACGCGCCGTGGGACGTAAGATGCAGGGCACAGCGCGATGGTGGCGCTGTGGGAACGGGAGCACGTGGCCCGCTCGATCGCTTACGTCTTGGTCTTTTCCTTCGCCGTTCTCGTCGCGCGCTCACCCGCGCACGCGCAGGGTAACGAAGTGCCCGCGGGCTACCAGCCGGTGCTCGACGAGGCGATCCGCGAATTCGCCCAGGGAAACTACGTCGAATCGCTGACGCTGTTCCGCGAGGCGCACGCGATCTGGCCCAATGCGCGCGCCGCGCGTGCCGTCGGCCGTTGCCAGTACGAGCTGGGGGACTACGTCGCCGCGCATCGCTGGCTGCTGGACGCGCTCGACATGGGCGTGCGGCCGCTCGACGGAGCCCAGCGGCAGGAGACCGAGCAGCTGCTCTGGCGCGTCCGCGAGCACCTGGCGCGCTACACCATCAGCACGGATCCGCGCTCGGCGATCGTGCGTGTGGACGGCGAGCTCGTCGCGCCCGATGCGGACGGCAGCATCGTGCTCTCGCTGGGGCCACATACCTTGGAGGCGAGCGCGACCGGCTTCATGGACGTGCGCCAGCAGGTGCTGGCCGAGGCGCTGCGCGACGAACGCATCGAGCTTCGGCTCGCTCCCTTGGTTGCATCCACGCCGGAGCCCGTGGTTCGCATGACCAGCGAGCCCACGCCTCGCGCCGACACGCCGACCTACAAGAAGTGGTGGCTGTGGACCAGCGTCGCCGGCGCGGTCGCGGTGGCCGCCGTCGCCACGGTGTTGCTGGTGCGTCGTGACGAGCCCGAGGCCCCGCGGCCGGCGGGCGGAAGCACGGGCGTCGCCATCGGCGTGCCCGGCTCGGTGGCGGCACCATGAAGCGAGTCGTTCCGCTGCTGCTCGCCTTGCTGATGGCGTGCGAGTCGACGCCATCGACCACGGAGCTCCTGGTGGTGGTCGACAGCAACCTGCAGGCGCTCTCGGCGCTGCACGTCGAGCTGCGCGAGCGCACCGGCGAGCGCGCGCTCGCCACCCACGACTTCTCGCTCGCGAGCGACACGCTGCCGCTCTCGTTCTCGCTCTATCCACTCGGCGACGCGGACACGCTGCGCCTGGTGGTGGTCGGACGTCAGGGCGCACGCGACGTCGTCGAGCAGCAGGTCAGTGCGCGCTTCGTGCGCGAGCAGCGTCGCCTGCTGTCGGTGTTCCTGCATGCGTCGTGCGAGGACATGCTCTGTCGCGACGGCGACCGCACCTGCTCGCTCGGCACCTGTGTGCAAGTCCCTGAAGCCGAGCTGCGCCCCGTGGGTGCGGGTCCACTCGGCGGCTACGAGTCCGACGCCGAGGTGGCCGAGCAGCCGAGCGCCGACATCGAGGACGCCGCGGTCGCCGAGCCGGTCGGATGCGCGGGCGACGAAGCCTGCACCGCGATGCTCGGCCGCGTCGAGCCCGCCGGTTGTGCGCTCGGGCGCTGCCGTGATGGCGCATGCAGCTTCGAGGTCGTCGACGCCGATGGCGATGGCGACCGCACCCGGACCTGTCGCGCCACCGGCATGCAGCTGCAGCCGGGTGGCGACTGCGACGACGGCAACCGCGCCGTCTCCTCGCTGGAGTGGGATGGACCGGCCAGCGAGCAGCGGCCCGATCGCTGCGATGAGCTCGACAACGACTGCAACGGCAAGGTCGACGACGCACGCTTCGAGGGCGCGAGCTGCGTCTGCAACCCCGCGCGAGATCGCGACGTCGCTTGCTCGCTGCGTGAAGACGGCAGCGAGATCGTCTGGCCCGCGGGCGCGCCCGTCGGCGCGTGCAAGGCCGGCAGCCGCAGCTGCGTGGAGGGCGCGTGGGGCCCATGCGACGGAGCCGTCACGCCGCTCGCGAACGACAGCTGCACAACCCCCAACGACGACTCCAACTGCAACGGCGTGCGCGGTGAGAACTGCCAGTGCACCGACGGCGAGACCCGCGCCTGCGGCATCGACACCGGCAGCTGCGAGTCCGGCGTGCAGACCTGCACTAGCGGCCGCTGGTCCTCCGCCTGCACCGGCGCCATCACCGCCGAGCCCGCCGACACCTGCGACCTCGGCAACGACGCCAACTGCAACGGCACCACCAACGACGGCTGCAAGTGCGTCAACGGCACCACCAGCACCTGCGGCGCCGTCTTGCCCGCCCTCGGCGACTGCCTCAACCGCAGCGTCACGTGCGTCAACGGCGACTGGCCCGCCGCCACCTGCAGCGCCCAGTGCGACGACTGCCCCGCCGACGAGCCCTGCAGCCCCGGCAGCTGCATCGACGGCCCCAACACCTTCAGCTGCGACTGCCCCTCCCAGTACAACGGCGACGGCACCCAGTCCTGCCAGCCTCAGATCACGATCTGCCCAGGCGCCGGCCTCGGCATGGACGCCGGCCCAGGCGTGGCATGCGGCCCCCACACCCGCTGCCTCAACACCGCCGACGGCGGCACAGGCTGCGCCTGCGACTTCGGCTACGAGCCCATCCCCAACTCCGACCCACCGACGTGCAAGGCTGCGTTCGGGAACTAGTCCCCGGTCAGCGCGAGCATCACTGGTCAGAACCGAAACGATACTCGAAGCCGGCGCGTAGGATCACCTGCATCCGCTCTGCGGGCGTGTCCACCGGCTTGTGGTCCGGCCCCCAGTGAAACTGCTTGGTCGACGGGAACTCGTGCAACAGCCCGGCCTCCAGGACGACGAGCGAGAACAAGCGCAGGCCAACCAGTGCCGCAGCCTCGACGCGAGCAATCCAGTCGCTGACACTTACGCCTGCGATCTTGTCGGCCACACCGAGTCGCGAGCCCGCGATGCCGAGGCGCACGCGCGTGTGCAGTGCGATGCTGCCCGCGAGCACCCAGCGATACTCGAGCGCTCCCACCAACCACAGCTTCTTGGTGTCGACCGTCAGTGTGCCCGCGGCGTACTGCGCCTCCTTCCGCGCGGCGCTGATCTCCACGCCGGCGACCAGGAAGCTGCAGCGGGGGAAGCGTGAGCAGCGCGTGATGCGGTAGTTGCCGAACAACGTGGGTCGGTAGAGCATCGGAGCGTTCGCGTCGCTGAACAACCCGCTCGGGGCGCCGTGCAGACCGTCGAGCTCGATGGCGAGTCCAAGCCCCAAGCGTGTCGCGGCCAGGTGATCCTGTACGTAGCCGTCCGCTCGCGCGGGCGACGCTCCGGCGCATGCCGCGTACAAGGCGAAGGCGTGCGCGAAGCGCTTGGCTTGGCCGCGCCTCATGGCTCGCTCGCGACCTCGTCGAGGAGCACGAAGCGTTGCTCGTCGACATCGATGCGTGGGATCGGGTCCGACCTGTCTAGACTCAACGAGGAGAACCTCACGAGCGCCCCGTCGTGCACTGCGAGCGCCTTGGGGGAGCCTTCGTCGCTGAACGCGAAGAGGTGGCGGGCCGGCGCGGGTAGCACCTGTTCGACTGGTTCCAGGGAGGATGTGCTGAACGAGTAGACGCGAGACCCGTCGCCGTTGAGTGCCCAGATCCACTCGCCCGCCAGCAATGGTGGACCGCTCGCGCTCAGGTCTCCCGGGATCGTGAAGCTGCGAACCAACTGTGTCTCCGCCGAGAGCATCGCCCCCGCCCCCTGTAGCGAGAACAGCCAGAGTGACGAGTCGTCGGCGATGTGATGGGCGATGGGCTGCGGTAGCGAAGTCGTATGCAGAAAGCGCTCGGGTTCGGTCCCGACGCTGGTGAGAGCGTTCCAGGAGCCGCTCGCGATGCGCACGCCCGGTCCCTGTTCCAAGGCGATCAGCACTCGTCCATCGTCGGGCCCGATGGTAACGATGCGATCGAACCGACCTGGCAAGTCGAGAGCGCTGACGGCCGACCGTCGCTCGGCACGGTGCAACTCGAGCACGGAGGTGCCGCTCGCACCTGCGGGCTGCACGAGTGCGGCGAGCCAGTCGTCGTGGAGGAGGACTGCGTCGACTCGCCCTCCCGTTTCGATGCGACCTATGGTGACCGACTGCTGCGACATCGCAGTCGTCTGATCCGTGCGAATCGCGACGCGGAACAGGTCGTTGCGATCGGTGCCACGCACGACCATCGTCAACTCCGCGCTGGTGAGCCGAACCGCTGTTTGGGAGGCACCGAAGGGGCTGAAGTTGGCCGTGTCGCGCAGGTTGATCTGATAGATCTGCGGCTCTGGCATGAGTAAGTGCAGGACGACCAGCGTCGAAGCAAAAGTGATGATGCAGAACGTGGGCTCGGAGCTCCCTCCAAGGTAGGCCCACTGCACGCCACCAGGGATGGGGAATTCGCTGACAGCGCTGCTTTCCGGGGACTTGGTGGCCTCTGGGACGGACCACCGGGTGGCACAACCCGTCGCGCTGGCGACGTTGATCAGCGTGAGGTCATCCCCGTTTCTCCGCTTGGCGCTGAGATAGCGCGCATCATTGAAGGCGAGCGCGTAGCTGCCCGTGGAGCCTTCCAGGCGGTCAAAGGCCCCTCTGAGCGAGAGCGTCTTCGGTTCGCAGGAGGATGGGTGGTCGAGCCCGAGCACCTCGACCTGGGGATGCGCGCGTTCGTCGCCGTCGCCCAGAATCAGCGCATGCTCACCGAGCAGCACGAAGTCCTGCGCTCGCAGCGAGGGACTCAGGCGCATTCGTCGGATCTGCTGACTTCCAGCGGATCCACACTCTGGACTCCAGCGAGCGAGCAGTCCTCGTTGGCGCTCCACGAACACGACGCCGGCGTCGTTTGCGCGGGGAGCGAGCCACTCCGCCGGTCGATAGTCGACGTCGTCGCACCCGACGAGACCGAGCAGCAGCGCCACCGTCGCGGAGCTCGCCCGATTCAACATGATCCATCCCACGCGACCTGCGCATCCTTGTCGGACTCGTCATCCGTCGAGGGCACGCGGCCGCGCAAGCAGCGCGCGCGAATGTCGAGTGCACGCAAGGGCATCGGCGCGAGCGGGTCGGAGGTGACCACGGTGAGATTCCCATCTCGCCCCGCGAGCAGCATGTACGCGCCCAGCTCGTACGTGCCCAGCGTGCGCGCAATCGGCTTTCCCTTGAGCGCGACTTGGGTGACGCCAGCATCACCTTCTGCATCCGTGGAGATGCGCAAGAGCAGGTCGGCGCGATCGGTGGGGTCGGTCAGCGAGAGCCAGAGCGGCCCCCTCGGCTCGGCGTACGCCACGTCGAGCACGTGCAGTCCCGCGCTCTCCCCGACCGGCTCCGCCTCCGCTCCCGGGTACAGCAGAGAGAAGCTGTAGTCGTGCTCGAGGACCGCAGGCGCCGCGCAGTGCTCGATGTGCACCTTCTCGATCTCCCGACCGGCGGTTCGTTGCACCGCCACGCCGTTGCTTGCGATGTCATGGAACGAGCTGCTGTTGCGGTAGTACGCGACGATACGGTGGGCGAGTGCGCCACCTTCGTCACAGGCCCCGCTGATCGCGAAGCTCAGCTCAGGGCTCACGTCTAGCGCAACAGGAGCGGCACGATCGGCAACTAGAGCCAGCACGCGGTTCTGGTCGGATACGACCGCCGCGCTCCTGTCGGGGGCCCACGCGAGCACGCTCCACGTCGCCTCGAGGACGGCAGAGTCTGCGCCCGTCGCACCGGCGTCCGTCGCACCGGCGTCCGTCGCACCATCCGCGGGCTCGACTGGACCCGCGTCGAGGGCGCCTCCGTCGAGCGAGCCACCGTCGCGCGCTTCCGTCGCGCGCAGCACATGGACGTCGTGCGGACGACGGTCGACGGCCACGCGCTGCTGGCCCGCCGCAGGCAACAGCGAGAGCCGCAGGTTGTCGCATGTCACTTCAGCGGGAGGAATGGAGAGCGCGCCCGCCGCCGCTGCGTCCCATTTCGTGCAACCGGCAGGACCGAGGCGCAGCAGCGACGCGTCCTCGCTCCCGTTCACGTAAAAGAATGGCAGCGCGTGATGCTCGACCTCCGAGTCTGCCAGGCACTCTCGGCTACGGTAGCTCGCGCCCGCGTCCGGATCGTCGGGCGCGTACGCGATCGTCACCGGAGCTCCGCGATCGATCGCGAGTTCGACTTCTGGCGCCCCCCCGTCGTCGATGCCGGCGCTGCTCGCGCCACACAGCACCTGCACGGTCTTCCTCGTCCCGGCTCGCCCCCAGACGACGACCGTGCCTTTAGCCGTCACGAGGAGCGCATGGAGGCCATCGCCAGAAACGACGTAATCGTCGACACCAGCGTCGGTCAACCGCACCGCGTACAGTTGACCGCCTCCCACGCGACCGGCGTACAGAACTCCACTGGCCTCGGCGAGGAGCCAGTCGTCGTTGATCGCGGAGTTGCCCTGCGTCACTTGCGTGGTGGGCGTAACGGAAGGACCGCGCCAGTCGCGCTCCTCGATGTCACTGCGATCGCACGACGCGAGCAGGGCGGCCACGGTGAGCCATGGAGCGAGCGTGTGCCTAAAAGGCTGGGCCATGGAAGCGGCCTCCTCCGCGCAGGGTTCCTCGGAACACCAGTGGCTTGGATAGCGATGTGGCGACGGCGACGCCGAACGTGGCGTCTCCCTCCGCATTCCAGGAAACGAAGGGTTCCGCGGAGAACGAGATCGCGGCAATCGCGGCCTCGACCGTCACCCGCACGCCGCCGGTTAGCCCGAGCCGCCAGTTGTCATCGGTCTTCGAGTTGGAGCAGTTCTGCACACAGCGCTCGCCGATGGGGCCGAGCAAGAACGAAAATGCCAGAGCCGAACCATAGGGGTTGGCTGGCGGTGTCTCCACCACGAAGCGTCCATACACAGAGCTGTTCTGACGGTCCCACAGCTGCGCCTCTCGGCTGCGGAAGATGGTGGGCGTCGCGTAGCCCGCGATCAGCTCGAACGTTAGGATGCGGAAGCCAAAGGCCGGCATCCAGTAGCCGTACTTTCGATTGCCCGTGATGCCATCCGCGAAGCGCATCTCCACGACAGGCGCGAACAGCACACTGGCACCCCTCGAGAGATCACCGAGCGAGGTGAGCTCTCCGTCTTCGTCGTCTCGGTATGCGACGGGCACTTGTCGCTGCGCAGGCTCGCGAAGTAGAGCGCACAGCATCGATGACGTGGGAGCACAGTTGCGCACCACCCTGGCGATATCGAGCTCGCCGATCGACACGACGAGGACCTCCAGGATCGAGCGGGTCGTCGCGCTGTACACGTGCGAATGAGCGGTTTGCAGCATGGCCAATCGCTGTGGCGATATCGTGCGATCCGCTTCGCAGGTGACACTCTCCCATAGCGCGCCATCGAAGTTCCCGGCGGTGCTGTCGGCGAAGACGGCCTGGCGCGATGCCGCCCTCGGGCTCAGCTCTGGACGGCTGTCGCAGAGGTGGTTGTCTCCGAAGGTGGTCCACTCCTTGAGCGCGGGGCTGTTCAGGCTGCTGCGGACGGTGCGCCCCTCGGCGCTGTAGTAGTCATGGTGCAGCATGGAGGCCACGGGCGCGGATGCCGGTCGGTTGAACCCCATGTGTCCGGCGGCAAAGGCGTCCTGCAAGAAGTGATCGGCGAACGCGCTCAGATAGAGGATGCGCATGAAGCCGGCTTCGTCGTCGGTCTGGCTGACGACGCGGGGCGTACTCTTCCAGCACTCTCGGTACTCGCCGCGTGCGGCTTCGACGGCGCACTGGTGGAGCTTGTGCCACTTGAGCGTGTTGGTCGGATGGAAGTGCTCGGCGTTCTCCAGCGCCTTGAGGAGGTACTTGAAGACGCTTTGCGCCTCTCGTAGGCCGCTCGTGTCCGTGAACCAGTCGGGCTTGGCGACGTGGTCCGCGCTCAGGGCCACACCCTGGCCATATGCGCTGGCCCTCAGCTCACGTTGATATGCATCGTCCGGGCACGCCATCTCGAGGCGACGGTTGCCGTGAAACTGGCGTCGCAGCAGCGAGCATGCGTGAAGATACGCGTCGTGGCCGAGGCGCTGGTGCTCGAGGTATCCGTATGCGTGTGCCGTCGATGCGGAGAACACGAGGCCGAGGCCGTAGAGCAGCACAGCGCAGCTCGTCCAGGCTGCGAACAGAGGGCATACGACCTCTCGTCGCACACGCGCTGGATTTCGATCGGCGATCACGGGTGCGGCAAGCCTGCATCCATGGACAGCGCGACGTTCGCCGCGAACGCCATGCATCCCTCGATCGCGTGCATGTAGACCGCGGCGTCGAGCTCTGCGAAGAGCATGGACCGCGGCTCGCGCAGCGCTTGGTTGCAGGTGGTCAGAGCCGCGATCCGTTCCGGCATGCAGACCGGATGCGGAGTGCGATCGAAGTACACCGCGACCTGGCCGCCTGGACACGTCCATCGATCGCGCGCTGCGTGGCCGATGACGCCAACGCGACAGCCGGTGGCAACGAGCACCAGGAGCATGAACAACAGCGAGCGGATTCCATCGCGCATGGCGTTCGTGACCTCGATGGCACACGCCTATCACGGCGGTGGTGCGCAACGAAGGGATTCGCTCAACTCATGCCGAACAGTAAGGTTCGCGCGCGCTATTCGCTGCGATCTTCCGCGGCGGTCCGCTCGTTGGGGGAGATTCGCTCGGCGGCGTCGTAAGACGCGTGGGGAGCTGCAACGTTCGTAGGCGAGGCGACCCTGTTCAGTAGCTTTTGGAGCGCTGTCTGCGCCGGAGGCATCAAGAACGTGACCAGCCCGGTCGTCACGGCACCGAGGAAGCTCCAGGTCCCGATGGGCTTGATGTCCAGGTCGTGAAGCGCCTTTGCAACCGCATCGCCCGGCGCGGCGAAGGCGACGTCCGTGCGCACCCTTCGCCACTCGCGCCAGGCCATCACGAGCGGCATCGACACGACCACCCAGCATCCTAGCCACAGCGCATGCGTGAGCACGGCGGAGAGCAAGTATCGCCGGTCCTTCATGTCATTGATGATGTCCCAGTACACGTAGGTCAGGTACAGGAAGGCCAGCGCGAGACCGACCGACGTCACCTTCCAGTACGAGTAGTTCGCGACGACGACATCATGGGCGTCTCGCAGTCTCTCGCGCAGCTCCTTCTCGGGGGAGACGGACGGGGCATGGACACGGCTGCGCGCGTCCAGGCAAACCAAGACCAGCACGAAGGCGAACAGCAAGTAGAGGCCATCGTTGACCAGGGACGATGCCAGTGAGACGTCGGGATGCACGAAGCTGAAGATGCTTCGGTTCTCCCACTGGCTGGGGAGCAGGCGATAGAAGTGCGTCCATCGCATGAGCGCGAAGAGCACGAACGACACGGGCAACGCGTCGAGTAGCAACTTGCCATCGAGTAGTCGTGCCGGGGCGCTCCGCCACGGGGCTGCTACGCGGCGCAGCACGAAGAGCAGCGTGCCAAGGGTCAGGAGCAGCCAGGGGAACAGGTGTTGCTGCGGGCTGCTCTCGAAACCTCGGAACATGCCTGGAGGTGGCGTCTCCGAGTCGCAGAAGGTGCGCAAGGCTTTGTTGTCCTGAATGGGCGGCATCTCGATGCGCCAGGAAGGCGGACAGCTCCCCTGTCTCGCTGCGCAGATCTGGCACTTGACCTGGCTGGACGCATAGACGTCGCTCCCGCTCGCGACGTACGAGGGCAACGTGTGCCCGACCAGCCAAGACAGGCCGACGATCATCGAGAGCTGCGCGAAGCGTTTCTTCCCTCGCACCAAGCTCGCCGCGGAGCCGAGGAGCCAGACACACCCGCATGCGATCAGGAACTGCGTGGACTCGGCCATCGATGCTCCGCCAGGTGATCTGCGTCTTACTTCGTCAGGAAATCGGTCGCCAGCGCCGCCAGGGCGCGTACGCCTACGATCAGGGCGGACTCGTCGACGTAGAAGAGGGGGCTGTGGTTGGGGGCGGCTTGTTCTACGTTAGTGGAGCGCGGGGTTACGCCGAGGTGAAAGAAGAAGCCGGGGGTGCGCTCGGCCATGAAGGAGAAGTCCTCGGCGCCGCCGCCCAAGGGGGCGAGCACCACGTCGTTGGCGGCGGCCCAGCGCAGGGATGGGAGGGAGCGCTCGGTGAGGGCGGCGTCGTTCACGGTGACGTCGTACTTGTCGATGACCTGGACCTCCGCCTGGGCGCCGCTGGCTTCCGCGATGTGGGTCGCGGTGCGGCGTACGCGCTCGTGGGTCGCGCGGCGCAGGGGTTCCTGGTAAGCGCGGATGGTGCCTTCCATCTCGACGCTCTCGGGGATGATGTTGTAGCGGGTGCCGCCGTGGATGGTCCCCACGCTGACGACGGTGGGGGTGGACGTGATGTCCGTCTGGCGGCTGATGATCGTCTGCAGACCCAGTACGACCTGCGCGCTGACGACGATCGGATCGATGCCGGCCCAGGGGCGTCCGGCGTGCGTCTGCTTGCCAACGATGCGAATGCGCAAGTCGTCGGAGCTGGCCATCGTGGGGCCTGAGCGATAGGTGATGCGCCCGGCCGGCTCGCCCGCCCACAGGTGCAACGCGAACACGGCGGCGGGGCGCGGGTCGTCCATGGCGCCCTCCTGGATCATCATCTTCGCGCCCCACACGTTCTTGCCATCGGGGGTGAAGTCGCTCGGTCCTTCCTCGGCGGGCTGGAAGTAGAAGACCACGGTGCCGGGGAGCCTGGCGCGCATGCCGGCCAGGATCTCGGCGACGGTCAGCAGGATGGCCACGTGTCCGTCGTGTCCACACGCGTGCATCAGCTCGGACTCGCGGCCCCGGAAGTCGCCCTTGTCCGTGGAGGCGAACGGCAGCGCGACCTGCTCCTTTACGGGCAGACCGTCCATGTCGGCGCGGAGCGCGACCACGCGCCCGGGCTTGCCGCCGCGCAGCACCGCGACCACGCCGGTGCGTGCGACGCCCGTGCGCACCTCGAGGCCGAGCGCACGCAGCCGCTCGGCCACCCGCGCCGACGTGCGCTGCTCGCGGTTGCCGAGCTCCGGGTGCGCGTGGAAGTCGCGGCGCAGCGCGATCAGGCTGCTCTCCAGCTGCTTGGCGCGCGCGTCGATGGTCGCGCGCATGCCGGGGTCCGCGTGGGCAGTCGTCACGCATGCCGCGAGCAGACACGACAGCGCGAGCCATGACGTCGAGAGGCGATCCATCGCCGCTCTCCTACCACGTCACAGGATCATCGGAGGCGCGCAGCCGAACGCGATGTCGACGGAGCCGCCCGCGGACACGGCCTCGCAGGCGGCGGGGCAGAGCTTCACGGTGGTGGGCGCGTAGGGATCGTCGTAGTACCAGCCGAGCTTGTCCTGGCATTGGCGGGCGTCTTGCGCGCGTGGGAACTGCTGGTCGGGCTCGCTGCCTGACGTGTAGAACATGGAGACCTTGTCCGGGTCGATCTTCTTCTTGTCCGGAGTCGGCAGCAGGAAGTTGCAGGGCAGCGGCACGGCGTCGATCACGGACTTCTTCAAGGTGGCGAACACGTCGCCCCAGTCATCCTTGCAGACCGAGAGTTGTTCGCCGCCGGTCTGCTCGGCGAGCGAGTTGTAGGCGCGGCCCACCTGCAGGGCCGCGCAGATGGCGGGGATGGGAAACGCGCAGAGCGGGTTCCACGCTTGCGACTCGCTGATGCACGGCAAGCCATTGACGTCGGGCGACGCGATCGCGTGCTGGGTGAAGTCGCGGCCGCCGAGCAGCGCCTCCATCGCGGTCTGGAACGCGGACGGGCTCATGGTGTCGTTCGAAGAGGTGACCATCACGAACTCGACGGCGGCGGTGGGCCGCAGAAAGCTCTGGTAGCTCTCGAACTGATCGATCGCGGTGGAGTAGAGCCGACCCCCGAGTACGTTGGCCTGGATGAACATGTACTTCTCCCGGTCGCTCGCGACGGGAGAGCGACCGGCCGGATCGAGCGCGCTGATCATGACCACGCGTACGTCCTTGCCCGCGGCCGCGAACTCGGAGACGAAGTCGGCGATGTTGGCCTGCACCTGCCCGACCGCATGCAGCATGGTGCCGGAGCTATCGACGACGAAGATCACGTCGACACCCTGGGCGACGGGAGCCTTGTCCCGGATGGCCGCGCACTGCATCGCCGCGTCGACCTTCGCGTCGACCACGGACATGGCGTCCTCGAGCTCCACGCTCGCGTCGGCGCTGGCGTCCACGCTGTCTACCTCGCCGGGAACCTGCTCGTCCTCGTCCGTGACGGGCAGCCAGTCGAGATAAGGATTTGGCGCCCGTGCGCAGCCGGACGCGGCGAGCGACACGAGCCCTCGGAACAACACGCTCCGTGCACGGATGCTCAAGCAAGCCATCGACATCTCCAAACACTTCGGAATGCTCTACTACGCGCCCAAAGTAGAGATGAGCGACGAGGACAGTCAACGACGTTCGCCACCATGTCCGGGATCGATCACCCGCAACGTGTCCGGACAGCTCGCGAGCGCGTGATAGTGTCGCTCGTGCTCGAACGTCTTCGCTCCTCGCTGCACAAGTCCATTCAGATTGGTAAGCGGTTCAAGCTTCGCCGGACGCCGACCGGGGCCCGGTATGCCATCGCGGATAGCGCCGCGATGCTGCATCCGGAACACTGGGACCTGGTCACGGCGTCAGCCTCGGTGTTCCTGTCTCGTCGGTATCTCCGCGTGCTCGACGAGCACCGGCCCGACGGGGTGAGGCAGCACGCGGTCCTGGTCTACCTGGACGGAGAGCCCGTGGCCGCGCTGTCGGCGCAGTCTCTCCATATCTGTGCGGACAGTCTGCCGCGCCCCAACGACACCCAGCGCAAGCGTGACCGCGCCCTGACGCAGGCGCTGTCCAACGTCGATCAGCGCGTGCTCGTGTGCGGCAACCTGTTGTCGTGGGGCAACCACGGCGTCGCGCTCGCGTCGGGCGTCGACCCGATGCGCGTCTGGCCGGCCATCGCGGAGGCGCTCTATCGCATCCGCAAGGCCGACCGCATGTTCGGCACCACCGGCGTGGTCCTGATCAAGGACCGTCCGCAGGACGACGTGCCCTGCGAGGCGGCTCTGATGCCGTACTCGTACCGATCGTTCGATACCGAGCCGGACATGCTGCTCACGATCGAGCCCGCCTGGAAGAGCTTCGACGACTACCTGGCGAGCTTGCGCAAGGACTACCGCAAGGCCATCCGCAACGTGGACAAGGAGCTTCGCGAAGCGGGCGTCTCGATCGAGCGACTCTCCGCCGAGCAGGTGCACGCCGAGCGCGACGCGATCCACGCGCTCTACCTCAACGTGCAGAGCGTGCAGCGGTTTCGTCTGGTCACGCTCGCGCCGTCCTACCTGCCCGCGCTCGCCAGCGCGCTCGGGGATGCCTTCGTCACCACGGTGCTGCGAACGGCGACGGGAGCGCTGGCCGGCTTCGTCACCACCGTGCGCGATGGCGACGGCGCGATCGGCTACTTCATCGGCTACGACAAGGCGCTCGAGCTTCCGCTCTACCTGCGCTTGCTGCACGCGGTCGTCGAGGACGCAATCGCGCTCGGTGCACGCTGGATCTCGTTTGGCCGCACCGCACTCGAGCCCAAGGCGCGCCTCGGCTGCGAGCCACGCGGCGTGCAGTGCTACGTGCGCCACCGCATCGATCCCATGAACGTCGTGGTCAGGCGGCTGCTGGAGCTGATGCCCGAGCCGGACCTTCCTCCCGAGCGAAATCCGTTCAAGGCCTGACGGTAAGGTCTGAACGTCTCGACGAACAGACTGTGGCGAGACGATAAGCAACGTCGCAACACGAACGTGGTACCGCTGGACGCCTCCCGGGAGGTGCCTCCATGGTTCGTGCGCGTCTGCTGTCCGCAGTGCTCTTGCAATTGATCGCCTGCACTGCGGAGGTCGCGCCGCCCTCGGAGTCGGACTCGCTGGAGCTGGACTCGAACGCGCAGGCTGTGATCGGCGGCACGGCGGCGCAGCCGTGTCAGTGGCCCAGCACGGTGCGCATCGAAGGCGGCTGCACCGGCACGCTGATCCATCCACGCGTCGTCACCACCGCCGCACACTGCCTGTCGAGGACGACCGTGGGCGTCTCGTTCGGCGAGATCGGCGCGCCGGGCACCTTCAGCGTGCAGGCGCGCTGCGTCGCTGGCGCACGAGGCTCCGCGGGAGCCAACAGTGCGCGCGACTGGGCGTACTGTGTCCTGCCGGACGACAAGCGGCTCGATCAGATCCCCATCACGCCGCCGCTGGTCGGCTGCGAAGCGAAACTGATCGGCGCCGGCTCCAAGGCGTGGGTGGTCGGCTACGGCGCCACCTCGCCGCGCGGCAACGTCACGTCCAAGCGTCAGGTCGAGGTCAACGTCAACGCGCGCGACAAGGCCGGTCCAGGCACGCTCGACGTCGGCGATCGCACGGCCGGCGCTTGCCACGGCGACTCGGGCGGCCCGCTCTACGTGCACCTTCAGAAGGACGGCAAGGACTACGGCGTGCGTGTCGCGGGCTCCACCTCCGGCGCGGGCTCCGCCTTCCTGTGCGACTGCACGTGCAGCACCGTGTACGTCGCCATCGAGAACCACGTGAAGGCGATCGAGAAGAACGAGGGCATCGACGTCACGCCGTGCACCGATGCGGACGGCAACTGGGCCCCGGGTCCCCTCTGTCGCGACCTGCCGAGTGCACCCGAGGAGGGCACCGGCACCTATCCGGGCTCATGCGTCGTGGCAAAGACCACGGAGCCGATCGAGAGCTGCGGGCCCGCGGGCGCGTACGATGGCGGCGTGGTCGATGCCGGCATGGTCCGCGACGCGTCCACACCGAGCGACGCCGCCACGCCGAGCGATGCAGCGACCTCCGACGCGAGCACGGCGGACGCCTCGATCGCGGTGGACGCGGGCAGACCGCAGCGTGATGCCAGCACGGCCGACGCGTCCGGGCCCAGAGACGCGGGCCGCAAGGACGCCGGCGCACGCACGCAAGACGACGAGGCCGACGACGACCCAGCCTACGCGGAGAACGAAGGCGGTTGCTCCACATCGCGAACGGGCGCGCGCACGGGCTCGGCGAGCTTCCTGTGGTTGCTCGGCTTGTGCCTGCGTCGGCGCCGCAGGTAAAAAGATCGCGCCGCTTCCCACCGTCGCCCGCTCGCGGTTCTACGGGGCACGTCTTGGAGGGCGCGGCGATGCAGCGTATGAGCTCGTATACCTGGTTGGCAACGGTAGGACTGATGGCGTGCTCGGCCTCGGAGCACCCCGGACCGGAGGATGCTCTGCTGGCGCTTCACGGCGCGATCGATCTACAAGGATCGAAGCTGGAGGCGCCCGTCGGGCTCGCGGTGGCGTTTGGGAACGACTCGGGGAACGCGCTCTACCTCCCGCGTGGAGAGACCGGCGGCACGTTCCCGAGCAGCTTCACCTTCGAGTTGACGGAGCCGCCACCGAGGGAGTCGCTGTTCCGGCTCGAAGGCAAGGAGCCTCAGCTGGCGTTCGGCTGGCTCACGGCGGTTGGAGTCGATGCGCCCAGCTCGCTGCGCATCGCGAACTCGCAGTTCGGCACGGGCGGCTGCAGCGCGACCGAGTGCACCTCGAGCGACGAGTGGTGCAGCCAGGGCAACGATCCGGCGGACGACGTCTGCTACAGCGAGCAGCAGACCTGCGATCTCAACCGCGAGAACTGCACGACCATCTCCGAGGGAGACGTCTCCCTCAAGAGCGGACCGTGGGAGCAGATCGCCGGCGTGTCGACGAACTACCTGGTCTTGTACCTGAGCCGCGGCGTCTCCGCGAACAGCTTCACCGCGCTCGCGTTCTCCGAGGGCGTCGCGCTTTCGGCGGGCTACCACTTGCTCGCGATCTCCGCGCGTACCGAGGCCGAGCTCGACGCGCAGGAGGCCTGCTTCGAGCAATCCGAGCAGCGCGCCCTCGCGCAGTACAACCAGCAGCACGGCACGCAGTACAGCAACACGCTCGATCTTCCAGACGAAGCGTACGAAGACTACGACGTGCTGTTCAGCGCCGCGCAGCTCGCGCTTCGCTGTGCCCAGACCAACGAGCGCTACACGCCGGTGGAGGACCCGGACGCGATGCCGATCGCGATCCAGCTCTCGCGCGACGACCGCGGCTTCTCGCTCTGAAGAGCGTGCCAGGTTGTGCCTCTCCGCGGACGTTCGTGAGCGATTTCGGTGCGGCACGTTCGATGCAGACGCTGGCGGCATGCGCCGCTTCTGCCTGGTTGCCTCGTTGGTATGTGCCTGCTCCAGCTCGGGCGGCGAGCCCGCCAAGCGGGAGGCCGGGTCGCCACTCGGTGCGCTGAACTTCTCCGAGGCCGACCAGCGAGAGCTCGCGCGCCTGGAGCAAGAGCTCGCGGTGGTGGATCAGCTCTCCGCCTCCGACGTGCTCGGCAAGCGCGCGCGCACGCCGGGCAGCCTCGACTTCGATCCGCGCTCGGCACGTAACCTCGACCTGCTGCAGAAGTCATCGCTCGCGCTGGCCGACGACGAGCTGGCCAAGCTCGCGCAGCAGGGCTTCGTCATCGTGCCGCGTCAGGCCTTCCCGAACATGGCGTATGGCTACAAGGCGATCTACCAGGCCGACCTGCCGGTCTACATCTCGCTCGACGCGATCATGGCGTCGGTGCACCTGTCTTACGATGCGATCCTGAAGAACCTGGAGCAGACGTACCTGACCGACGAGCTGACGACGCTCTTGCAGGGGGCGCGCGCGAAGCTCGCGGCGGGGGCCGTCTCCGATCCGACGGTGGCGAGCGATCTCGATCTCTACTTCGCGGTGTCGCTCTCGCTGCTGGAGGGGCGCGTGGTGGAGCCAGTGGCGGGAGCCGACGCCAAGGACATCGCCAGCTTCGTGAAGCGCGCCGAGAAGGCCAACGAGCTCGGCAGCACGACGTTGTTCGGCGTACGCCGGGAGCTGGACTTCTCGCAGTTCAAGCCGCGCGGCCACTACGAAGACACGGAGGCGCTGCAGCGCTACTTCCGCGCCACGATCTGGCTCGGCCGCACCGACTTTCGCTTGATCGAGACGCTGCCCAATGGAGCGCAGGTGTTCCGGAGGGCGCAGCTCGACGCGGCGCTCGCGCTGCGCTCCGTGATCACGGACGCCACGCGCGCCGCGTTCGACCACATCGACAAGGTGATCGGCGCGTTCGTCGGCGAGCACGACTACATGGAGCTGCGCCAGCTGGACGCGCTGGTCGCGGACCTCGGAGCGGAGCCGGGGGCGCTGTCGGAACAGGCGATCGCGCAGGTGATCATCGAGAAGGGCTACGGCGCGCAGCGCATCGCGAGTCAGGTGATCTACAAGCACCCGGGCGTGAAGACGCTGCCGCTCGACCGCAGCTTCGCGCTGCTCGGCCAGCGCTACGCCGTCGACTCGCACGTGTTCTCCAACGTGGTCTACGACCGCGTTCAGATCGAAGGCGTGCCGCAGCGCTTGCTGCCCAACCCCCTCGATGCGGCATACGCCGCGCTCGGCAACGACGTGGCGCTGCCGCTGCTGCAGCAGGAGCTGGAGACGTACCGCTACGCGTCGCATCTGGAGCGCATGCGCCTGTTGATCGACGAGCACGGCGAGGACCACTGGAGCGCCAACCTCTACAACCTCTGGCTGTCGACGCTGCGCGCCGTGTCGTCGAGCACGGTGCAGGGCGGGCTGGCGTCGGTGGCGAGCACGGACGCATGGCAGCGGCGCATGCTCAACACGCAGCTCGCGTCATGGGCGGAGCTTCGCCACGACACCATCTTGTACGTGAAGCAGAGCTACACCACCGGCGCCGAGTGCGAGTTTCCGGATGGCCACGTCGATCCCTACCCGGAG
>JBEVNG010000100.1:0-18943 GCA_040508235.1 Polyangiales bacterium | reverse complement strand
TGGAGAGCTTCCGCGAGACGCTCGCCATCCCGGCCGAGCCGCCGCCGCGCGCTCCCTCCACCGTCCATCGTGAGCTGGATCACGCGCTGGCCGGGCTGGCGGAGCGCACCGGCGCGGAGACCATCTGGATCATCGACGCGCAGTCGCCGGTCATCTGGGGCTGCTCGGAGCCGCACGACGACAAGCTCGACTTCGACGCGCTCGCGCAGGCCGCGCGTGCCGACAAGGCGCTGGTCGAGACCTCGCTGAGCTGGTCCGAGCTGCTCGCGGCCACGCCCGCCGAGGGCTACGAGCGCGTCGCCAACTCCGGCCTGAGCGGCGTGGCACTGCGCATGGTGCAGGACGAGCTGGTGGTGCTGCGCGAGCGCGCCGAACACGGTGGCCTGGCCGCGGCTGGACGCCGCCTGCGCAGCGCGCGCGCCCTGGTCGAGATCCGCGCCCAGCACCGGGACCGCACCAGCACCGAGCTGCGCGGCCCGCTGGTGCAGTGCTTCGCGCACTCGATCGCCAACCAGTACCAGCTCGTGCTCGTGTTCGACGAGACCTTCTCGCCGCTGCACGCGGCCGGCAACGTGCAGCGCGCCCTGCCCTACATCGAGCATCTGCTGTTGTCCCTGCCGCCCGTCGATCCCAGCGCCGGCGCCGCGCAGCGGGCCAAGGTGATTCGGCTGCCAAGGCGAAGGTAAGAGGCTACATTCGCCGGCGCAATGGCCGAGGATATTCCGAAGTTCCGCTACGACGCCGCGCTGGCGAACGACATCGAGACCCGCTGGCAGGCGCACTGGGAAGGTGCCCAGACCTTCCGCCAGCCGAACCCCGGCGAGCCCGGGTTCCAGGCCGAGCGCCCCAAGTACTACTGCCTCGACATGTTCCCGTACCCCAGCGGCGCGGGCCTGCACGTCGGGCACCCCGAGGGCTACACGGCCACGGACATCCTCGTCCGCTACAAGCGCATGCGCGGCTTCAACGTGCTGCACCCGATGGGCTGGGACGCGTTCGGCCTGCCCGCCGAGCAGTACGCGATCCAGACCGGCGTGCACCCGGCGCTGACCACCAAGAAGGCGATCGACAACTTCCGGCGCCAGCTCAAGCGCTTCGGCTTTTCGTACGACTGGAGCCGCGAGTTCGGCACCATCGATCCCGACTACTACAAGCACACGCAGTGGATCTTCGTGCAGATCTACGAGTCGTGGTTCGACGTGCAGCAGCAGAAGGCGCGGCCGATCAGCGAGCTCGTGCAGGAGCTGGAGAGCGGCGTGCGCGCCGTGCAGTTCAACCCGGACGCGGCCGAGATCGGGCACGAGGACAAGCGCAAGGTGTTCGCCTGGTCCGCGCTCGACAAGCGTGGTCGGCGCGGGATCATCGACAGCTATCGGCTCGCTTACCTGGCCGAGCAGACCGTGAACTGGTGCCCCAAGCTCGGCACCGCGCTGGCCAACGAGGAGGTCATCGACGGCCGCAGCGAGCGCGGCGGCTTCCCGGTGTTCCGCAAGCCGCTGCGCCAGTGGCTGTTCCGCATCACCGCCTACGGGCAGCGCCTGATCCGCGGGCTCGACGGACTCGACTGGCCGGACGCCACGCGCGCCAAGCAGACCAACTGGATCGGCCACAGCGTCGGCGCGGAGGTCTCCTTCGAACTGGCGCGGCCGCTCGGCGAGCAGCGCGACCTCTACGTCTTCACCACGCGCCCGGACACGCTGTTCGGCGCTACGTACATGGTGGTGGCGCCCGAACATCCGCTGGTGCACGGCGTGCTGGCGGCGCCGCTGCCGGAGACCGACGTCGCCAAGCTGAGCGCCTACGTCGAGGCCGCGCGCAACCGCAGCGATCTCGATCGCCAGCAGGACAAGACCAAGACCGGCGTGTTCACCGGGGTCTACGCGCGTAACCCGGTCAACGGCGAGCACATCCCGGTGTGGGTCGCGGACTACGTGCTGATGGGCTACGGCACCGGCGCCATCATGGCCGTGCCAGCGCACGACGAGCGCGATCACGAGTTCGCGGTCGCGTTCGGGCTGCCGGTCCGCGAGGTGGTGCGGCCCGTCAGCGGCGCGGTCGAGGGCTGCTTCAACGACGACGGTATCGCCATCAACTCGGCCAGCGAGGTGGTGTCGATCGACGGCCTGCCCACCGCCGAGGCGAAGCTGAAGATCACGGCCTGGCTGGAGCAGCAGAAGCTCGGCAAGAAGAAGCACAACACGCGCCTGCGCGACTGGCTGTTCAGCCGCCAGCGCTACTGGGGCGAGCCGTTCCCGGTCGTCTACGACGAGGACGGCGACCACCACCCGGTGCACACGTTCCCCGTCGCGCTGCCGGAGCTGGCGGACTACCAGCCCGAGGAGAGCGACGAGCCGCGCCCGCTGCTGGCCAAGGCGGTGGACTGGGTCCACACCACCGCGGGAGCGGCCGGCGTGCGCGACCTGCCCGCCGACGCGAAGGTCCGGCGCGAGACCAACACGATGCCCGGCTGGGCCGGCTCGTGCTGGTACTACCTGCGCTACGCGGACCCGCGCGACGCCGACGCGCCGATCTCGCCGGAGGCCGACCGCTACTGGGTGCACGACGGCGTCGACCTCTACATGGGCGGCGCGGAGCACGCGGTGCTGCACCTGCTCTACGCGCGCTTCTGGCACCAGGTCCTGCACGACCTCGGGCACGTCAGCTCGCCCGAGCCGTTCAAGAAGCTGTTCCACCAGGGCATGATCCTGAACTTCGCGTACGAGCGCGCGGACAAGTCGCTGGTGCCCATCGACGAGGTCGACACCACGGTGGAGGGCCAGCACATCGAGCGCGCCACGGGGCAGAAGGTCGCGCAGATCGTGACCAAGATGTCCAAGAGCCTGCGCAACGTCATCAACCCCGATGACGTGATCGGGGAGTACGGCGCGGACACCTTTCGGCTGTACGAGATGTACATGGGCCCGCTCGAGGCGAGCAAGCCCTGGAACACGCGCGACATCGCCGGCCTGCAGCGCTTCTTGCAGCGCGCCTGGCGGCTCGTCATCGACGAGACCACCGGCGCGCCCAGGCTGGTCGAGGCCGCGGACGAGGAGCTGGAGCGTCAGCTGCATCGCACGATCGCCAAGGTGCAGGGCGACATCGAGCGGATCGCGTTCAACACCGCGATCGCCGCGCTGATCGGCTTCGTGAACGCGGGCACCAGCGGGGCGGGGCTGACCCGTGACCAGGCGGAGCGCTTCGCACGCGTACTATCGCCGTTCGCGCCGCACGTGGCCGAGGAGCTGTGGCAGCGCCTGGGCATGCCGGGTGTGGTCTCGCTGGCGCCCTGGCCCAGCTACGACGACGCGCAGCTGCACGACGCCAACGTCGAGGTGCCGGTGCAGATCATGGGCAAGGTGCGCCATCGCCTGGTGGTGCCGGCGGGCCTCGACGCGGCGGCGCTGGAGAAAGCCGCGCTCGCAGACGCCAAGGTGCAGGAGCTGATCGCCGGTAAGACAGTGCGCAAAGTCGTGGTGGTGCCGGGTAAGCTGGTGAACATCGTCGCAAATTGAGTTGTCTTACACTGGCCTCGGTAGACAGCGACATCGTCCTCACTTGACCTCCTTTCCTTGCCTCTTTGTGCGTACTTATGAGGTCAGGAACAACGCCCGCGCAGTTCGGCGGCGCCAGGAGGAAGTCTGATGCACTCGGCAGCGGTACCCGAAGTACGCAACCTGCAGTTCGCCACCGACGAGCGCGTGCCGCGCTACTGGCACGGCGGGCGCAAGTCGGTGACGCAGTTCTTCAACAACCTGTCGGTGTTCTTCCCGCCCGGAGAGCGCTTCTTCATCGCCTCGGTGAAGGCACACCGGGACTTCTTGAAAGACCCCAAGCTCGCCGCCGAGGCGCGCGCCTTCTACGCCCAGGAGGGCATCCACAGCCGCGAGCACGTTCGCTACAACGCGATGCTGCGCGAGCAGGGTTATGACGTCGAGGGCATGGAGAGGCGCGTCACCGAGCTGCTCGCCCGCGTCACCGGCGACACCAGCGAGCTGATGCAGCTCGCGGTGACCAGCGCGCTCGAGCACTTCACCGCGCTGATGGCGGAGATCATCCTGCGCCACCCCGAGCACATGGAGGGCGCGGACGAGACCATGTCGCGCCTCTGGCGCTGGCACGCGGCGGAGGAGAACGAGCACAAGGCGGTCGCGTTCGACGTCTACAAGGCGGCGGGCGGCGGCTACCTGATGCGCTCGGCGGCGATGATCGGCGCGACCGTGATCTTCTGGGGCAAGGTGCTGGAGCAGCAGGCTCGCTTCATGAAGACCGACGGCACGCTGTTCGACGGCAAGGAGTGGAGCGCGCTCGCACGCTTCCTGTTCGTGTACCCGGGTGGCCTCGCCAAGATGTGGAAGCCGTACCTGCAGTACTTCAAGCCGAGCTTCCACCCGTGGGATCACGACAGCTCCGACATGCTGGAGAAGTGGAAGCTGGAGCTAGCCAGCGAGCCAGAGTACGGTCGCGTCGCGTAAATGCCTCAAGACCACGCCTCCATCCGCCGCAAGTACGAAGACCCCACCTCGCGCTACGTCGAAGTCGACGGGCGCAGGTTTCACTATCGGATGGAGGGCGAGGGGCCCACGCTGATCCTGCTGCACGGCGTGATGGCGTCGCTGCACACGTGGGATGGCTGGGTCGACCAGCTCAAGGAGCACTACCGCATCGTGCGCCTGGACTTGCCCGGCTTCGGGCTCAGCCAGCACATGACCGAGAGCGAGCAGTACACGCCCGAGTACAGCCTCTCGCTGTTCGACAAGGTGGTGCAGAAATTCGGCTTCGAGAAGTTCTATCTCGGCGGCAACTCGCTGGGTGGCTTCTTGAGCTGGTACTACGCCGCCAAGTACCCGGAGCGCGTCGAGAAGCTGATCCTGGTCGATCCGATCGCGTACCCGCAGAAGCTCCCGAACGTGATCAAGTTCGTGTCGCTGCCGGGCATCGGCGAGATCGCGCAGCGCTTTGCGCCGCGCTTCTTGGTCGAGGCCAACGTGCGCGAGGTGTACGGCGACCCCAAGAACGTCAACAAGGAGACGGTCGACCGCTACTACGAGCTGATGATGCACGAGGAGAACCGCTTCGCGATGGTGCAGACCTTCCGCAAGCTGCGTCAGCTCAGCAAGGACGGCATCCTCTCCAAGGAGATCAGCAAGGTGCAGTGCCCCACGCTGCTGATGTGGGGCGACAAGGACCGCTGGGTGCCGCCCAAGCTGATCGAGAACTGGAAGCGCGACCTGCGCAACGTCGAGGTCAAGGTCTACGCGGGCGCCGGCCACATCCCGATGGAAGAGCAGCCCATCGAGACCGCCCGCGACGCCCACGCCTTCCTATCGCGCTAGCGGCAGTCGGCGGGTAGGCGCTCACCGTCCACGGGGAACGGGCGCGCCTGCTTGATCGCGAGCGCGCGCGCCGGCGACGTGACCTTGAACTCCAGCTCGACCGTGAACCAGCGCCGCGTCTTTTGCGGGTCGAGCACGGCCTGGAAGTGGTCGTGGATGGCGCCCACGCTGCACGCGAGCGCGCGCACCTCGTCGGGGGTCAGCACCGTGCCGTCCGGCGTGAAGGTCGAGCGCGAGCGGTAGCTGAGCTCGGGCGTGAACGGCGGCCAGGTGTAGACCAGCTGCTCGCTCGACACGTTGGGCGCCGGGTTGGTGACGTCCGCGCCGCCGCGCTGGGCGTTGAGGTAGACCTGATCGCTGCGCGTGGGGTCCAGCAGGTTGCGGCTCATCGCCACGCCGTTGGCCAGCTCGCGGCGGAACGCGCGGTGCACCAGCACGCCCATCGCCAGCGTGCCGTCATTCAGGTTGGCGAACGCGCGCTCGTCGTAGGCGCGCTCCAGCCACAAGCTCGCCCACACCTTCTTGATCGCCTGCTCGGCGTCCTGCTCGTCGTCGTTTTCGGACTCGTACAGGCCCGCGCCGTTGAAGCCGAGCAGGTCCTCGGCGTTGCTGCTGCTGCGAAAGCGGCGAGGTTCGCCGGCGAAGGGCGCGCTCGCACTCTGCACCTGCGCGAGCAGCGCGGGATCGACGGGATGCGACTCGATGCGTGCGCGCACCTTGGCGAGCAGCTCGGACCGCACGCGCGGGTCGGTGGCGAAGCGGTCCTGGGCACGCGCACTGGCGAGCTCGGCCTCGGCGCCGCTGGCCACGAAGTGCTCGCGGTAGTGCGCCATCGGGATCGCGAACGCATCGCTCGGCGTCAGCAGCGGCAGCGCCTTGCAGCCCTCGGCGTGCTCGGTGCGAACGCGCGACAGCTCCGCCAGCTGCGCGGCCTTGGCACCGACCACCGGCAAGTCCTCGATGCCGCGCCCGGCCAGCGCCACGATGCCGCGCACGCTGGTGTCGAGCCGCGGTGCGTACGGCTCGCCGGTGGGCCTGCGCGCGTCCCAGAAGGCCTGCGCCTCGGAGGGGTCCGCCTCGACCAGCGTGAAGCCCGTGCTCGACACCTCGAAGCGGACCAGCTTGCCCAGCAGCGGCGCCACCTCGGGCGCAGCGCGCGCATCGGCCAGCGCCATGTTCGGCGTGCGCCGCGCCTGGCTGAGCAGGTTCACGTGCGCGAGCGGCGTCTGGAACGCCTCCGTGATCAGGCCCCCCGCGAGCGGCATGTCGTTGGGCACCGCGTCGGTCACCACGATCACGTCGCGGCCGAGCGCCGTGCTGCTCAGGGCCGCGCTCGACACGAACGTCAGCGTGCCGTAGCCGACCGCCGGGGTCAGCGCCTGAAAACGCTGGCCTCGGTACGGTGCGTTGCGGTCGACGATCGGCAGCTTGCCGTCGAGCTCGCGCATGCGCGTGGCCTGCTCCACGTCCGCCGGCCGCAGCGCCCAGGTGCGCGGCGCGTCGATGTGCGTGACGAGGGTGTCGAAGCTGGTCTCGATCTGAGCGGCCGAGATCAGGTCGCCGCTGGTGAACTCGATGGTGTGCAGGCCCGCGCCGGTGTGGTGCACCAGCGTGCCGAGCAGGAAGCGCCGCGCCGGCACGTTGAAGTACTCGGTGCCGATGAACAGCGAGAACTGCGCCTGAAATAGCGCGTTACCTTGCTCGCTGCAGCGATCGATCGCGGGCAGGCCGTCGATCACCTCGCGCACGAAGGTGAAGTGCAGCGGCCAGCGCCTGGCGCTCAGCAGGTGCGTGGCGCCGAGTCCCTGCAGCTCGATCACGAACTTCACCGCCGCGCTGCCGAGGGCGGTGCCGCCGGCCGCGAGCGCATTCAGGTCGCCCGGCGTGTACAGGTGGCGCACGCGGTCGCCGACGTCGCGCGACGCCAGCGGCTGGCACGCATCGGCGGCGTTCGGTGTGGCGTTGGTGCAGAAGCGCAGCACGGGGTCGCCCTCCGCGCGCGACAGCACCGCACCCGCGGGCCACATGTCGAAGTCGACGCGGTCGACGATCACCGGCGCGGTCTCCAGGTTGAGCTCGAAGTCGCGCACGCGGAACAGCGTCACCACGCCTTCGAAGCGCGGATCGCGCTCCAGCGCCGCGACGTGCTCGCCGCTGACCGGGAACGTCTGGCGGGCGCCCGCCGCGAGCGTGCTGCCGAACGGGAAGTGCACGGGCTCGCCCTCCAGCACCGTCGGCCACAGGCGTCCGGGCGCGTGGGTCGCGATCAAAAGCGCGTAGTCGTCGAGCGAGACCGCGCTGGCGCTGCTGTTATGCAGCTCGATGAAGCCGGCGGGGCGCAGCGCCAGCTCCGTGATCGCGACCGGGCTCGGCCTCGCGGGCGTGGGGTTGGGCCAGCTGTACGGCGCGTACTTCGCGTCTTCGTCGAGCCCCTGCGTGGCGCCCGCGCTGCAGCTCGCGCCGTTCTTCTGCGCGGGCGTGGGTAGCGTGCAGACGTCGAAGGCGCCGCTGCCGTCCGGGTGGCGTGCGTAGGCCTCGTTGGTGCGCAGCTCCGGGATCTGCACGCGCTCGACCAGCTGCTGGTCGGCCGCGCGGCGCAGGTGCAGCGTGTCGCCTTCCTTGCCGAGCTTGAACGGGAAGTGCCCGGCCGGCGCGCTGTCGTCGTCCGCCCAGAACACCACCAGCTCACCGGGCGCGAGCGTGCGCGCGGGCAAGGCGTGCCAGCTGTCGCCCTTCCCGTCCGCGACCTCGAACTCGCTCAGCATCAGCGGCGCGTCGCTGACGTTGATCAGCTCGAACCAGTCGTCGGCATCGCCATCCTCGTCGATGTACGCGCCGTCGTTGCTCGACATCACCTCGTTCACCGCGAGCGTGGTCGGCACGATCGGTGGCCCCGCATCGGGCATCACCGCCGCATCGACCCGCGCGTCCGGCGTGCGGGCATCAGGCGCGACCGTGGAGGGACCGTCATCGCTGCAGGCGAGCAGCAGCGCGCAAGGGAGGAGCCATCGAGTAAGCAAGGCCCCAGCTGTCGCACGACCTGGACAGCACGCGCAATCGTCGCGAATTACCCGGGCAGACTACCCACGCGGCGGCGGCTCAGTCCACGAAGTACTCGCGGTCCCCCGCCAGTCCCTCCTCGAGGGCGGCCATGCCTTGCGCCACATCGAGCTTCACGCCCTCGCGCTGGAAGCTCATGCCAAGCGCGTACAGCGTCTTGAACAGGTTGTGCGAGCGGCACTGCTCGCCCATCTGGCCGATGCGCACGATGTTCAGGCCGAACGCGCCGCTGATCTCCACGCGGAACGCCTTGGTCATGTACTCGCGTACGCGCACGCTATCGATGCCGTCGGGCAGCGAGATGGCGACCACGCTGTTGAGCCGCACCTCGGGCGAGGGAAACAGGCTCAGGCCCATCGCCTGCAGGCCGGACTGCAGGGCGAGCGAGCTCATCTCGTGGCGACGGAAGCGCTTCTCCAGCGTCTCCTCGGCCACGAGGCGCAGCGCCTCGTGCAGCGCCAGCACGCCAGGCACCGGCGCCGTGTAGTGGTACTGCTGCGAGCCCCAGAACCGCTGCGCGCGCAGGGCGTCGTAGCACCAGTGCGGGCGCGGCGAGGGATGGCGCTCCAGCGCGGACCAGGCGTCGCTGGAGAACGCGCACAGCGACACGCCGGGGATCGAGCTCAGCGCCTTCTGCCCGCCGGTCAGCCCGACGTCGATGCCCCAGTCATCCATCTGCACCGGCATCGCGCTCAGCGTGACCACGGTGTCGACGATGGTGAGCGCACCCTGCGCCTTGGCGTACGCGCAGATCTCCGGCAGCTCCACCAGCTTCACGCCGCACGAGGTCTCGCCGTGCGCCATGGTGATCACGTCGAAGCGCTGCTTGGCGAAGGCTTCCTTCACCTGAGCCAGCGAGATCGGCACGCCGAGCGGCCCCTCCAGGTACGTCACCTCGGCGCCCACGCCGGTGGCCATCTCGCCGAGCCGTCCGCTGAACGTGCCGCTGCTCAGGCACAGCACCTTGCGGCCAGGCCAGCACAGGTTCGCGACCGCCATCTCCATGGCCGCCGAGGCGGGACCCGCCAGGCCGATGATCTTGTCGCTGCGCGTCTGGAAGGCGTAGCTCGCCATCTCCTTCACGTTGCGGATCACGCGGTCCATGGTCGGGCCGAGGTGGTTGATGATCATGCCATTGGCCTGCGCGACGGCCTGCGGGATCGGCACAGGTCCCGCGCCCATCAGGAGCAGCGGTTCGGTGGGCAGGATGGCGGCCAGGGGCGTGGTGGAAGGCGGCAAAATCGTGGACGTCATGACTCGTAGGCCCACGCGTCAAGATGCGCGGGATCCGATGATAGTGAGACGAAAGCCGCACGCCCGCAATCTCCCCGCCACACAGGTCTACTTCGCGAGACTCCAGGGTGGCTTGCGCCAGCGTTCACCCACGAAGTCGACGAACGTGCGCACCTTCGAGGAGACGTGGCGGCGCGGCGGCGAGACCGCATGCAGGGTCAAGACGTCCGTGGTCCAGCCCACGAGCACGCGCGCCAGGCGCCCCGCGCGCACCTCGTGCGCAAACTCGAACTCCGGGCCGACGAACACGCCCATGCCGTGCACCGCCGCCGCCACGCTGGTCGCGCCGTCGTTGCAGGACAGCCGCCCGGTCAGCTCCAGCTGTGCGCTGCGCCGCCCATTGCGCAGCGTGGTCTTGCCGCCGTCGAGGCGCGGCAGGTGGCGGATCACCGGGTGGGCCTCCAGGTCGCGCGGCTGCTTGGGTGTGCCGTGCTCGGCGAGGTAACGAGGCGCGGCGCAGAACGCCATGGTCATCGGGGCGATCTTCCGCGTCACCAGCGACGAGTCGAGGGCGTGCCCCACACGCAGCGCGACGTCGATGCGCTCCTCCACCAGGTCGACGTACTGATCGCTGAGGATCAGCGCGATCTCCAGGCGCGGATGCAGGCGCATCAGCTCGTCCGCGAGCGGGATCAAGTACGGCCGGCCGAGGCCGACCGGCGCCGTCACGCGCAAGGTGCCCTCGACCATGCCTTGATGCGTGTGCGCCGCCTCGCGCGCCAGCTCCGCCGCCTCGCGCACGTCGGTGCTCGCGCTGTACACGCGCTCACCGACCTCCGTCAGGGATAGCTTGCGCGTGGTGCGCGAGAGCAGCTGCACCCCGAGCTGCGCCTCCAGCTGCGCCACGTGCTTGGACACCGCGCTGCGCGTCATGCCCAGCCGCTCGGCCGCGCGCGCGAAGCTCTTTCCGTCCACCACCTCGGCGAAAACCACCAGTCCGCGCAGCTGCTCCAGCATCGTCAACCAGAACTACCCAGTGAAGTGAGAATTGGCAACCTTGTAGAACGGTGTCCAGCCTCTACCATGGTGCTCGAGGATCAAACACCCATGACCAAGACCAAGCTGTTCGCGAGCCTCAGCCTCGCCACCTCTCTCTTCGCCGGTGCCGCTCTCGCCGAGGCCACCGAATGGACGCTCGACCCGTCGCACTCCAGCGTCGGCTTCACCGTTCCCCACCTCGTCGTCTCCGAGGTCGACGGCACGTTCAAGAAGTGGTCGGGCAAGGCCCTGATCGACGAAGCCGACGTCACCAAGAGCACGGTGGAGTTCACCGCCGAGGTCTCCTCGATCGACACCGGCGAGGCCAAGCGCGACGAGCACCTCCGCAGCCCGGAGTTCTTCGACGCCGCCAAGTTCCCGCAGCTGACCTTCAAGTCGACCAAGGTCACCAAGGCCGGCAAGGGCTACAAGCTCAAGGGCAACCTCACCATCCACGGCGTCACCAAGGAAGTCACGCTCGACGCCACGCTCAGCCCGGCCGTGAAGAACCCCTGGGGCAAGCAGGTACGCGGCGCGAAGATCACCGGCAAGATCAAGCGCGCCGACTACGGCCTGGCGTGGAACAAGGCGCTCGAGACCGGTGGCGTGCTCGTCGGCGACGAGGTCACCATCGACGTCAAGCTCGAGCTCAACAAGTAAGCGGTCGGCGAGCGCGCCTGGCGCTTGCCCTCGGCCGCCAACATCAGCTGGCGAAACGCGGGCCCCGCGCCTGACACGCCGCTGACGCCGTGCAGCGGCGCACCATCGTGGCGACCGACCCAGACACCGATCGCGGTGTCGCCGGCGTAGCCCACGGTCCAGTTGTCGCGGTAGTTCGACGAGGTGCCGGTCTTGACCGAGGTCGGGAACGGCAGCTCCAGTACGTTGTTGGCGCCGAAGGCGGGACGCCGCGCGCGATCATCAGCCAGCACGTGGCTGACCTGACGCGCGACCTCCGGCGAGAACACGCGCCGTCGTGAGCGCGCGCTCATGGGCAAGGTGCGCCCGTTGTGCCGGGCCTCGCGGATCAAGGTGGGCTCGAGGTACTCACCAGCTCGTGCCAGCGCGGCGTACGCACTGACGAGCTCGTAGAGCGTGACCTCGCCGACGCCCAGCGCGAGGCCGATGCCGTAGTGCTCCGCGCTCCCTTGCAGCGTGCTCAGGCCCAGCGCGCGCAGGCGCTCCAGCACCCGCGCGGCGCCTAGCTCGGCCGTCAGCTTGGCCGCCGGCACGTTGTACGAGTTGGCGAGCGCCTCGCGCAGCGTGACCTCGCCGTGGAACTTGCGATCGTAGTTCTCCGGCAACCAGCGCCCAAACTGCGCCACGAACGACAGCGGCTCGTCGACGATGGTCGAAGCCGGGTCCTTGCCCTGCTCGAACGCGAGCGCATACACGAACGGCTTGAGCGCGCTGCCCGGCTGCCTCAACGCGAGCGCGGCGTTCACCTGCCCCGCCTGCCGGGAGTGAAAGTCGGGCGAGCCCACCAGCGCCAGCACCTCGCCCGTCGACACACGCTGCACCACCGCCGCGCAGCCGGTCGCCGCTTGCTCCGCCAGCTGGCTCACCGCCCGCGCGCACGCCGTCTGCGCGGCCTTCTGCAGCGACGGATCGATCGTGGTCGCCAGCTCGCTCGCATGCGCGCCACGCCGGGTGGCCTCGGCGCGCGCCAGCTCGCTGGCATGCGGCGCGCGAAAGCTGCGCACGAACGGCACCAGCGCCAGCGGCTCGTCGCGCAGAGCGCTCGCATCTTGCAGGTAGCCTCGCTTCTGCATCAGCGTCAGCACGTGCGCACGGCGCGCCAGCAGGCGCTCGCGATGTTTGTACGGGTCGTACACCGACGGTCCGCGCGGCAAGCACGCCAGCGCGATCAGCTCCCCACGCGTCAGGTCGCGCAGCGGACGCCCGAAGTACGCCCAGCTCGCCTCGCCGATGCCGCGCACGTCGCGACCGTACGGCGCCAGGTTCAGCCACGCCTCGGCCACGCCTTCCGGTCCGAGCTTGGCCTGCAGCACCAGCGCACGCGCGCTCTGCTCCAGCTTGCCCCACAGGTTGCGCTTCAGGCCGTAGCTCATGCGCGCGAGCTGCATCGCCAGCGTCGAGCCACCGGCGACCGTGCGCAGCGAGCGCACGTCGAGCCAGAGCGCGCGCGCGATGCCCAGCGGATCGACGCCGCCATGCTGATACAGCCGGTGATCCTCGCCCGCGATCAGCGCGTGCAGCGCGTCCAGCGGCACGTCCTTCAGCGGCACCCAGTGGGCGCGCAAGCCGTCCTCGCCCGCGTGCTCACGCAGCAGCTGCCGACGCGCGTCGCGGATCGCCAGCTCGCCGCGGCCCTGCACGATCACCGCGGGCAGCGGCGCGAACCACAGGTACAGCGCCAGCAGCGTGAGTGCCGCCCCGCAGAGGTTGAGCCAGCGCTTCATGGCGCTTCCACGGTGAAGGTGGTGGCGGCCGTCAAGCCCTGCGTATCGGGGTGGTACATCTCCTCCACGCGCGCGGGCGGCGCCACGAACGTGCCGGGCGTCGTGGCACGCGCGAGGTAGCTGTAGCGATAGAGGCCGGGCGGCAGGTCGTTGATCGCGATCCGCGCGCCCTGCTCGCGCAGCTCGCGATGATCCTCCGGGTCACGCTGCTTCAGCGCACGCGAGGCCGCGCTGAACTCGCTGCTCAGCCCGCCGTCGACAGGCTCCAGGCCCGCCGGCAGCGCGTCCTCGATCATCACGAACTCGCGCGCGGAGGGCACCGCGATGCGCAGCGTGACGCGCACGTAGTCGTGCAGCTTGGCGCGCTCGCCGGGCTCTCCCTTGGTCTCGCCGCGTGCCAGCGCGAGCGGGTCGAGCCGCTCGAACGTGCGCTCGACGAAGAAGCCGCGCTCCACCGGCGCGCGCGGCAGCTCCAGCGGCGCGTACTCCAGCTGCACGCCGTAGTAGAGCGTGCCCCGGCCCTCCGCGCCGAACACCAGCGGTGCACCCGTGCGCGGCAGCTCGTTCATCGCCAGCGAGGTCCTGGCGCTGGCGCGGTGGCCCGACAGCGCGAACGTGCCGAGCTGCTTCGCGCCGAGCTTCACGGTGGCCTTGAGCGCGGGCGGCACGGCCTCGCGCTTGGTCAGGTAGTCGGCCAGCGACATCACCGCCCAGGCCGACTCCTGCGTGTTGACGTAGCCGCCATCGCGCCCGCGCGCCGCCGACAGCCAGCGCGCCAGCTTGGGCACCAGCACGTGCTCCGGCGCATGGTCGAGCAACATCTCCAGCAGCTCGCCGGTGGCGCGCACGTCGGAGTCGAAGGCGCCGGTCCAGCGGCTCGACTCCAGGTGCGCGCGGTCGGTCGCGACGCGCACGTGCGAGCCGAGCTCGTCGAGCACCGTCTGCGCTTGCGGCCGCGCGTCGAGCCGGGTCAGCGCATGCGCCAGCTCGATGCGCCCGAGCAGGGACAGCTGCCCGCGCTGCTCGAACAGCTTGTTGGCGTAGCCGAGCTCCAGCGTGCCGGTGCGCGCGAGCGCGTAGACCAGGAACGCGCGATCCTCGAACGGCAGCTCGTCGCGCAGCCCACGCACCAGGTAGGCACGCGCTCGCTCCTTCGCGTGCGGTGAGGTGGGGATGCCCGCGCGCTCCAGCTGATCGAACGTGATCAACGCGTAGGCGGTCAGAAAGCGCGTGAGCCACGGTGCGCTGCTGTCGTCCGCGCGCCACAAGCCAAAGCCACCGTCCGCGCCCTGGTGCTTCTCCAGCTCGGACAGGATCGGCGCGGCGGTCTCGGTGAACGAGCCGTCATCGAGCGCGAGTGGCTTGCGCAGGCGCTCCAGGGCGGCGAGCGCGATCAGCCGCGACGACAGCTGCTCCGTGCAGCCGAAGCGGTACGCGAACAGCGCACGCGCGGGCGCCTCCAGATCGACCAGCGCGCTCGCGGACAGCGCGACCTTCAGCCCCCCGACGTCGTCGCGCAGCTTGTTGAGCGGAGCGAGCGCCTCCTGCACGGCCTTGGGCGTGGCGCCCGCGATGCTCATCGTCTCCATCACGCTCGGCGACAGCACCTCCCGCTCGAACGAGAGCCCGTCGCGCTCGTTGCCGGCCGAGGCGCGGAACGCCAGCGACACCTTGCCCACGCGCTCGGCGCGCAACGACCAGCGCACCTGCACTGCGGCGTGCGCGGGCACATCGAGCTGGCGTGCCTTCTCGCCGTCGACGGCCAGGCCCTTGGCTTCGATCGCGACACGCGTATGCATCGCCGCGTCGGTCTCGTTGTGCACGACCACGCCGGCGCTCATCGCGTCGCCCGCGCGCATCACGCGCGGCAGCAGCGGCCGCATCATCAGCGGCTTCTTGGTGCGCACGCTCGCCTCGCCCGAGCCGAGCTTGCTGTCGCGCGACGCGGCCACCGCCATCACGCGGAACTTGGTGGTCGAGTCCGGCAGCTTGAAGCGCACCGCGGCGCGCCCCCAGGCGTCGGTCTCCAGCGCCGGGAAGTAGGCCGCGACCGCGGAGAAGTTGCTGCGCATCACCTCGCCCCCGCCGCCGCCGCCTTCGTCGCCGCCCTTGTTCTCGTCGGCCGCCGACAGCAGGCGCTGCAGCGAGCCGCGCGCATCGCTGGTCCACACCGAGAGCCCGTGCGGCGCGTAGATCGCCGCGAACGGATCGGGCGTGTGGTACCCGGTCAACGTCAGCACGCCTTCATCGACCGCGAACACGGTCAGCTCCGACTGCACCGGCTTGCCGGCCGCATCCTTGACCGCGAGCGTGACAGTCACCTCTTCGCCGGGACGCTTCTCCACCGCGTCCGGCTGCACGTCGATCTTCAGCTTTCGATCGCTGACGTCCGCGCTCAGCTCCAGCGTGCCCACGCGGTACGGCAGCCCATCCTTCTCGTCGCCGAGCGGGCGCACCAGCAGCACCGACACGAACGCATTCGGCACGAAGCGCTGGTCGATCGCGATCTCGATCGTACCCGCGCTGCCGAGCTGCACGCGCTCGGAGGACATCACGCCTTCGCGCTCGACGGTCACCAGCGCCTCCGCGCGCTGGAACGGAGACGGCACCAGGATCTTGGCGGTCTCCCCGAGCTTGTAGGTGGGTCGGTCGGAGTGCAGCGTGATCACGCGCTCGTCCTGCTCACCCCAGCTGGTCGGTCCCTCGCCCCAGACGTACACGTACTCGCCGGCGCTGCTGACGCGGCCCGCGCTGTCCTTGCCGCGCGCGCGCACCACGTACAGGCCGGGCTCCTTGGTCGCCAGCGCGCAGCGCACCGGCTTGTCCGCGCTCTTCAGCTTGCAGCTCGACGCGCGCGTGTCGTGCGGCGTGAGCTGCCCCTGCTCGTAGCTCCAGGAGCGGCGCGAGAACGTCGCCTCCAGCGCCACGCCGGCGCGCGGCTTCCCGTCCGGGTCGAGCGCGATCAGCTCGGCCTCGAACGGCTTGTCATGCTCCAGCACGCTGCTGCCGGGCCGCACGCCGACCACCACGCTCGCGGGCAACACGTCGACTTGCGTGCGCGCCGACAGCTGCGTGCTGTCGACGTTGATGCTCGATTCGAACTCCAACGACGACGGACCGTCGGGCGGCACGTCCGTGAGCTTGGTGGTCAGCGTCAGCTCGCCGCGCGCGTCGAGCTCGCCCTCGCCGCTGCCGGCGACGCTGCTGCCGACCTCGCGATCGCGGTCGTGGAAGGTGAAGCCCTCGAAGCCCGGCGCCGAGAAGGCACGCGAGAGGTAGCGCGCGCTCCAGTACACGTGCGCGCCGCCCGCGGGGGCGCCGAACAGGTAGCTCGCGCCGAGCTTCGCCTGCACCTCCTCGCCCTTCAGCGCCAGCTCGCGCGACGCCGTGAGCTTGGCCTCCAGCTCGGCGGGTCGATACTCCGCGATCTCGACCCACTCGCTGAAGGTCTGCTCGCCGTACGCCACCTTCATCGACAGCGGCCCCAGCTCCACCGAGCCAGGCACGCGGATCGCCCGCGCGAACGAGCCGTATGCACTGAGCGGCAGCGTCACCGTCTCCACCTCGGCGTCCGCGGCGTCGACCACATGCAGCGTGATCTCACCCGCGCTCGGCCTCAGCCCGTGGGCATCGGCGTCGCGCAAGATGCCCTTGAGCTGCACGGTGTCGCCGGGGCGATAGATGCCGCGCTCCGTGAACAGGTGCGCGCGCGTGGCGCCGTCTCCGCCCCAGGTGCCGCGGTCACTCACCTCCCACGGGCCGACGCCGCTGTACTTCTGCGTGAACGCCAGCTCGCCGTCTTTCTCGACCACCGCCGCGACGTCGCCGCGATCGCCGTAGTCGTCGCGCACCGGGCTGAACTGGAACGCGAACACACCGCGCGCGTCGCTGACGCCCTGCGCGAGCGTGTCCGTGCCGCGCACCACGCGCACGCGCGCGCCCGCCACCGGCTGCGCGCTGTCGAGCCGGGTCACCCAGACCACGCCATCGCGCTCGCCGATCTTGAGCGACGGCGCGAGATCCCCGTACGCGAGCAGCTTGCGTTGCTCGTAGGGGTCACGCTTGCTCTTGCCCGTCAGCACCGCGAGCACCAGGCCCTTGCCGCTCGGCAGCGCCTCCTTGGCGTCGATCTCGACCACCTTGCGCTCGACCGGCCCGACCTCGCCGTACGTCTTGCGCACGGGCTTGGCCCTCGGCGTGATCTGCTCCAGCGCGTTCGGCAGCACCTCCTCGAACGCGAGCGGGAACAGCTCCAGCTGCGCGGCATCCAGGTGCTGCAGCTGCGCGCGCACCGGACCGGTGCCGCCGGGTCGCTGATCCCCCGTGACCAACAGCTGCGCCAGTGCGGGGAACGGCGGCGTGCGCACCACCGCGCTGCGCTCCTTGCCGAGCTGCGTGCCGTAGACGTCCTTGAGCGGGCCCTCGACGCGCACGGTGTACGTGGTGCCCGGCGCCAGCTCCTCGCCGAAGTAGAGCTGGTCGGTGACGTAGTCTTCGTTGTGCTGGTACTTCGGCACCGGCGGATCGAACACCAGGCGCGCGAAGGCGTCCTTGGTCTTGACCGGGTTGGAGAAGCGCAACATCGGCACGCAGTCTTCGTCGCTGCACGGCGGGTTCGGCAGCACGCGCAGCGGACTGTACACCTGCAGGGCAACCACCTCGTCCTTGGGCAGCGGACGCGGCCCTTCCACGCCCGCGAGTCCACCGCGCACGGTCAGCTCGATCCTGGCGCCGATCGGATACGCCGTCTTCGGCAGCACACGCACGCGCTTGCGATCGTCCTTGTCCGGCTCGACCGCGAACTCCACGGGCTTGCCGCTCGCCTGCAGCGTCAGCGACTGCGCGACGGTGGCGCCGTCGACGGGCGCGTTGAACCACAGCTCGAACGGCGTCTTGCGCTTCTGGCTCGGGTCCTGGTGCACGTTGTAGTGGGTCAGCTCGAGCGCGGGCGTCGCGAATGCAAACTCCAGCGGCTCCGCCAGCGACTTGCCATCGAGCGCGCGCAGGTTGGCGATGCGCACGCGGAACTCGCTGCCCATCGGCAGCGGCGCGCTCGGCTCGAACATCAGCGTCTGCGAGCCCACCCAGCGCGCGCGCCCCGGGACCGCCGGTTCGATGGTGACCGTGCCCTCGGGCGGCGCGTCCGCACCCAGCTCGACCATCGGGCGATCGAACGACGCGCTGATCTCCAGCTGCCCGCCGTGGGTCTCGCCGATGGGCGCATGGTAGGTGACCGTCAGCGGCCCCTCCAGCGGCGCGCTACCCGCGGGGGGCGCCACGCCGAGCGTCGGCCCTCCCGGCACGGACACACTCGGTTTGCCGCCACAGGCGACGAGCAGGCACACGAAGGCGACGCGAAGACGCATGCCGGCACCCTAAGCAACCGGTGTTCCGCGCGGAAATTTCAGCACTTCGCGGCCCGGAGCGCGGCCCCACGGACACGCCCCCGTGGCAGCGGGTCGACGGTATGGGAGATCGCCAAAGCAGCATGTATGTCTTTGCGGCACATCGGAGCTGCGCTACTTCCATGCAACCCCCTGCCCCCTCGGAGCTCCATGCGTCGCGCGCTCGCCATTGCGCTCCTGCTCTCCTCCGCGCTGTCCGCCGCCTGCTCGCGCGACCTGCTCGATGCGGACCCGTTCGCCGAGCCGGACCTGAGCGCCAGCGTTCGCTTGCCGCTGCAGACCTCCTCGGACGACGGCACGACCTACCTGCTGCGCGACGCCACGCTCGAGCTCAGCGGCGCGGCGATGCTCACCTTGAGCGGCGCGGACAAGGAGCTGAGCACGCCGCTGCCTGCCGGCAGCTACACGCTGTTCCTGCGCCCCGGCTACCGCGTGATCGAGCTGAGCCCGG
>JBEVNG010000113.1:0-6032 GCA_040508235.1 Polyangiales bacterium | reverse complement strand
GCTACCTCACACAGGCCGATCAGCTGTTCTGATGCGGAGCAAAACTGAATCGGGCTGTCGCCAACAAGGTCGCAGGTTCTCGGAGGAGCAGATGAAGCAACGGCTGTTTTGGGCACTGATGGTTGGGCTGTGCGCCCTGCTCGTACCGAGCTTGGCCAGCGTGTCCGCGGAGGGCACCACCACCATCCGCATGGCCAGCCTGGCTCCCGCTGGTAGCAGCTGGGACAAGATCTTCCGGGCCTGGGGCAACACGCTCAAGAAAGATACCGGCGGCGCGCTGCAGTTTCAGTTCTTCCCCGGCGGCGTGGCCGGCGACGAGCGCGACGTGATCCGCAAGATGAAGCTCGGCCAGATGGACGCCGCCGGGCTCACCTCGATCGGCCTCGGTCAGATCGCGCGCCCGATCTCGATCCTGCAGATGGCCGGCATCTTCCAGAACTACAAGCAGCTCAACTACACGCGCGACACGCTCGCGGGTGACTTCGAGGGCATGTTCGAGAAGGAAGGCTACCGGCTGCTCGGCTGGGGCGATGCCGGCTTTGGCCGCATCTTCTCGAAGAAGCCGATCCTCAAGCCCGAGGACTACAAGACCACGCGCCCGTGGGTCCCGCGCGAGGACAACTCGCTGCCCGAGCTGATGAAGATCATCGGCGCCAACGGCGTGCCGCTCGGTATCCCGGAGGTGTTCCCGGCGCTCCAGACCGGCATGGTCGACACGGTGGTCGCTTCTGCCATCGCGGCCGTGGCGCTGCAGTGGTTCCGCTACATCACCCACGTCAGCAAGGAGGCCACGGTCGCGATCGTGGGCGCCACACTGGTGCGCGAGGACCTGTTCAAGACCATCCCGCCGGATCACCAAAAGGTGCTGATCGAGTCCGGCAAGAAGGCCCACGCGGCGCTGATCTCGCAGATCCAGAGCGAGGACGCCAAGGCGTACAAGACGCTGCTCGGCCGCGGCGTGATCGAGTTCGACACCGCGGGCACCCCGGCCCAGAAGGAAGCCTGGACCAAGGTCAACGACGAGCTGATCAAGCGCATGACCGGCAAGCTCTGGTCCAAGGAGCTGCTCGAGAAGGTCAAGAAGACCGCCGCCGCGGCCCCCCAGTAAGCCCCAACTAATCGCTACCCCGAGCCCGGCTTTGCTATAAGGGCAGGGCCTTGAAGCGATTCAACGACGGACTCGCGCGCGGAGAAGCAGCCCTGGCCACGGGCATGCTCCTGCTGATGCTCGTGGTCGCCTTTGCGCAGGCCTTCCTGCGCAACCTGAGCAACTACGGGGTCGGCTGGGCGAACGTAGCGCTGGGCTGGCTCTCCTTTGCGGACTTCATCATCTCGAAGGGCACGCTCTGGCTGGCCTTCCTGGGTGCCTCGCTCGCGGTGCATGCCGACAAGCACATCAGCATCGACATCGTGCCTCGCTTGGTGTCGCCCAAGGCGCGCATCATCATGCGCGGTGTCTCCAGCCTGATTGCCAGCGTGATCTGCTTTGCGCTCGCACGCGCCTTCTGGACCGCGGTGCTGATCAACGGCGACGAGCTACCGGCGGACTTCGCGGTGCTCGACATGACCGGCAACATCCACGTGTGCGACGCCAGCGCGCAGATGCTCAGCGAGTCGGGCGCCCAAAAGCCCGGCTTCTTTTGCGCCATCCGCGCGGGCTTTCTGGGCCTGGGTGTGAAGCTCGAGACGCCCGGCGCGATGTTCCAGCTGATCTCGCCCATCATGCTGGTGTTCATGTCGGTGCGCTTTGCCGGGCAAGGCCTGTGGGAGCTGATCCGCGTGGCGCGCGGCGATACGCACGATGACCTGCACGCGCACGGCGTGACCGGCGCCGCCACCGAGGTCGCACGCCACGTCGACCCCAAGGACGCACCATGACGCTGGCTCTGGTCGTCGCGTTCCTGATCATCACCGCCATCGGTGTGCCGCTGTTCCTGCTGTTCGGCAGCGCCGCCATGGTGCTGTTCGCGCTGGGGCAGGGCGGCACCATCACTTCGGTCGCGATCGACGTCTTCAGCGAGAAGTTCGCCGACTCGCCCACGTTGGTCACGATCCCGCTGTTCACCATCGCCGGCTACCTGATGGCCGAGGGCGGCACGCCCAAGCGGCTGATCAAGCTGTCGCGCGCGATGCTCGGCTGGATGCCCGGTGGCCTCGCCATCGTGTGCCTGTGCACGAGCGCGTTCTTCACCACGTTCACCGGCGGCAGCGGCATCACCATCGTCGCCATCGGCGGCCTGCTGATGCCTGCGCTGCTGCAAGAGGGCTACCCGCGCCGCTTCTCGCTCGGCCTGATCACCAGCGCCGGCTCGCAGGGCATCCTGTTCCCGCCCGCGCTGCCGCTGATCCTGTACGGCATCGTCGCGAACGTGCTGATCGACAAGCTGTTCCTGGCCGGTCTTATCCCCGGCATGCTGACCGTGCTCGCTCTGTGCGCCTACTCGGCGTTCATCGGCGTGAAGTCCAACGTCCCGCGCATCCCGTTCTCCATCAAGAACGCGCGCGAGGCACTCTGGGAAGTGAAGTGGGAGCTCGGGCTGCCCATCGTCGTCGTCGGCGGCATGGCCACGGGCCTCTTGCGCGTGCACGAGGCGTCCGCGTTCACCGGCCTGTACGTGCTGCTGATCGAGGCCTTCGTGTATCGCGAGATCAGCCTCACCCGCGATCTTCCGCGCATCATCCGCGAGTCGATGACGCTGGTCGGCGCCATCCTCGCCATCCTCTCCACGGCCATCGGCTTCACCGGCTACCTGATCCAGGCGCAGGTGCCGATGCAGCTGCTGGGCTGGATGCAGACGTTCATCACCAGCAAGTTCATGTTCCTGCTGGTGCTCAACGTGTTCCTGTTGATCGCCGGCATGGTGATGGAGATCTTCGCGGCCATCTTCGTGGTGGTGCCGCTGATCGTGCCGATCGCGATGCACTACAACATGGACCCGTACCACCTCGGCATCACGTTCCTCGTGAACCTCGAGATCGCCTACCTGGCGCCGCCGCTCGGCCTCAACCTGATCATCTCCAGCTTCCGCTTCGAGCGACCGGTGACCGAGGTCTATCGCGCGGTGTTGCCCTTCATCGGCGTGCTCACGATCACGCTGCTGATCACGACCTACATCCCGGCGCTGTCGACGTACTTGCCCTCGCTGTCGAAGAGCAAGGACCTCACCAGCGAGGAGCGCGGCGCTCCGGATGTCGGCGAGAAGCCCGGCGGCGAGCAGGACCTCGATGATCTCGATGGCCCCACGCTCGACGATCTCGACGGCCCCACGCTCGACGACCTCGACAAGGACAATCCGAGCGAGAAGGGCGAGACGCTCGACGACCTCGATAGCCTGAACCTCGACGATCTCGACAAGCAGCTCGAGCCGGAACCGGAAGCTCCCGCGGCGCCGTAGCTCCGGTCGTCAGCCGACGTCGTCGGTGACGACCGTGAGTCCGGGCTTGCTGCCGTAGAACTGCTTCGCCCACGAACGAAACTTGATGATCGGCCCGTCGCCGCCGCACAGCACGGGGCGCTCGATGCAGATCTTGTTCTCCCAGATCGGGATGTCGCGCTCGTACTCGCGCACCGCGCTGCGGATCACCAGCCGCACCAGCAGCTCGCGGAACGGCAGCGGCACGCGCTTGGAGACCACGAACAGCATGCGATGCGTCGTGGTGTTGGCGTCGATGGGCATGTGCGACGAGAACACGATGAACGGAAGCTCGCTCACGCCGCGCGTCACGCCGAAGCAGGGGCCGTGCGACTCGATGTCGAGCTGCACCGTGACCTTGCGACCAAAGCGCGTCCACGGAACGTGGCTGGTCATGTAGAAGCGCGGCCCGTCGGTGCGAAACGCCAGCGTGGGCACCTCCGGGTAGCGATGCAGCGCCTGAAAGTGCGCGCTGTCGACGGCGTTCTCCAGGATCTCCCGCCAGCGCGTCTTGATCGTGTACGAGACCGGGCGCGGCGCGGTCCACTCGTCCGAGTCGAGCTCGGGTGCGGGCGGCAGCTCGAACCAGGGCGCGCGTCCGTCGCTGTCGTGCCAGAGCATGACGAAGCCGTTGAGGTCGCGAACGGGCCAGGAATCGAGCCGCGCCTTGGGCGGGATCTTGGGCGCGTAGTCGATGTGGGTGCACGCGCCCGAGCCGTCGAAGCGCCAGCCGTGGAAGGGACAGCGAATGGTGTTGTCCACGACACTGCCGCCCACGCCGAGGTCGGCGCCGAGGTGCGGGCAGTACGCGGACACCAGCCGCGGAGCTCCGTCCTGGCCGCGAAACAGCGTCATGCGCCGGCCGAGCGCCGTCACCGCACGTACGTCGCCGCGCTTCAGCTCGTGGCTGTAAGCGAGGCCGATCCAGCCGTTTGGGTACGGCGCAAAGGGGAAACGTTGGTCCGTAGAAGGCGTCATGGCGACCCTCTCTTTCGCGGGGCCTCCAAACCCTATCAGGCGATACGAGGGCCGGCGGTCGCGAGGGCGACGCGCGCAAGGTCGAGCCACAAGATGGCCGACACAGACCCTCAGCGCAGCAGGTCGACCATCCGCTCGATGGCCCCGATCACCGCGGCGGGCTTGCTCAGCTGCACGTGGTGACGGGCGCCCACCACCAGGTCCTGGTGGCTGCGTGTGCTCCAGCGGGTCATGTCGCGCTGGAGCGCGAGGCGGGTCTCGCGCGCGAGATCATCGCGATCCGAATCGCCGGCCGACGGTGGCGGATCGGCCGTGATCACCGTCAGCCAGCGATCGCCGAGGTCACGCGCGGCGCCGGCCTCGCGCAGGGTGGCATTCTTGGCGCTCTCTTCGCTCCAGGTCGCCTCGCGCGAGGTCGGCGCGAAGGCGAGGGCGATGCGCGCGCTCGCCTCGTCGACATCGGGTGGCAGCTCCACGCCCTGCAGGCGCAGCACGCCGACGGTGGCCCAGAACGGGCCGAGCGCCCGCCGCACGCGATTGCGCACGCGCATCCACAGCGGCAGCTCGCTGCCACTGCCCAGTGCCTTGGCGTAGTGCTTGTCCTGATCCGGGTGGGCGGCGTCGATCAGCACCACACCCTTCACGTGCGACTTCATGATCGCGACGAACGCGAGCGCGTACAGACCGCCTTCGCCGTGGCCGACGATCAAGTACGGGCCCTTCTCCTGCGCCCGCGTCAGCACCGCGCGCAGCTCGACCGCGACGGCGATCGCATCGCGCCGCGCATGCTGGGCGTCGCTCCACAGGTAGCCCGCGCGGTCGTACGTGCAGACGCGCGTCGTGCGCGCGAGCGGACCGTGCACGCGGGTCCAGGACAGCGAGCCGAGCACGTCGTGGCCCGCCTCCAGCACCACGGTGGGCGAGCCACGGCCGCGGCAATCGAGGTGGATGCTGCGCCCGCCCAGGTCGATCAGCGCCCCGGGCGGACGGATGCTGACGTCCGCGTAGCGACGCGCGACGGTCTCGTACATCATGCCGGCCAACGCCAGCACGAGCGTGAGCGTGAGCGTGACGGTAGCGGCTCCAAAGCCGTGCGCCCAGGCACTGCGCTGCCGCGTGAAGGGCCGCTCCTCCAACCGTACTCCCCCGCGTCGAGTCTACAGTCCTGCGTCGCTCGACCGCGCGGAGAGTGTACCCGCGTCGGGCGCAAACACCGCGTTTGGCGTGGGCGTCGCGCTCGCGAAGTTGGGAGGCAACTCACCTGCGAGGGTCCGGATCTGCGACGCGATCGAGCAGTCCTGGGCCGCGCCCGTCTGCGCGCCGCTGCCGTAGTGACCGGGCTTGCTGCCGGCGACGTTGATGCGCGCGCTGACCAGTCCGCCGCTGGCCTTGGCGCGCGTGCTCATCAGCAGCTTGTTGCTGCGCAGATCCCAGAGGTAGGTGTCGACCGGGGCGTCGCGTCGGTTGTCCCCGCGCTCGAGGACCAGGAAGAACCAGTCCGCTTGGCTGGCGTCGGCCGCGAAGGGTAGATCGCGCTGGCTGCGCTGGCGCAGCTCCTCGGCGACCACGCGCAGCTTCAGCACGCTGTCGGCCTCGTGCGCGCGCTGCAGCCAGTCTTTCTCCAGGAAGGAGCCCTTGGAG
>JBEVNG010000110.1:0-5365 GCA_040508235.1 Polyangiales bacterium | reverse complement strand
GTCGCTGGGCACGCCCCTGTTCCACCGGCTCCCGCGCGGGGTGCGGCTGACGGAGGCCGGGCACATCCTGCGCGGCCACGCCGACCGCATCTTCCAGCAGGAGGGGGCGGCCGAGTCCGAGCTGGCGGCGCTCAGCGGGCTGACCCGCGGGCGGCTGACCGTGGGCGCCAGCACCACCATCGGCAGCTACCTGATCCCGCAGCTGTTCGGGGCGTTCCATCGCGCCAACCCGGAGGTGCGGCTCGAGCTGGAGATCGCGAACACGTCGGTGGTGCAGGCGATGGTGCTCGACGACCGCATCGACCTCGGGTTGATCGAGGGCTTCGTCGCGGCCGAGCAGCTGGTGGCCGAGGTGGTGCACTACGACGAGATGGTGGCCATCGCGGGGCCCGCGCACCCGCTGACGCTGCGCACGTCGGTCAGCGCGCGCGAGCTGCTGGAGCATCCGTTCATCGGCCGCGAGCGCGGCTCCGGCACCCGCGAGGTGATCGAGGCGGCGCTGAGCGCGCTGTCGGTGGAGCTGGAGCCCGCGATGTCGCTCGGCAGCACGGAGGCGATCAAGCGGCTGGTGATCGAGGGCGCGGGCTTCGCGATCGTGTCGAAGCTGGCGGTCGACCGGGAGCTCTACGAGGGCAGGTTGGTGGCGATCGCGGTGCACGACCTGACCATCCGTCGCGCTCTCCATCTGGTGAGGCTCGGCGGCAAGCGACCGACCCCGGCGTCGGAGAGCTTCGTCCGCATGCTGCGCGCCACGCTCTGACGGCTGGCCCCGAAATGCCCCATGCCGGGCTTTTGCCGACAGCAGGCGATCACTTCGCGGTGCCTGAAAACAAGCCCCTTTCATGGAACGCTCGCGCGCAGCGGGTACATTGACCGCGGCATGCCCGTGGTCGCTCTGCTCCTGCTGCCGTTCCTCGGCAGCCTCCTCACCGCGCTGCTGCCGACCCGCGCGCGCACCATGCTCGCGACCCTCACCGGCGTGGTCTCCGCGATCGCGGCGGTGTCCGTGATCAGCTTGTTCCCGCGCGTGTGCGACGGCGGCGTGATCCGCGAGACGTTCGCGTGGGTGCCCTCGCTCGGGCTCACGCTGGTGCTGCGCGTCGACGGCTTCGCCTGGATGTTCGCGGTGCTGGTGACGGTGATCGGGGCGCTGGTCTCGCTCTACGCGCGTTACTACATGTCGCCCGAGGATCCGGTGGCGCGCTTCTACGCCTTCTTCCTCGCGTTCATGGGCGCGATGTTGGGCGTGGTGCTCGCCGGCAACCTGCTGCAGCTGGTGGTGTTCTGGGAGCTGACCAGCATCGTGTCGTTCCTGTTGATCGGCTACTGGCACCACCGCGTCGATGCGCAGCGCGGCGCGCGCATGGCGTTGACCGTCACCGGGGCAGGCGGGCTCGCGCTGCTCGGTGGCGTGATCGTGCTGGGGCAGATCGTCGGCAGCTACGACCTCGATCTGGTGCTGGCGGCGGGCCCGCGCGTGCGCGCGCATGCGCTCTATCCCGTGGCGCTGGTGCTGATCCTGCTGGGCGCGCTGACCAAGAGCGCGCAGTTCCCGTTTCACTTCTGGCTGCCGCGGGCGATGGCGGCGCCCACGCCGGTGTCCGCGTACCTGCACTCGGCCACGATGGTGAAGGCGGGCGTGTTCCTGCTCGCGCGGCTGTGGCCGGTTCTGTCGGGCAGCGAGCTGTGGTTCTGGTTGGTCACGGGCGCGGGCGCGACCACGCTGGTGCTCGGCTCGTTCATCGCGATGTTCCAGAACGACCTCAAGCGCGTGCTGGCGTACTCGACGGTGAGCCACCTCGGGCTGATCACGCTGCTGTTCGGGCTCAACAGCCCGCTGGCCGCGGTCGCGGGCGTGTTCCACATCATGAACCACGCCACCTTCAAGGCGTCGCTGTTCATGGCCGCCGGCGTGGTCGATCACGAGACCGGCACGCGCGACATCCGGCGCCTCAACGGGTTGCGGCGCAGCATGCCGCAGACCGCGGTGCTGGCGCTGGTGGCGACCGCGGCGATGGCCGGCGTGCCGCTGCTCAACGGCTTCCTGTCCAAGGAGATGTTCTTCGCGGAGACGGTGTTCCTGTCGCGCCACCCGGCGGTCTCGGTGGGCTTGCCGGTGTTGTCGACCATCGCCGCCGTCTTCGCGGTCGTGTACTCGCTGCGCTTTGGCTACGACATCTTCTTTGGCGAGCCGTCCACCGACCTGCCGCGCGAGCCGGAGGAAGCGCCACGCTGGATGCGCACGCCGATCGCGCTGCTGGTGATCAGCTGCCTGATCGTCGGCGTCGCGCCGGAGCTGGCGATCGGTCGCTCGCTGGCGGTGGCGGCGGCGCCCGTGGTCGGCGGCACGCTGCCCGGCTACAGCCTCTCGATCTGGCACGGCTTCAACCTGCCGGTGATCATGAGCATCATCGCCATCGTGGGCGGCGTGTTGGGCTACCGCTGGCTGCGCAGGCGCCAGAGCGCGGGCCGACTTCAGAACACGCCATGGCTGGAGCACCTCAACGGACGGCGGCTGTTCGAGAGCACCCTGGTCGGGCTGACGCGTGGTGCCCGCGCGGTGCTGCGCGTCGCGAGCACACGCCGGCTGCAGCCGCAGATGTTCGCAATCGTCGCGGTCGCGCTGCTGCTGGCGCTGCTGGCGGCGCGCGGTGTGCCGCTGTCCTGGGGCGACCGCGAGCGGCTGCCCGCCTCGCCGGCGTTCGTGCTGCTGTGGGGCATCGGCGCGATCTGCGCGGTGGGCGCGGCGGCGATGGCCAAGTTCCACCGGCTGGTGGCGATCACGCTGATGGGCGGCGCCGGCCTGGTCACCTGCCTGACCTTCGTCTGGTTCTCGGCGCCCGACCTCGCGCTCACGCAGATCGTGGTGGAGGTGGTGACCGCGATCCTGTTCTTGCTCGGGCTGCGCTGGCTGCCGATGCGCATCGAGCACCTGCGCAGTCGTCGCACGCCGCGGGACATCGCGCGCCGCACGCGCGACCTGACGCTCGCGATCGCCGCGGGAGCGGGGCTGGCCGCGCTCTCCTACGCGATGCTGACGCGGCCCGCGCCGCAGAGCATCTCGCCGTTCTTCCTGCGGCGCGCGCTGCCCGAGGGCGGCGGCAGCAACGTGGTCAACGTCATGCTGGTGGACTTCCGCGCCTTCGACACCATCGGCGAGATCACCGTGCTGGGCGCGGTGGGTCTGACCATCTACGCGCTCCTGCGCCGCTTCCGTCCGCCCGCGGAGAGCATCTCGATGCCCGCGCAGCAGGCGCTCTTGCCGGCCGACGTGGTGACCGATCTGGTGAAGCCGCGTAACGCGGACGACGCCGGGCGCGGCTACTTGATGGTGCCCGCGATCATCGCGCGCCTGCTGTTGCCGATGGCGCTGGTGCTGGCGGTGCACATCTTCTTGCGCGGCCACAACGAGCCGGGCGGAGGCTTCGTCGCCGGCTTGATCGTCGCGATCGCGCTGCTGATGCAGTACATCGTCGCCGGCACCTTGTGGGTGGAGGCGCGTGCGCGGCTGTTGCCGGTACGCTGGATCGCCATCGGTTTGTTGTTGGCCGCGTGCACCGGCCTCGGCTCGTTCGTGTTCGGCTTCCCGTTCTTGACCACGCACACTGCACACGTGGCGCTGCCGTGGATCGGCGAGGTGCACTTCCCGAGCGCGACGTTCTTCGACCTCGGCGTGTTCGCGGTGGTGGTGGGTGCGACGTTGTTGATCCTGACCGCCCTCGGTCACCAGTCGGTGCGCGCGCATCGCCAACCCTCGCAAGTGCCGGCTCCGCCGGGGAGGGAGGGCTGATGGAGGCCGTGCTCGCGTCGGTGATCGGCGTGCTCGGAGGCGCGGGCGTGTGGCTGGTGCTGCGCCCGCGTACGTTCCAGGTGATCATGGGGCTCACGCTGCTGTCGTACGCGGTGTGCCTCTTCATCTTCAGCATGGGCAGCATCGTAATGGACCAGCCGCCATTGATCCGCGCGGGCGTGCCGGCGGACCTGGAGCACTACACCGATCCGATGCCGCAGGCGCTGGTGTTGACGGCGATCGTGATCGGCTTCGCCACCACGGCGCTGTTCCTGGTGTTGTTGCTGGCCTCGCGCGGGCTGAGCGGCACCGATCACGTCGATGGCACGGGGGAGGAGTCGTGAGCCACCTGGTGGTCGTGCCGATCGTGCTGCCGCTGTTGACCACGGCGCTGCTGCTCCTGCTGGGCGAGCAGCGGCGTCGGCTCAAGTCGCTGCTCAACGTGGGCTCCACGCTCGCGGGGCTGGTGGTGGCGGCGCTGATCTGGCGCCACGCCGATGCGGGCGCTGTCGACGTCTACCTGGCGTCGAACTGGGAGGCGCCGTACGGCATCGTGCTGGTCGCGGATCGACTCGCGGCGCTGATGCTGGTGCTGGTCGGCGTGGTCAGCCTGTGCGTCTCCGTGTACGCCGAGGCCTCGTGGGCGCGCGCGGGCGTGTACTTCCATGCGCTGTTCCAGATCCAGCTGATGGGCCTGAACGGCGCGTTCCTCACCGGCGACCTGTTCAACCTGTTCGTGTTCTTCGAGGTGATGCTGGCGGCGTCGTACGGGCTGCAGCTGCACGGCTCGGGCTGGCCGCGCGTGCGCGCCGGCATGCACTACATCGCGGTCAACCTGCTGGCGTCGTCGCTGTTCCTTGTCGGGCTGTCGGTGTTGTACGGGGTGATGGGCACGCTCTCGATGGCGGACGTGGCGGACAAGATCGCGCACGTGCCCGAGCAGGATCGCGGCCTGTTGCACGCGGGCGCGGCGATCCTCGCGGTCGCGTTCCTGGTCAAGGCCGCAGTCTGGCCGCTGAACGCGTGGCTGCTGCCGGCGTACAGCTCGGCCAGCGCACCGGTGACGGCGCTGTTCGCGCTGATGACCAAGGTCGGCGTGTACACCCTGCTGCGGCTGTCGACGCTGCTGTTCTCGGCGGACGCGGGACCGTCCGAGGCGTTTGGTGCGCCGGTGTTGTTGTACGGCGGTTTGGCGACGCTGGCGTTCGGGGGCATCGGCGTGCTCGCGTCGCTGCGGCTGCGGCGCATCGCGGGCTTCTCGATCCTGGTGTCGTCCGGCACGCTGCTGGCGGCGCTGGGCGTGGGCGCGGCGGCCGTCACCTCGGCCGCGCTGTTCTACCTGATCAGCGCCACGCTCGCGGTGAGCGCGCTGTTCCTGCTGGTCGAGCTGCTGGAGCGCATCGGCGCGGACGGCACGCCGCACTGGCCGGAGCTGGAGCTGGTGCCGGGCGAGGAGACCAACCTCGACGACCAGGAAGAGGCGCTGGTCGGCCGCGAGTTCCCGGTCTCGATCGCGCTGCTCGGTCTGTCGTTCCTGGCCTGCGCGCTGCTGGTGGCGGGCCTGCCGCCGCTGTC
>JBEVNG010000092.1:0-5856 GCA_040508235.1 Polyangiales bacterium | reverse complement strand
ACAAGCTGCCGGGCGCCAAGACCCAGCCCAGCTACACGGCGACGCCAGACCTCGTCACGGACAACGTGACCAAGCTGCAGTGGCAGATCGGTGCGCCGCGCATCTACCCGGGCTGCACCGAGTACTACAACATCGGCAGCGGCAAGAGCGACACCGGCGAGCTGTGCACGCGCGCGCAGGCGCGTGACTACTGCGAGAACCTCAAGCACGCCACCTTCGAGGACTGGCGCTTGCCCACGGTGATCGAGGTCAGCTCGCTGTTCGACTTCTCGACCAGCCGCGCCTACGCGATCGACGGCGCCGCGTTCGCGGACACCGACTACGGCGTGTACGTCACGGACTCGACCTACGCGGGGGCGCCCGGCCAGGTCTGGACCATCAACTACTACCTCAACCAGACCTATTACGGCGCCAGCGCCTCGGGCAAGGTGCGCTGCGTACGTGCGGGCGGCGTGCCCACGTTCGCGACGCCCAAGGATCGCTACCTGGTCGACGGCGAGCGCGTCACCGATCAGGCCACGACGCTGGTCTGGCAGCGCACGGCCGCGAACACCAAGTTCGCCTCCGAGCCGCCCGACCCGGACGAAGACGCCGGTGTGCCGCTCCCGCTCGTGACCACCGCCTGCAGCGCGCCGTGGCGCCTGCCGACCTCCAACGAGCTGCTGTCGCTGATCGACTACGGCAAGTCCAACCCCGCGATCGATACGGTGGCGTTCCCAAACGCGCCCAGCGAGTCGTTCTGGGGCTCCGCCGGCAAGACCACGTACAACAACATGGAGCGCGACGAGTTCTACCTGGTCGACTTCGAGAACGGCATGCTGACGTCGTACGGCGACGAAGGCTACGTTCGCTGCGTCCAGTGATCGCCAGCGAAAGGCGCTCGCTGACGTCGCGGGCCACGAAAGCGAGCGCGCCGGACAGTATGCGCGCTCGCGTGCGTGCGGTAGGAGCGTGGGATGTCCCTAGCACCCACGACGCGGCTGCTCAGCAGCAAGGCACAGCTCCAGCAATCGCGCATCGACCGCCGCGCCGAGCCCCCGCTCGAAGACGGGGAGGCCATGCTGGCGCTCGACCGTGTCGCGCTGACCACCAACAACATCACCTACGCCGTGTTCGGCGAGGCGATGCAGTACTGGCAGTTCTTCCCGACCGGTGAGCCGGGCTGGGGCCAGATGCCGGTGTGGGGCTTCGCGAACGTGGTGGCCAGCCGCAGCCCGGGCATCGAGGTCGGCGAGCGCTATTACGGCTACTACCCGCTCGCCAGCCAGCTGCGCATGCGCCCGGAGCGCAACAGCCAGCGCGGCTTCTACGACGGCACGCCGCACCGCGCCGCCCTGGTGTCCGCCTACAACCAGTACACGCGCTGCACCACGGACCCCAGCTACGAGGCGCGCTTCGAGGACCACCAGGCGCTGCTGCGTCCGCTGCTGATCACCGCCTTCTTCGCGGCCGACTTCCTCATCGACAACGACCTGTTCGGCGCACGCCGGGTGCTGGTGTCGAGCGCGTCGAGCAAGACCGCGTACGGCACGGCGTACTGCCTGCGGCGCATGCGCGACGTGGAGCTGGTGGCGCTCACCTCCGCCAGCAACCGCCGCTTCGTGGAGGAGCTCGGCTGCTACCAGCGTGTGGTCGGCTACGACGCGCTCGAGACGCTGGAGCGCGACGTGCCCACGGTCTACCTCGACTACTCGGGCGACATCACGCTGCGCGGTCGCGTGCACGAGCAGCTCGGTGCCGCGCTGGTCTACGACTGTGTGGCCGGCTCGGCCCAGAACGCGGATCCCAGCCACCTGCAGGCACCCGCCGGCGTGGGGCCCGCGCCCAAGCTGTACTTCGCGCCGACGCAGATCAAGAAGCGCACGCTCGAATGGGGCCACGACGAGGTCAACAAGCGCGTGGCCGATGCGCAGCGCGCGTTCATCCTGCGCGTGGCCGATCCGGAGCGTCCTTGGCTGAATGTGGTCGAGCACGCGGGACTCGACGCGGCCGCAGCGCTGATCGTCGACTTCGTGCGCGGTCGCGTTGACCCGCGCGCGGGGCACATCATCTCGATGTCCCGGGGGTGACATGCGAGCTCGCGATGGAGTGATGGTGCTGTGTCTCGTCGCGGCCTGTGCACGCGAGAGCGACGCCGATCCTCCTGGCGATCGCGGCGACCGCGACGAGGTGGTCGAACAAGATCCTCCGGTCAGCGAGCAGCCCACGCGCGACGCGGCGACGGCCCTCGACGCGCGCATCGACCCACCGCGCGAGGCGAGCGCACCCAGGCTCGACGCGGCGAGCGACGCGGAAGCGCCCGCCGTCGTCGACAGCGCGACGCCGCCCCCCGATGACTCCACGCTCTGTCCCGTCGAGCCCATCCCGGCCGACGTGCGCAGTCGGCTCAAGCTGAACGCGTTCTACACGCGGCAGGCCGACGCCGACGGCGTGCCGGTGGTCGGCTCCGACGCGCCGTCCGACGACTCGATCCACCGCGCCTGCCTGCTGATCCTCGACTACACGCGCCGCCCCGACATCCACGACACCGCGGTATCCACCGGCACGTACTTCATCATGATGGCCAAGAGCGAGAAGACGGTCGATCACCCGCCGTTCAAGTACCTGGGCGATCTCGACTGGCGCGCGCGCGGGCTCGGCGGCACCCCCGCGGGCATCTGCGCGGAAGAGAACGTGCTGTGCGACCGCGCGACCGACCGCTGGCGCGGGGAGTCGATCTGCGTGCACGAGTTCGCCCACACCATGCAGCTCGGCGTCTACAACGTGCTGATCAAGGACTTCCAGACCCGGCTCAACACGCTGTTCCGCGCGGCCACCGGCGCAGGCAAGTGGGCCAACACGTACGCCGGCGAGCAACCCGCGGAGTACTTCGCGGAGGCCGTGCAGAATTGGTACAACACCAACCTGGAGTCCGCGCGCGCCAACGGCGTGCACGGCCCCATCAACACGCGCTCCGAGCTCAAGGAGTACGACCCGGAGCTCTACGCGTTGCTCGCGGAGATCCTGCCGGACCAACCTACCTATCGCGACTGCTATTACTACGACGACTAACGCAGCGACGAGGCGAGGCCATCGAGGATGTCGGACTCGCTGACCAAGAGCTTGTCGATCGCGAGCTCGCGCATCAGCGTGACCAACACCGCCGCGCCGCCGACGATCACCTCGGCGCGCTTGGGCTCGATCAACATCGCACGACGCTGCTCGACGTTGGCGCCGGCCAGCTTCTGAAACGCGGCCTCGACGTCGGTGCGCGACATCCAGGTGCGATGCGTGTCCGCGGGCGAGTAGGTCTTGATGCCCTTGTGCAGGTAGGCGAGGGCGGTGATGGTGCCGGCCAGCCCGACCACCGTCTTGGCGCGCGCGACCTCGACCTTGCGCGTCACATCCGCGAGGATCGAGCGCGTGTCGGCGAACGTGGCCTCCAGCTCGGTGCGCGTGGGCGGATCGCTCTTGAGGTGGCGCTCGGCCATGCGCACGCAGCCCATGTTCACCGAGATCACCTGCTCGGGGTGCTCCGTGCCGAGCACGAACTCGGTGGAGCCGCCGCCGATGTCGATCACCAGGTAGGGCGCGGGCTCCTTCAGGCCGTCGGTCGCGCCGCGGAACGACAGCTCCGCCTCCTCGTCGCCGGAGATCAGCGCGGGGCGATGGCCGAGTGCGCGCTCGGCGGCGTCGAAGAACTCCTGGCTGTTCTTGGCGTCGCGCGCGGCGCTGGTGGCGGTGGCGCGCACACGCTTCACGCCGTGCTGCTCGATCTGCGCGCGGTACTGCGCCAGCACCTCGACCGTGCGCTGGATGGCGTCCGCGTGCAGCGTGCGCGCGACGTCCACGCCCTGGCCGAGCCGCGTGATGCGCATCTCGCGCTCCAGCTCGCGGCCCTGCGCGTCGGTGATCAGGAGGCGCACCGAGTTGGTGCCGATGTCGATCGCGGCGACGTTCATCTCAGCCTCCGATGTCGCGCTTGAGGCCGATCAGCGTGAACAGCTCCATGCGCGACGGCGCGTTGTCGAGGAACACGCCGTACAGCTTGCTGGTGGTGGTCCACGAGCCGGGCTTCTTCACGCCGCGGTAACACATGCAGAAGTGCTGACACTGCATGATCACGGCCACGCCCTGCGGCTGCAGGTGGGACTGCAGCGCGTCCGCGATCTGCGCGGTGAGCTTCTCCTGCACCTGCAGGCGCTTGGCGTAGACGTCGACCACGCGCGCGATCTTGCTCAGGCCGACCACGCGCCCGTTGGGGATGTAGGCCACGTGGGCCTTGCCGACGAACGGCACCATGTGGTGCTCGCAGTGGCTCATCACCTCGATGTCGCTGACCAGCACCAGCTCGTCGTAGCCCTCGACCTCCTCGAACGTCTTGGCGAGGTACTCCGCGGGGTCGAGCTGGTAGCCGCCGAAGTGCTCGTCCCAGGCGCGGACCACGCGCGCGGGCGTCTCCAGCAGGCCTTCACGCGCGGGGTTCTCGCCGAGGTACGCGAGCATGCCGCGCACCAGCTCGTGCGCCTGTTCGCGCGCGGCGTCGCTGCGTTCGAGGTTCGGCGCATCGGGGCGCACCGTGTCGAGAGGCTTCTTGCGATCTGTCATCGAGCCGCAGAATGGGCGCTCACTTGGGCCGCCGCAACTCGCGCGTCCGCCTGCGATGCACGATACTGCGCGCGCAGATGAAGATCCTGGTGACCGGAGCGGATGGGTTTTTGGGCGGCCATCTCGTGCGTGGCCTGGAGACGGAGCACGAGGTGATCGGCACGGTCTTCACGCGGCCGCCGCGCGAGCGCGAGGTGCGCGTCGATCTGACCCGCAGGGATCAGCTGGAGCGGCTGCCAAAGGACGTCGAGCTGGTGGTGCACGCCGCGGGCATGGTCGACGGCTACGCGCCCTACCGCGCGATGTTCGCCGCCAACGTGACCGCGACGGATCAGCTCGCTCGCTGGGCGCATGCGCGTGGCGTGCTGCATTTCGTGCACATCAGCAGCGTTGCCGTCTATGGACCGCTGGCCCTCGGCGAAGAGCGCGGCGAGGACACGCCGCGGCTCGGCTATGCGCTGGGCCTGCCGTACATGCGCACCAAGGCCCGCTCCGAGCGCGTCGTCGAGCAGAGCGGGCTGCCGTACACGCTGGTCCGCCCGCCGGCGGTGGTCGGGCTGGGCGACACCGTGATCTCGCGCGGTTTCTTCGATGCCCTGCGCGCGGGTGCGCTGCCCTGGGTGCCGGGCGCCTCCGATGCGCGGCGCGTCTCGCTGGTGTCGGCGGATGGCCTGGTGGACGTGGTGCGCCGGCTGTGCGTGCGCGGTCCCCTGCGCTGCGCGCTGCACGCCGTGGACTTCGAGCTGACCTTCGGCGAGCTGGCCGAGGTGTACGCGCGGGTGCTCGGGCTACCGCTGCGTCACGCCGCCAGCTCGTGGCTCAGCGCGGTCCGGTCCCGCAACGAGGTGGGGGTCTCGTGGCTGATCGCCAGCTCCCGTTTCGGGCAACACTACCAGCGTGACCGGCTCGTTTCCGAGCTTGGCTACCAGCCCACCGTGCGCCTGGATTTGGCGGTCGAACAGGGACTTTCCAGTTTGCAAGGGGGGGGCTCGGGCTTATTCTAGGGCAGTTCAGCGTTTCGTTCGGTTACGGACACGATGCTCTCTCTTCTCGAGGCTCGGGCCTTGGACAACGCAACGCGATGGACGCGGCTGAGGCGGTCGTCGTTCTTGGAGTGACAGGGGCGGACCGTAGCGCCCTCCGGGCAGGGCCCCGTTCGGCTGGCGAGTGTGCTGGTGACTGAGTGCGTGGGAGCCGGAAGAGATAGAGCAACATGGGTCAGCGATTGTATGTGGGAAACCTGCCGTTCAACGCGACGGTGGACGATGT
>JBEVNG010000011.1:0-38466 GCA_040508235.1 Polyangiales bacterium | reverse complement strand
TCGGAGCTGGCGGTGATCAGCGGCAAGGGCTCGGCGAAGGCACGCCTCGATGCGCTGCGTGCGCTGTTGCTGCGCGCCACCGCCGAAGAGCAGTCGTTCCTGATCCGCTTGATGCTCGGCGAGCTGCGGCAGGGCGCGCTGGAGAGCTTGATCCTCGATGCGATCGCGAGTGCGTCCAAGACGTCGTCGCCCTCCGTGCGTCGCGCGCAGATGCTCTCGGGCAACCTGCGCGAGGTGGTGGAGGTCGCGTTCACGCGCGGTGAAGCGGGCCTGGCCGAGTTCGACCTGCGCTTGTTTCGCCCGCTGCAGCCGATGCTGGCCGAGCCCGCGGCCGATCCCGCGGAGGCGATCGAGCGCCTGAAGCGCGCCATCCTGGAGATCAAGCTCGACGGCGCGCGCGTGCAGGTCCATCGCCAGGACGAGCAGGTCAAGGTCTACACGCGCTCGCTCAACGAGGTGACGTTCGCGGTACCGGAGCTGGTCGAGCTGGTGCGCACGCTGCCGGCACGCGAGCTGGTGCTCGACGGCGAGGTGATCGCACTGCGTGAAGACGGCTCGCCGCTGCCGTTCCAGGAGACCATGCGTCGCTTCGGGCGCAAGCTCGACGTCGAGGCGCTGCGGAAGACGCTGCCGCTCTCCACGTTCTTCTTCGACTGCCTGCAGCTCGACGGCGAGAGCTTGCTCAACGCGTCGACGGAACAGCGCGTCGCCGCGCTGGCGCGTGTGGTGCCGCTCGCGAACCAGCCCGCGCGCATCGTCACCGACGACCCGGAGCAGGCCGAGACGTTCTTCCAGGAAGCGCTCGACCGCGGCCACGAGGGCGTGATGGCCAAGGCGCTCGACGCGCCGTACTTCGCCGGCAGCCGCGGCGCGAGCTGGCTCAAGCTCAAGCAGGCGCACACGTTCGACCTGGTGGTGCTGGCGGCGGAGTGGGGCAGCGGCCGGCGTCAGGGCTGGCTCAGCAACTTGCACCTCGGCGCGCGCGACGAGGAGAACGGCGGCTTCGTGATGCTCGGCAAGACCTTCAAGGGTCTGACCGACGAGCTGCTGCGCTGGCAGACGGAGCAGCTGCTGGCGCGCGAGACCCACCGCGACGACTACACCGTGTACGTGCGACCCGAGCTGGTGGTGGAGATCGCGCTCAACGACGTGCAGACGAGTCCTCACTATCCCGCGGGGTTGGCGCTGCGTTTCGCGCGTGTGAAGCGCTACCGTCCCGACAAGGAAGCCGCCGCGGCGGACACGCTGTCGCAGATTCGTGCCGTTCACGCGCGCAGCCAGGGCCTCGACCGCTAGCTCGCGCTAAGGTCTCGGATGACCAAGCTCTCAACGCGCCCCTCGGGCGAAGCCGCGGTCGGAGACCTGCTCGTGCTGGAGAGCGAGCGCAGTCGCGTAGAGGTCGCGCCCCAGCGCGGCGGCTTGATCACCTCGTTTCAGGTGGACGGCCGCGAGCTGCTGTACCTCGAGCAGGCGAGCCTCGTGGACGCCAGCAAGAACGTGCGCGGCGGCGTGCCGGTGTTGTTTCCCTCGCCCGGCAAGCTGCGCGACGACGCGTTCAGCCATGAGGGCAAGCGCGGCGCGATGAAGCAGCACGGCTTCGCGCGCAACCAGCCCTGGCAGGTGCAGGGCTCCACGCTCACGCTGCGCTCCAATGAGCAGACGCGCGCGCAGTTCCCGTGGGACTTTCGCTACCAGCTGCAGATCACGCTGACCGACGCGTTGCTCCGGCTCGGCATCGAGGTCGAGAACACGGGCCGCGTGCCGCTGCCGTTCGGGCTCGGCTTCCATCCGTACTTCCTGCTGCAGGACAAGGCCGCGGCCCGCATCGACACGCGCGCCAGCACCATCTTCGACAACGTGACCAAGGAAGTTCGTCCCTTCACCGGCTTCGACTTCACGCGCAAGGAGCAGGACCTGTACCTGCTGGATCACGGCGGCACCGACAGCGCGCTGCACTACGGAGACGGCACCACGCTGGCGGTGCGTGCCTCGCGCGAGTTCACGCGCTGGGTGGTGTGGAGCCTGGCCGACAAGGACTACGTCTGCATCGAGCCCTGGACCTCGCCGCCCGACGCGCTCAACAGCGGCGAAGGTCTGCTGAAGCTCGCTCCAGGTGCTACGCACCACGGATGGGTCGAGCTCGAGCTACGAAGAGCGTAGCGTCCTGGGTGCAGCACGAGCGCACCGTCTCGCTGCGCGAGGGCAAGCTGCGCCTCGCCTGCGTCGCGGACACGCACAGCAACCCGCACCCGCGCACGCGCGAGCTGCTGACGGCGCTGGCGCCCGACGCCATCCTGCACGGCGGCGACATCGGCGACCTGGCGGTGCTGGAAGAGCTCGCGCAGGTGGCGCCGGTGCACGCGGTGCGCGGCAACATCGACGAGCGCGCCAACGAGCTGCCGGACGGGCTCACGCTGCACCTCAAGTCGGGCGACGACACGGTGCTGACCATGCTGCTGATGCACATCGTCGTGGCCGGTCCGCGCGTGCGCAAGGAGGCCGCCCTGCTCGCGCACGAGGCGGGGGCGCGCATGATCGTCTGCGGCCACTCGCACGTGCCGTTCATCGGTCGCGACAAGGGGCTCACCGTGTTCAACCCAGGCTCGATCGGGCCGCGTCGCATGCGCCTGCCCATCGTGTTCGGCGTGCTGGAGATCGCGGAAGGGAAGCTGTCGCTGCGCCACGTCGACTGCGAGACCGGCCAGGACTGGACGCCCTGAAGAGTGCGCCGAGTGGCCAAATGCTGGCCACACGCGCGCCGCGCTCCGCGTATTAGAGAGGCGATTTACGGCCTGTCGACGTTTGGCACGGTCGTCGCTGAGGCAGCGCTCGTGGACTCGACCCAAGCCGTGCAGGATCCGACGCCGCCCCGCACCGGGCGCATCCTCGTCGCGGAGCACAACGAGCTCAACGCCGAGCTGATGCGCGAGCTGTTGCAGCGACGTGGCCACCACACGGTCCGCGCGCACCATGGCCTCGAAGCCCTGGCGCTGCTCGAGCGTGATCCGTTCGACCTGATGCTGCTCGACCTGCACATGCCGGGACTCGATGGCTTCGAGGTGGTCGCGTGCCAACGCCAGCGCGAACGCGAGCAGGGGGGGCACCTGCAGGTGGTGGCGCTGACCGCGCGTGCGGAGGATCGGCAACGTTGCCTCGACGCCGGCCTCACCGACCTCCTGCCCAAGCCGATCCAGGGCGCCAAGCTCTGGAGCCTGGTCGACCGCGCGCTCGCCGCCGCGGCACCCATCGACGCACGGGTGTTGCTCGCGGCGTGCGGCGAGGATGCGGCGATCCTGGCGAAGGTGCTCGTGGTCCTGAAGAGCTCGCTGCCCCGGGAGCTCGCGCGCATGGAAGAGCGCTGGCGAGCTGGGGACCTCGCTCAATTGCGCGAGCTCGCCCACAAGCTGCAGGGCACGCTCGGCGCGGCGTCGACCTCGGCCGCACGCCGCGCGATCGCGCTGGAGAACGAGCTGCTGACGGGCAGCCTGCCCACTCGCGCGCGCTTCGAGGATCTGCAGCGCGTGACGCTCGGCGTGCTGGAGGCGCTGGCGGACGTGACGCTCGCGCGCCTGCAAGCCGACGTACAAACGGCATGACGCTTGCTGGTCAGCGCGCGAGGAGCGAGCCATGAACAGCCACGTCGACGGCCGATTCGCAGAAGCGACGGCCGGCCGTCACGATGACGATGCCACCAGCGAGCCTTGCATGCGCAGCCCCGCGCCATCAGCGTGCGTCGGGCGCAGCTCAGCGTCTGCAGCGCGCCGCGCGGTTCACGTGCTGCTCATCGACGACGACGACGCGCTGATCCCCGAGCAGGTGCGGAGCGCCTTCCCCGAGCCCACGCACCGCGTCGATGTGGTGCACAGCGGCGGCGACGGACTCGCCAAGCTGCGCGCGGGCCCGCGACCCGAGGTGATCCTGCTCGATCTGCGCTTGCCCGATCAATCGGGGCTGGAGGTCTTCGAGCAGATCCGCGCCATCGACGCGCGCATCCCCGTGATCTTCGTGACCATGGCCAAGGCGGCGGACTCCGCCATCGACGCCATGAAGCGCGGCGCATTCGATTATCTGTACAAGCCGCTCGACCTGACGCGGCTGCGCAAGGTGGTCGACGAAGCCGCCGCGGTGGCGCGCTTGCACTCGCCGGTGGTGCTCGCGAGCGACACGGACGTCGAGGACGTCGACGGCGCGCTCAGCGGTACCTGCGCCGCGATGTCCGACGTTTACAAGGGGATCGGGCGCGTGGCGGCCCAGGACGTGACGGTGTTGATCACGGGCGAGAGCGGCACCGGCAAGGAGCTGGTCGCGCGCGCGATCTACCAGCACAGCGCGCGAGCCAAGGCGCCGTTCCTCGCGCTCAACTGCGCGGCGATCCCGGAGGCGCTGCTGGAGAGCGAGCTGTTCGGCCACGAGAAGGGCGCCTTCACGGGCGCCGATCGGCGGCGCATCGGCAAGTTCGAGCAGTGCCGCGGCGGCACCATCCTGCTCGACGAGATCGGCGACATGCCGCTCGGCCTGCAGGCCAAGATCCTGCGCCTGTTGCAGGAGCAGACGTTCGAGCGCGTCGGCGGCTCGGAGACCATCAAGCCCGACGTGCGCATCATCGCGGCGACCCATCGCGACCTGAAGGCGCGCGCGGCCGGCGACAGGTTCCGTCCGGATCTGTACTACCGCCTGAGTGTGTTCACGATCCAGCTGCCGTCGCTGCGCGAGCGCGGAGACGACTTGCCGCTGCTGATCGGCCAGTACCTGCGTCGCTTCAACCGCGAGCTCGGGCGCAACGTGCGCGAGCTGGCGCCGGAGACTCTGGAGCGCCTGCGCGGCTACGCCTGGCCGGGCAACATCCGCGAGCTGCAGAGCGTGCTGAAGATCGCGCTGCTGAACGCGACCGGGCCGGTGTTGTTGCCAGGCTTCTTGCCGCCGCTCGCGGAGCCGGAGCCGCCGGCGCGCAAGTCGCAGCCGCCCGCGCTCGATCTCGACGCGTTCATCGGACAGCGCCTGCATCCGGAGGCCAACGACCTGTACGCGGAGACACATGGCCAGGTCGACCGGCTGCTGTTCACGCGGGCGCTCGAGTATACGCGGGGCAACCACCGGGATGCGGCCAAGTTGCTGGGCATCTCGCGCCAAACCATGCGCGTGAAGCTGCGCGCGCTCGGCCTGCACGTGGCGCACACCGTCGAGTCCGACGAGGTCTGAACAGCACGCTGGACAGCGCTCGCTCGCGAGGGTAGTCGTGTGCGGGTGCGTCGCCTTGCGCTTGCTTTCGTGGGTTTGTTCGCGTGCTCGGACGGAGTGACCGAGAGCGTCGACGCCGGTGCGCTCGATGCCGGCCACATCAAGCTGGACGAGGTGGACGAGCTGCCGCTGGACGCGAATCTTCCACCAGCGCGCGACGCGACCACGCCCTCGAGCGACTACCGGAAGCCCGGCTTCTGCGCGCGCCCCGGCGAGGATGCCGTACGCGACCTCTTCTGCGGCGACAGCGCACCCCGCATCACGCGCCTGCGCGAGCTGCAAGATCAGCTCGGCGTGAACGGCTCGATCCGCGTCGCCGAGGCCACCTCGTATTCGGACGCTGGCTACGCGCTCGAAGACCCGAACACCATCGTCGACGTCGCGGTGTTCATGGGTCACTCCACCGCGCTCTCGGGCAGGCTGGTGTCGCCGATCAACCCGCGCGCCATCGTGCTGGGCAAGAGCAGCGTGATGACGTTCCAGCGCGGTGTGCAGCTGGTGGAGATCGTCGCCTTCCGACGCGACCTCTCGCAGCTCAACTTCTACCTGCTGGAGTTCGAGCAAGCCTGCAACGCCACCGGCTGCAAGCCTGGCGATCTGTACACGCCGCGCATCGAGTCGGACTGGCTGCGCGTGCACATCCGCGACGCGGAGGAGCTGAAGAACACCACATTCGACTGCCGCCAGTGCCACCAGCGTGGGCGCGAGACGCCGATGTTGTTGATGCGCGAGCTGGAGGCGCCGTGGACGCACTTCTTCGAGCTCGACTCGCCCAGCTACGAGACCGGCTCGCTGCCCGGCGTACGCGGCCTCGATCTGGTGCGCGACTACAACCGCGCCAAGGGCGACGAGAGCTACGCAGGCCTGGCCGCGTACACGCTGCGCCACACGTTCGGCGTGCTGCTGCAGAACCTGGTCAACCGCGACCAGCCCGTGTTGTTCGACGCGCCCCGGATCGAAGAGGAGCGCTGGCCGCTGGAGGAGGCCACCGGGCGCTACCTCGGACCGAACGTGAGCCGCACCTGGGAAGCCAGCTACGAGGCGTTCAAGCGCGGTGAGCAGCTCGCGATGCCGCACTTCGATCCGCGCCCCACCGATCCCGCCAAGCAGGCCGCGCTCAGCGAGGCCTACCAGCGCTACCGCAACGGCGAGCTGAGCGCCGACGAGCTGCCCGACCTCGCCGACATCTTCCCGGACGACCCGCTGACGCGCGCCAAGATCGGGCTGCAGAACGAGCCCGGCGCCACCGCCCCCCAGGCACTCGTGCAGGTCTGCGCAAGCTGCCACAACGACGTGCTCGATCAGACGATCACACGCGCGCGCTTCAACGTCGCGCTCGACCGAATGTCCCGCCAGGAGCTCGATGTCGCGCTCGACCGCCTGCAGCGTGACCCACACGCACCCGGTGCGATGCCTCCCCCCGAGAGCCGTCAGCTCGATGCCGAGGCGCGCGCGGCTTTGATCACGTACCTGCGCACGAACCAGCGCAGCCCCCAAGACGACACGTTCCTCCAGCACGCCTCCACCATGGGCATGATGGGCGGCGGCAAGCCGTAGAGTCGGGGTTAACGCCACGGCGTCATCAACTCGTCGCTCGCGGTTCGATCGAGGTCTCGCTATGTTTCGGCGCATGGGCGCATGGGGACACGGACCATTCGACAACGACGCGGCAGGGGACTGGCTCTCCTCCAGCGCGTCTACGAGAGCTCCGAGCTTACGCGAGCTGTGGGACGAAAACGGCGACGACACCGAGTGACACACGGAGGCCCGCGCCCTGCTCGCGCGCCTCGCCTAGATTCTAGAGCTTGCGCTCGTAGCGGTGCTGCACGGGCAGGTAGCCGAGCGCCTCGTAGAAGCGTATGGCCTCGCTGTTGAACGCGCGCACGTCGAGCTGCACGCTGCGTAGGCCGAGCTCGCGCGCATGTCGTTCGGTGGCGTGCATCAGCGCGCGCCCCACGCCGCGGCGACGGGCGGCTGGGTCGACGGCGATCGTATCCAGCAGCAGTCTCTCGCGCGCGGGCGAGAACGCGTTGCGCGGCGCACGCATGTGCACGGTGAGGGCGAAGCCGAGCGGCTGCTCCGCGCTCGCGATGAAGATCACCACGTCCGGATCGACCAGCCGCGAAGCGTAGACTTCACGAAGCTCGGCCTCGTCGCTCGTGCGATACACGTCGGGCTCCGCGTTCACATGCGGCGCATGCACGTGCTCGTTCAGCGTCGCGAGCAGCGCCACGTCCTCTGGCCCGGCGCGCCGCACTTCCAGATCGGTGATGGATGCCATGATCCGATCCGTAGTGGCTCGCGCGTGGACCGCGCAAGCTACTTCTTGGCTTGCGCCGAACGGCTGGTAGAGTCGCGGGCATGGACCTGCGGCAGCGGGAGATCGAAGCGGTTTGGGGGTTCCTCCGAGCGCACCGGGAGGAGCTGCAGCTGGTGGCCGCGGCGATCGCGAGCGGCAAGGTGGCCGACGTCGCGGGCGCGGTGGCCAGGGCGTACGTCACGTATCGGACCGGGTTTCCGCCGGGTGGCGTGGTGGCGGAGGGGGTGGTGAAGCGCTGCGCGCAGGCGGTCGGCGCCTGGTTCGCGTCGCGGCATGATGCGGAGGCCGAGGCGCGGCGTTATGCGCTGGCCGACCTGCACGCGAAGTTCGCGTTCGCGCAGCTCATGAAGGAGCGCTTCGACGCGGCGCTGGCGAGCGTGGAGGTCACGCTCGCGCAACGCCAGGTGATCGACGCCCCGCTGCGTGCCCGCCTCTGCATCCGCCACCAGGACTTGCACCAGGCGCTCGCTCAGTGCCTGGCGACCTACAACGACCTGCAGCTCCGGACCGCCCTGCTGCCGCCCGTCGCGCAGCACGCCTACGTGCGACGCATGCAGGAACAGCAGCGCATCAAGGCGCAGCTTCAAGCGCGCGTCGCCGACGAGCGCAAGCGCGAGCGCCGCCACGTGGTGTTCCACGAAGACTACGCGCGCGTGCTCCATCAAACGCTCGGCGGCCGCGAACCCGTACGCGCGGCTCTCTAGCTTCCGCGCACCAGCCCGCGCGGGCGGACCACGCCGAGGTCGAGGTGCGTGAGCACGCCGGGAGGTGCGTCGCAGACGTCGGGGATGGCGGTGACGCCGGCCATGGCGGTCCAGGGGATGGCGAGGAACATCGGCTGCCCGTTGCGCTCGGCGAGGCCGGTCAGCGTCAGCTCCATGGGTGGGTCGCCGTGGAACACGATGCGGTAGCCGCTCTGGCCCGCGATCGGCGGCTCCACGTGCTCGTCGCCCATCTTCCACGACGACTGGAACACGATCAGCGGCCGCCCCTCGGACCACGCGGTCCAGACGTACTCCTGACCCGCCACCGTGCCGGCGCGGATCACGTCATCGCCGTAGGGGATGTCGCGCGTGGCCGTGCTCAGCTGGATCTCGGAGGTGACGTCGTCGATCTTCTTGCCCAGGCCCTCCGCGAGCATGTGCATCGAGGGCGAGAAGATCAGGTGCGCATCCGCGGGCCGGCTCGGGTTCTGGCGCACGTCCTCGGGTGCGCGACCGAAGCCCATGTAGCGGATCCACTTCGAGGGATTGGCCAGGTGGTCGATGGTCTCCGTGATGTGGATGCGATCGACGCGGCTCATCAGGCGCGTAAGCGTCAGGGGCAGGATGTCGCCCGCGAAGCCCGGATGAATACCCGAGCCATGAAACGACGTGCCGCCATCGCGACACGCGGCCTCGATGCGCTCGATGTCCGCGCGGTACAGCTCCGTGCGATACCAGGGGCCGATCGCTCCCACCACGTTCTTGCCGGAGCGCAGCAGCCGACAGATCACGTCGACGTCCTGCTTCAGCGGCGAGAAGTGCACGCAGTCCGCCTCCAGCGCGACGATCGCCTCGACGTCGTCGGTCGCGAGCACGCCGGTTGGCGCGATGCCCGCGAGCTCGCCCGCGTCCTTGCCCACCTTCTTCGGGTTCGTCACCAGCACGCCCACCAGCTCGAAGGTCGGGTTGCTGGCGAAGTGCCGGATCGCGACGCGCCCGACCTTGCCGGTCGCCCACTGGATCACCCGATAGCGCTTAGTCAACATATGTGTTGATTAGCGAGCTACCACGCGCACGCCGGGGTGGTCAATCGAGGTAGTGGGCGCGGAAGCTGCGCATGGCCCAGTCGGTGCCGTGCGTGTTCACGCCGATGCGGACAGGAAGCATCCGATTCGGCTGGTACGCGAAGCTGGCGTAGTCGACCTCGAAGCGCTCGCGGATCACGCCGCGCTCGCGCACGGTGTTGGTGACGAAGCTCGGCGCGCGCGTTCCATCGAGCCGCACGCCGACCTCGCTGCGCAGCAGGTACTCCGTGCCGCGCGCGCCCCACGTGGTCACGGTCTCTCCCAGGGCGCCGAACGCGCCGTTCACGAAGCCCATGTGCTTCATGACCGCGCCGGGCGGGGTGGGATTGAAGTCGACGTTGCTGGCCCACGTGCTCGGCGGCGACAGGTCGCTGCCCGCGACGTTGAGGTTGAAGCAGAACGAGTTGAGGCCGCTTGGGTCCGTGCTGGTGACCGTGAACAGCGCCTCCAGCGCGTACGGTCGCTGCGCATCCACCGCCACGCCGGCGCGCACGAGGTGCTGGTTGGCGCCGTTGCGATCGGTCATGCGCAGCGCGTCTGCCTGGACTTCGTAGTCGAAGCCACCCGCCAGCGTGTGTGCTTGCCACGGGGGCACCGAGGCGCCCTCGAAGTCGGCGACCAGCGCGACTTCCTCGCCCCCCGCCCAGTCGATCGCGCCCGCGATGTGCGAGAGGAAGGCCGGCTCGGACCAGCTCTCGATGGTGTGCCCCAGCGCGCTGTAGAACGCGCGACCGCCCTCGTAGTGGTGGTACCAGGCGACCGGATGATCTCCCATGCGGCCGGGGTCCGCCTGGTAGCTGTCCTCGTCGAGCGAGAGCAGCACCTGCAGGTCGGCGCGCGGGTTGGTGCGGAAGCTGTACCACTCGTCCGTGCGCTGCCACGTCGCGGGCAAGCCGCGCGAGGCGAGGTGCGACGTGCGCTCGACACGCAGCGTCGCCGGCTGGATCGCGGGGTGCACCTGAAAGAACGCGCCGACCAGGCCGCCGTACCAGGGCCAGTCGTACTCGGTGTCGGACGCTGCGTGCACACCGACCCAGCCCTTGCCGCCGCGCACGAAGCGCTCCAGCGCGTCCTGCTGCGAGGCGTCGAGGATGTCACCCGAGGTGGAGACGAACGCGATCACGTCGTACGGCGCGAGCCCAGCGTCGCTGAACACGGCCGGGTCCTCGCTCGCGGTCACCTGCCAGTGGTGTTCGCTCGCGAGCCCTTGCAGCGCGGTGATCGAAGCGGGGATCGAGTCGTGCCGAAAGCCGAGCGTGCGCGTGAACACCAGCACGCGCAGCGGCCCCGGAGCGCTCGCGTCCGCGGCCACGTCCGCATCGACGTGTGCATCCTCGCGCGGCGCCCACGCATCGAGGGCGGCATCCAGCGACGCGTCCACCCGTGCTTCGACTCGTGCGTCGACCGCCCCATCGAGCGACTCACGCGCGGGCGCGTCGTCCGAGCACGCGCACAACACGGCGCAAAACAAGATCGGTCCGAGCCGCCCCATGCGCTCGCTATACCGCGCGCTTGCCCCGCGACCAAGCCTCACCGGGTCACAGCGGCGAGATCCATGGGCAGGTCGCGATACTCGTCCATCAGGACGAGAGCGCGCGCGAGGTGCGTGCGCTCCAGCTCGAAGACCTCCAAGGCGGCTTCGCTGGCGCTGCGGACGAACGCGAGCTCCGCATCGAAAAAGCCCGCGCGCTCGAGACTTGCTCGTAGTACGCCTCGATCGCGGCCTTGGATCACCGCGCGCGCCGATCAGCCCAGCGCGATCACCCACGCGCCGAGCACGGCGGCGGCGCTGCCCAGGCCCGCGAGCCACTGGCCCGCGGTGCCGGGACGCCAGCGCAGCGACGTGGTGAGCACGCCGAGGCCCACACCCGCGACGGCGCCGAACACGTGCGCGAGCATATCGACGTTGCTCTTCTCGCTGGTGCCGAGCAGCGCCAGCAGCGCGAGCGTGCCGGCGAGCGCGGTCCATGCAGGGCGCATGCGCCGGATGCGTCGCCGCGCTTGCACGTACGCGATGCCGCCGAGCAAGCCGATCGCCGCGAACACCGCGGTGGAGAAGCCCACCGAGCTGTGCAGCGACTGGTGCGCCCAGGCGTTGATCAGGTTGCCCGCGGTGCCGGCGGCGAGCACCAGCGCGGCGCCGAAGCCCACGCCCTCCGAGCGCATCACCGCGCCGACTACCAGCGTGCCGAGGCCCACGTTCGACAGCACGTGTCCACCATCGGCGTGCAGCGAGAGCGCGGTGATCGCGCGCCACCACTCGCCGTGCAGCACGCGCTCCGCGTCGGACGCGCCGGCCGTGAACCACTCCGAGCCGCCCGCGCGCGGACCAGTCACCGCGAAGAATGCCAGCAGCAGGAACGCCACCAGCACCGCACCGGTCGCGCCGTGCTTCGACACTGGCAACGGCGTGGTGTCCACCGCGTGCGCACGATGGGTCTCGCGCTCTTCCGCGTCGACCGCATCCGCCACCCGGCGCGCGAAGGCCACCTGGTGCGGCGCCACGTGCAGCTCCAGGCCATCCTCGCCGACGTTCAACACCGACGAGACGCCCTCCGCCGTCAGCGCCAACGCCCAGGCGTCGATGCGGCGTGGCTGGCGCGAGGTGTTCACCAGCGTAATCGGTGGGTCGATGTGGTCGGCGGGCGGCAGCGAGGAGGTGTCGAGCACGTGCGATGAGTCCCTGCCGCGCGTCGTGACGTTACGCCGAGAACACGTCTCGTGAGCCGGGACACCGCGCGCTGCGACGCACCCCGGCAAGGTACCCGAACGCCCGGGTCACGCCGTGCATTCCCGGCCTACGGGCAGAGCTTCTTGACCGAGAAGACGCGCAGCGCGGCATCGACGTTGCCGTCATTGGTCTGGTCGCCCACGGCAACGGTGCCGTTGGTCTGGTAGTCGTTGCGCGTCAGCTTCGCGACGCCGTCCACGGTGAGCCGCGCGACGTTCTGCTCGTCCACCGAGAGCACGTAGGTGTGCTTCAGGCCGTCGACCACGCTGGAGGCCGCGGACTGCGTGTCGTCCGCCCAGCCGACCGCCGCGCTGTCGAGGTACACCATCTGCGCGCGGTCGCGGCCAGAGCCGAAGCTCGGCGTGAACGAGCCCAGGATGGCGGCGGCACTGTCGAGCGAGTTGTGCGTGCTGACCGACTCGACCTGCAGCACCACCTCCAGCTTGAACGGTACCTGCACCGCGGCCGGGTAATACAGCAGGAGCTGTCCACTGGTGCGGCCGCCGCTCGCAGTGGACGTTGCGAGGCGCACGTAGTCGTCGACGTACATGAGCGTGTGCGGGTCCTGCGCCGCGATCATCCAGCCCTGCGCTGCCACGTCGCTTCCGCCCGCGAGCAGAACGGTCGGGCGGCAGTCGCCGGCATCCAGGCCCCTTGCGTCGATCGTCGCGTCCTCGTTCAGCGCGGCGTCCTGCGGTGCGGCCGCATCGGGAGCCGCGTCCACCGCCGCATCCAGCTCCAGCGCGGCGTCGAGCCCGCCGGCATCGGGCACTCCCGCGTCGAGCGCGCCCGCATCGTCCAGTCCTCCATCGGGAAGCACGAACGGTCCCGCGACATCGGCATCGTCGCAGGCCAGGAAAGTCAAGGTCAGCAGGATGGCTTGCTTGCGCACGGCGCAGCTATAGGCGAGCCGATATGCTGCTTCAACATTCTTCTCTCGGCGTGCGTCACTCCGTGCACTGCACACGCCAGCGATGCATGCCGTCGTGGCTGCAGACGCAGTCTGCCCAGCACGTGCCGTCCTGACACTCGCCACACGATGGACTGCACGGCCCGCCCGGCGAGGGCAGCTTCGGCGCCTCGGGACTGCAGATGCAGGCGGAGATCGTGCTCGGCTCGCAGTGCGCGTGCGGCAGGGCCGCGACTACGTCCGCGGGGCAGCGTGCATCGCGCTCGGCGCCTCCTTCGCACAACCCGCAGTCCACGTCTGGCTGTGCATCACACGATGGCCAGGTGCGATCGGTGCGATACAGGGTGGGGCCACACGCGAACCTGCCGCCCACGCTCGCGTGGACCAGCGCACCCGAGTCGCGGTCGAACGTCCAGCTGTAGGTGAGACCGTCCGCGCGGCCGGACTCCAGCACGTCGGAGTTGCAATGGCGGCGCAGCTGCGGGAACCCGTGCGCGCTGCAGTCGATCGAACGCACGAAGTCCGCGCGCGTGCGTGGACAGGTCAGTCGACCGTCGGCCGCGAGGAGCGCACACAGCGCGTCGAGGCTGACCACGTTGCTGCGCTCGCACGCGCTCGCGTCCGCGGCGGCGTCGACCCGTGGTGAAGCGTCCAGCACGCGCGCATCCTCGAACACACGCGCATCCATGGGAACCCGCGCATCCTCGGGTTCCGGTCTCCCATTCGCGGCGGTACAAGCAGCGAGAGCGACCAGAACGAGGCATGCGCGCATTCAGCGTTGGTATCGATTTCCCCCACGCTCTGTCAACGCGGCTCTACCGCGCGTCGAAGATCGCATCGAGGCTGGGCTTGACCGACAGCGCGATCTGCGTGCCCACCGCGCTGGTCACCTCGAACAAGATCACCGCGCCGTAGCCGCGCTTCAGGTCCAGGAACGGATACGCACCGTACGCCCCCGGGTCCGCGATTTGATCGTCGCGCAGCCACCAGCCCATGCCGTAGCCGGTGTATGGCGCGGGCATGCCGGGCACCGTCTCCAGCTTGCCGCCGTACTTGGCCACGCGATCGGTCTGCATCGTGCGCACCGCGTTCTCGGACAGCACCTGGGTATTGCCGCACTTTCCGCCGCGCAGGTGCATCAGCAACAGCTTGGCGTAATCGGGCGCGTTCGCGTAGGCGCCGCCCTCGATGTTCGGGTTCTCGGTGGCCGGTGCGTTGGCGGCCTTGCCCTGGAACCAGGCGGGGTAGCTGGCCGTGGTGGTGCCGTCCGTGCGCGGCGCGTACGGGTTGGTGAACGCCAGCGACGCCGCGCCGCACGGGTCCACGTACGTCTCGCGAATCAGCTCCGCCCACTTCTTGCCGCTGACCTGCTCCGCGAGTGCACCCGCCAGCTGCCACTGGCTGCCGCCGTAGCGGAACACCTTGTCGGGCTCGCGATTGCCCTCCGGCGCGTCGTCCTGGTAGATGGCCTTGCCGCAGTCGGCCAGCGAGCCGGGCGTGTTGTACTGGCAGAAGTGAGGCGTGAGCCGCGCGAAGTCGGGGCCGGTCGGGTTGGCGCCCGCGGCCGAGATCTCCGCCAGCGACGGCAAGCCCGAGCTGTTGGAGACCAGCTGCGCCACCGAGACGCCGGTCTTGTGCGCACCCCACTCGTCCAGCTGCGCGCTGATCGGCGCATCGACGGAGAGCTTGCCCTGATCGGCCAGCCGCAGCAGCACACCCGCCGCCAGGATCTTGCTCGCCGACGCGATCAGGTACACGCGATCGGCCGCGAACGTGCCGTAGCCCTTGGTGTGCACGGTGCCGCCGTCCGCGGTGATCACGGCCGCGCTCGCGCCCACGATCTCCGCGCCGCCGTCGCGCGCCGCGTTGTAGCGGCTGATCGCGCTCTCCATCGCCTGATCGAACGAGCGGAAGTCGAGCCCCCCGTCGGCGCGCGCCGCATCGGGTACCGCGGCGTCGAGCGAGGCATCGGGCCTGGACGCATCCGCCATGCCTCCGCCATCCCTCGGCGTATCGTCCGGACCGTCGTCGTCGCCGCACGCGACCACCAAGCACGCAGCCACCATCCACCAGCGCAGTAAGGTCATGCGCGCATCCTCTTCCATCCGCTGGTGCCACGAAAAGTGCGCTGTACGAGTGAGGTGACAGTTGAGCGCGTGGGATGAGCGTTGGATGTGCCCGGAGATGGAACCTGCTACGGTCGTCGGGTTGTGCAGGGAGAGCATGCCGTTCGCGTGTCGCCGCGACACGTGGTCACCGTCGACGACGACTACTGGGCGCTGATCCAGCGCGCGCCGCAGCAGGACTTCGTCGTGCGCACGCTGGCCAAGCGCATGGCCGGCGACATGCCGCTGATGAGCGGCGAGCTGGTGATCGCCAGCCGCGCGGCGCGCGAGCAGTTCGCGCTCGCCGAGCAGTTCCCGCTGCACTTCCGCAAGACGTACTACCCGGGCCAGCTGCGCGGGGACCCCAAGGGCGAGTACGAGCGCCACTTGCTGGCGAGCCAGGTGCTCGGCATCCCCGCGCCCATCGGCCATCACCAGGGCGTGTTCCGCAGCTGCTTGTTGCCGGGCAAGCCGTTCGACTCGATCACGCCCTTCGGCAGCGAGCCCGAGGACAGCAACATCAAGCACGCGGAGAAGCTCCCGCTCGCCAGCGCCGCGGGCCTGTGGCTGCTGGCCGAGCAGATCATGCAGACGCTCACCCGCCTGCACGACGCCGGCCTCACCCACGGCGACGCGGAGCTGCACAACTTCATCGTCTGCACCGCGCCGCTGGAGGTGCTGCCCATCGACTTCGACATGGCCGTGCAGCGCGCCAACGTCGACGAAGCAGACTGGGAGCGCCGCTGTCGCGAGGAGCTGGAGCCCCTGCTCAAGGTCGCGGTCTACCTGCAGTGCACGCTCGGTGTGCAGCCGGGGCCGCTCGCGGAGCTCTCGCTGCAGCGGCTCGATACGCTGTTCAAGCGCGCGGACCCGTTCCGACACGCGATCGCGCAGCGCTCGGGCCTGCGCCAGACGCTCTGACCGCAAGCCGCGTGCGCGCGGCCGCAAGCGGCTTGGCTCGCGCGTGCATCGCTTGGTGAGCTGGCGTGCGCAGGCGGCTTCAACCGCTCGCGAGGCCCAGGGCACCATAGGTCCATGAAGCAAACCAAGTCCCTGCTCGCCCTCGTCACCCTCACCACCGCCCTCGGCTGCGATGACGGCCACGCGGGCGGCGTGCCCTGGGAAGGACGTACCCAGGTCGTCCAGCAGAGAGACTCCTCGAGCGACGCCGAGGTATCGCGCTGCATCGAGTTCGAGGGCGGCTCGTGCGAGGAAGCCCGGGCCGAGTGCGCCAGCGGCGCCGTCGACATCGCGCTCGACCGCAACGGCAAGCTGCTCGACGTGCTCTGCTATCCCGCCGCGCCGACCTGGTCCGTGGAAGACCTGGCCGCGCACGAGGGCAACATCGCGCAGCGCGAGAACAACACGGCGATCGTGCTGGACGGCGGTGACCAGGGCGTCGACATCCGCGGAGACGTCTCGGTGGACGCCAACAACGTGGTCCTTTACGGCGAGGATCCGAGCGTCGCGATCCTCGACGGCTCGCTGACGCTCGACGGCAACAACGCGCTGGTGCGCGGCGTGCGCATCACGGGCGACGTCAGCGTGCTCAAGAACGACGTCACGCTCGCGTTCTGTGTCATCGAGGGGTCGCTCACGGTCAGCGCCAACAACCTGCGCTTGCTCGGCTGCGAGGTCCACGGCGCGGTGAACATCACCGGCAACAACGCGCGCTTGATCGGCAACGGCGTGGCAGGGGCGCTCACGCCCGGCAAGAACGCCGACTGCGTGGAGAATCGCGCGCTGAGCGACGCGGACCAGGACGGCACCTACGACCTGGGCGCGCCGCTCGGCTGCTGATCACTTCACGAACAGCATCTCGAGGTAGGTCGGCAGCGGCCAGAACTCGTCGGCGACCTCGGCCTCGAGCGCATCGGCGTACTTGCGGACCTCTTCCATCGCCGGCTTGATGCCCTTGGCGCTGTGCTTGAGGTGGCCCTCGGTGCCCTCGAAGTCGTGCTTGGCCAGCTCGCCCTCCAGCTTGGCGACCGCGCCGAGCAGCGACTTGGCCAGGCCCGCGACCTTGGTCGCCGGCTCGGTGGAGGTCTCGATCTTCAGCGCCGCGAGCTTGGTGTACGTGTCCGACAGCGACGAGAGGTACGCCATGGCGGCTGGGTAGATCGACGTCTTGGCGAGCGTGACGGCCAGGCGCGCCTCGACCGCGATCGCGTTGATGTACTGCTCCGAGTAGACGTCGAAGCGGCTGGACAGCTCCGCCGGCGAGAGCACGCCGAGCTTGGAGAACAGCTCCTCGACGTACTTCTCCTTGAGCACCGGCAGCGCCTCGGCGCAGGTGGGCAGGTTGAGCAGGCCGCGCTCCTCGACGGCGGCCTTGTGCCACTCGGCCGAGTAGCCGTTACCGCCGAACACGACCGCGCCGTGCTCGTCCATCACCACCTTGAGCACGCCCTGGATGGCGGCGTTGAGCGGCTGGCCGGAGCCCGTGGCGGCCTCCAGCTTGTCCGCGATCCAGCCGAGCGAGTCGGCCAGCATCGTGTTCATGGCGATCAGCGGGCCGGAGACCGACTGGCTGGCGCCGACCGCGCGGAACTCGAAGCGGTTGCCGGTGAAGGCGAACGGCGAGGTGCGGTTGCGGTCGCCCGGGTCCTTGGCGAACGCCGGCAGCGTGTCGACGCCGAGGTTCATCACGCCCTTGCTCTTGGAGCCGGTCAGCGAGCCCTTCTGGATCTGCTTGAACACGTCCTCCAGCTGCGTGCCGAGGTAGACCGACATGATCGCCGGCGGCGCTTCGTTGGCGCCCAGGCGGTGGTCGTTGCTGGCGGTGGCGATCACGGCGCGCAGCAGCGGGCCGTACTTGTGCACCATGCGGATGACGGCGCCGCAGAACACCAGGAACTGCGCGTTGTCGTGCGGCGTGTCGCCGGGGTCGAGCAGGTTGCCCTGGGTGGCGTTGCCGACCGACCAGTTCACGTGCTTGCCCGAGCCGTTGACGCCCGCGAACGGCTTCTCGTGCAGCAGGCAGACCAGGCCGTGCCGCTTGGCCGTGTTCTTGAGGATCGTCATCGTCATCTGCTGATGATCGCTGGCGACGTTCGCGGCCTCGAAGAAGGGCGCGATCTCGAACTGCCCGGGCGCGACCTCGTTGTGGCGCGTCTTCGCGGGGATGCCGAGCTTGTACATCTGCTCCTCGACCTCCTGCATGAAGATCTGGACGCGCTCGGGGATGGCGCCGAAGTAGTGATCGTCGAACTGCTGCGCCTTGGCGGGCGGCTTGCCGAACAACGTGCGGCCCGCGATCAGCAGGTCCGGGCGCGCGGCCGCGAACGCCGCGTCCACCAGGAAGTACTCCTGCTCCGCGCCACAGCTGCTGTTGACGGTGGCGATCTCCTTGTGGCCGAGCACCGTCAGCACGCGCTTGGCGGCCTTGTTCATCGCGGCGATCGAGCGCAGCAGCGGCGTCTTCTTGTCGAGCGCCTCGCCGGTCCAGGACACGAACACGGTGGGGATGCAGAGCGTGGAGCCGTTGTTGGTCTGCACGATGTACGCGGGGCTGGAGACGTCCCACGCCGTGTAGCCGCGCGCCTCGAACGTGGAGCGGATGCCGCCGTTCGGGAACGACGAGCCGTCGGGCTCACCCTGGACCAGCACCTTACCGGCGAACTCGCTGATCACCGAGCCATCGCTCTGCACGGAAATGAAGCCGTCGTGCTTCTCGGCGGTGAGGTTCGTGAGCGGGTAGAAGACGTGCGAGTAGTAGAGCGCGCCCTTGCTGATCGCCCACTCCTTCATGGCGGCGGCGACGCCGTCGGCCACGGTGAGGTCGAGCGGCTCGCCACTCTCGATGGTCTTCTTGAGCGACTTGAACACCGCCTTGGGCAGGTGCTGCTGCATCTTCTGCAGCGTGAACACGTCGGTCGCCCAGAGATCCTCGAGCTTTCCTGGAGCCTTGGGCGGCGGCAGCGTGCGGCTCGTGATCGCTTGAATGGCTTGCACTCGTACTTGGTTGCTCGGCATCGCTCTGTCCTCTCGCCTTCCAGTTACCCGCTTCGTCCAGGCGCTTGAGCCTGCCCCAGACGTATTGCGAACGTGTGTTGCCGCAGTTGCTTCGCCGGGATTTTCTGCGTCCATGGGGTACAAACCCCGGCATGATCGTCGTCACCAACCGCATCCCCGTCGCCCAGGGACACGAGATCGATTTCGAGGAGCGCTTCAAGCGTCGCGTCCATCTGGTCGACCAAGCGCCCGGCTTCGTGCGCAACGAGGTGCACCGCCCGCGGCCCATGAAGTTCGACCATACGAGCGGGGGCTTCGTACCCGATCCGGGCGTGCAGGGGTACTACGAGGTCAAAACTTGGTGGCGGACGGTCGAGGATTTCGCCGCCTGGACGCGCAGCCCGTCCTTCGCCGAGGCGCACAGCAACCGTCCCCCGAAGGAGATGTTCGCCGGTCCGAACGTGCTCGAGATCCACGAGATCCTGACCAGCACGGACCTGGACGTCTGACTTGATTGGTGAGCTACCCCGCGGCAGAGTCCCATCGGTAGCACGAATACGCCATCGGAACGCCTCGCCGGCCGTCTAGACCTCCCGTGCGCGCAGGGACGCGCGCACCCGAGAGGTGAATCCGATGAAGAAGCTTCCCTTGCTAGCCGTGGCTGGCATCGCGCTGTCGTCCGCCTGCGAAGTGGAACCGAGCACACCGCTGGACGTGCAGGCCGCGCGCCTGGGCGAGAAGCACGCGGGCAAGTCCGCGACGTGGCCAATGGCCGGCCACGACCCGCAGGGCAGTCACTTCAACAAGGCCGAGCGCACGATCCACAGCTTCAACGTGTCGAAGCTGGTCGTGAAGTGGACCTTCGACGGAACCAGCTATGGCAGGCCGCTCGGCGCGCTGCACGGCACGCCGGTGGTCACCGAGGACGCGCTCTACGTCGGCTCCAACAGCGGCCGCTTCTTCGCCCTCAACCTCGACGGCACGCTGCGCTGGGAGTTCGTCACGCGGCCGCCCAACCCGCTGCTGGCGGAGATCGGCAAGCCCTCGCCGGTGGGCGGCGTGATCCCGGACATCGCGGGCACGCCCATCGTCGGCGGCGCGGTGTACGACAAGGAAGCGAACGCGGTCGTGTTCGGCGACCTCGACGGCAACATCTACGGACTCGATGCCGACACCGGCGCGGAGCTGTGGGTGAAGGAGCAGCTCGACGCGCACCCGCTCGGCGGCATCGTCGGCAACTCGCTGCTGCTCGCCAACGGCAAGGTCGTGATCGGCTTCGCCGCCATCGAGGACAACGCGCTGCTGATCAAGCAGGCCATCCCCTCGTACCAGTGCTGCAGCCACACCGGCTTCGTGGTCTCGCTCGACGCCAAGACCGGCCACGAAGACTGGCGCTTCGAGACCATCAAGGCCGCCGACGTGAAGCCGGTCGCGATCGCGCCGTTCGAGCTGGGGCCGTCGGGCGCCGACATCTGGGCGCAGCCGACGTACGACGCGGAGACCGAGACGATCTACATCGGCACCGGCCAGAACTACTCGCCCGGTCCGGACGGCAAGGCCACCGACAGCAGCGACTCGTTCTTCGCGCTCGACGCCAAGACCGGCGCCGTGAAGTGGCACCGTCAGGTCACCGCCAACGACATCTGGGTGCGCGGCATCCCGACGCCCGGCGAAGACGGTCGCTTCCTCGATCAAGACCTCGGCGACGCGCCGAAGATCTATCGCCTCTGGTACGGCCGCAAGGTGATCTCCGCCGGGCAGAAGAGCGGCGCGCTGTGGGTGCTCGACGCGGCCACCGGCGAGGTGGTGCGCCAGACGCAAGTCGTGCAGCAGGCCAACCAGCTCGGCGGTCTGCAGAACGGTGGCGCGCAGGGCCGCGGCAAGCTGTTCGTGCACGGCTTGAACGGCCTCGACCCGACCACCGACACCGGCCCGTTCGTCGGCACGGTGAAGGCGTACACGGACGACGGCCTGTTTCAGCTCTGGACGTTCGACGTGCCGATGGGCGTGTTCGTGGCGCCGCTCGCGCTCGCCAAGGACGTCCTGTACTTCACGTCGCCGATCAGCGGCGCGGACGACGCAGGCGTGCCGCTGCCGACGTTCTCGCTGATCGCGCTGCAAGCCGACCTCGGCATTCCCGTCGCGCAGTTCACGTTCCCGGGGCGCGCGATCTCGGGGCCCGTGGTCTCGGAAGGCCGCGTCTACGTGATCAGCGGCAATCGCGCGGTAGCGGAGCTCGGGGAGAGCGACGACGGCGCCGTGCGCGCGCTGGGGCTTCCAGATTGAAAAGGCGGCACGGATCGATCTCCCGCAGAAATCCTGGACCGACTCATTCGAGAGACCGACCCGTGCCGACGCTCGATCAATTAATCACCAATCGGGTGTCTGCCGCCAGCTTTGCGTCAACACGTGCCCGAGCGTCAGCGGAATGACGCACTCTAGGCGGTCGTCACGAGCAGCACGACGCCGCTGAGTGTCAGGCAGACGGCGGCGACCTTGCCCGCGGTGACGCGCTCGGTGCGCATCGCGACCGCGACGGGCAGCGCGACCAAGGGCGAGAGTGACGACAGCGTGGCGCCGAGCGCGAGGTCGGTGTGCGCGATTCCGTAGACGAACAACACGGAGCCGAAGCCGGCATCGAGCGCGAGCGGCGCGCGCATCGTGCGCACGAGCTCGCGCATCGGCAGCTTGCTCGCGGGCGGCTTGGCGGTGCGCAGCTGCACCAGCAGCACCAGCGCGGCGACCGTGTAGCGAAAGCCGTTCGCCTGGTAGATGCTGAGGTCGTCCGTGCCGAGCTTGAGGAACACCGCGTTGCCGGCCCAGAAGCACGAGGTCAACAGCGCCAGCGCGGCGCCCTGCCACACGCCGCGCGCCTGGTGCAGCTTGGGGTCGCGGCTCATCCACAGCACCGCCGACACACCCGCCAGGCAACACGCGATGCCCACGATGCGGCGCGGCCCCAGCGACTCGCCGCGCACGAACGTGCCGTAAAGCGCGGCCCACAGCGGATAGATGGTCGCGATCGCGAGCGCCGAGGGCACACCCAGCCGCGCGGAGGCCGCGAAGAACACGCGGTCGCCCACCACGTACGAGCACATCACCGAGCCGATCAGGATCAGCGCGTGGCGGCCATCGATCTGCGCCAGCGAGGCAAGCCCGTCCGTGCAGGCGAGCCAGGTCAGCCACAACCCGCTGGCGGTGACGGCGCGTACGACCCCCACGCGTACCGCACCCTGTTCACGCGCGACGATGGAGTAGCGCGTGGAGGCGAACGCCCAGGTGACCGAGGCCGCGAACGCGCTCAGCGCGCCCAAGTACATCATTTAGCCGTACTGTGCGACGCCGTTTCCGAACGACCAATTTTCCTTCTTCACCTCGATCAGGTTGATGATCACGTCGTTCTTTCCGATCTCGGTGCTGCCGGCGATCAGCTCGGCGATGCGCGCGTAGAGCGCCTTCTTCAGCTCCAGCGTGCGGCCCTCGTTGCAGGTGATCTGGATGATCACGATCGCCTTGGAGTGCACGATGCCGAGGTAGGCCGGTGCGTAGACCAGCTCGTCCGGCGCATGCACGTGGATGGCCTGGAACTTGTCGTCCGCTGGCACGTTGAAGGTGTCGACCAGCGCGGTGTGCACCGCGTCCGAGATCTGGGCTTTGAAGCGCGAAGACGCGCCCTCGATGACGTCGATGCGAACGAACGGCATACGCCTGCTCCTGTGCGGTGAGGGCAGGGATATAGCGCTAAACCTTGCGCGCGCGCACGCGCAGGCGGACGTAGTCGAGCACCCACTCGCCCTGCTGCAGCGGAGCCAGGCGCGCGCGCACGTCCTCCAGGAACCGGGGGCGCTCCGCGGGTCGAACGCAGCTCGTGAAGCGCTCGCCGAAGGTCGCGATCCAGTCGAGCACGTCACCCGGCAGCGGCGTGGGACGGTCGAAGTGCGCGACGAGCTCCACGCGAAAGCCCGCGCGCTCCAGCTTGCTGGCGTACTCGCCCGCGCTCGGGAAGTACCACGGCTGCGGCGCGGGCAGCTCTCTGGCGGCCAGCTCTCGGCTGAGCGCCTCGACCACGCTGGCCACGTTGCCGGCGCCGCCAAACTCCGCGACCAGCTCCCCCCGAGGACGAAGCGCTCGATGGATGCCCGCGATCACCTCGTCGGGCCGCGTCATCCAGTGCAGCGCCGCGTTGCTGAACACTACGTCGAACTCGTCGCGAAACGGCAGCGCATGCCCATCGACCACGCGCGCGTCCAGCCCACGGCGCTGGGCGGCTTCGATCATCTGCGGACTCGCATCCACCGCGACCACCTCGTACCCACGCAGCTGCTCCGTCAGCGCCCCATCCCCACAGCCCAGGTCGAGCACCCGCGCCGGCGGCGCGACCGTGATCAGCCCGAGCAGCGCCTCGCCAAGAGCGGGCACGAACGAAGCATTGCGAACGTAGTCACCAGCGTTCCAGGTCTGCATGCCCTCAGCGTGCGTGGGGTTGGTGCATCGATCCAATGAATCGTTTCGTGTCTTGTTATCGCTCAAGGAAATAGGCGCGCGGGCAGCTGCTCGCACAGGAAGTCGACGAATGCTCGCACCCGCGGGGGCAGCAGGCGGCGCGCGGGCATCACGGCGTAGATGCCCGACTCGGGCAGCGTCGTGTAGCTCGGGAGCACGCGCACGAGCCTGCCCGCCGCCAGCTCGCGGCGCACCAGCCAGGTCGAGTGGCGCGCGATGCCGAGTCCCGCGACCGCTGCGTCGCACAGCGCCTCGCCGAGCGAGCTCTCGTAGCGGCCCTCGACACGCACCGTCTCCTCACGTCCGCGCGCGTCGCGCAGGCGCAGGGTGGGGCGCTGGCCGAGCAAGCGCAGCCAGTCGTGTTGCGCGAGGTCGGCGGGCTTCTTGGGTGTACCTCGCCGCGCGAGGTAGTCCGGCGACGCGACCAGGATGCGTGGGTCGTCCGCGATCTTGCGCGCCACCAGGCTCGACGCATCGAGCGCGCCGATGCGCAGGGCCACGTCGAGGCCGCGCGAGCCCAGGTCGATCAGCTCGTCGCTCAGGTGCGCGCTCAGGCGCAGGCGAGGGTGGCGCTCCAGGAAGCGCGGCAGCAGCGGCGACAGGTGCAGCCTTCCAAAGGACGCGGGGGCGCCGATGCGCAGGGTGCCCGTGATCTCTCCGCTCCGCATGCCGCTGGTCAGCGCCTCCAGATCCTCGATCAAAGGACGCCCGCGCTCGGCCAGCGCGGCGCCCTCGCTGGTGGCCCACAGGCGGCGCGTGGTGCGATGCAGCAGCTGCACTCCCATGCCGCGCTCCAGGCGCTTGAGCCGCTGGCTCGCGACCGCCACGGAGAGCTCCAGGCTGTGCGCGGCGGCGCTGATGGAGCCGAGGTCCAGCACGCGCAGGAACAGGGCGAGGTCGTCGAGGCGCTCCATGATTCTCAAGATTTCGTTGAAAATGCGTTCGCGTCCAGCGCGCTACCGCCGGCGCTCGCGTGCCTCAGCCTGGAGCTGATGGAGACACGATTTCTCGGAAGCTCGGGCTTCCAGGTGCCGGTGTTGGGGCTGGGCGTGGGCACGTTTGGCGGCAAGGGCCCGCTGTTCTCGGCCTGGGGCACGGTCGACGCCGAGCAAGCGCGGCGCATGGTCGACCGCAGCCTCGATGCGGGCGTGAGCCTGTTCGACAGCGCGGATGTGTACTCGGACGGCGCCTCCGAGGAGCTGCTCGGGGCGGCGCTGCAGGGGCGCAGGCAGCGGGCGATCATCTCGACCAAGCTCAGCCTGCGCGCGGGTGAAGGTCCGAACCAGGTGGGCGCCTCGCGGCATCACCTGATCGCCGCCACCGACGCGGCGCTGCGGAGACTGCGCACGGACCACATCGACATCCTGAGCTTGCATCACTTCGACGCTCGCACCTCGCTGGACCACGTGGTGGACACGCTCGACGACCTGGTGCGCGCGGGCAAGGTGCGCCTGCTGGGTGCCTCCAACTTCAGCGGCTGGCAGCTGATGAAGTCGCTCGCGGTCGCGGATAGACGCGTGCGCACGCGCCTCGTGAGCCATCAGGTCTACTACTCGCTGATCGGCCGCGACTACGAGTGGGAGCTGATGCCGCTCGCGCTCGAAGAACGCATCGGCGCGATGGTCTGGAGCCCGCTCGGCTGGGGCCGCCTGACCGGCAAGCTGCGACAAGGACAGCCGCCGTCGCAATCGCGCCTGCACGCGACCGAGAGGTTCGCACCGCCGGTGGAGCAAGAGCGTCTGCTGCGGGTGCTGGCCGTGCTCGAAGCGCTGAGCGCGGAGACCGGCAAGAGCGTGCCGCAGCTCGCGATCAACTGGCTGTTGCAGCGCCCCACCGTCTCGACCGTGCTGATCGGCGCACGCGACGAGGCGCAGCTGGAGCAAAACCTCGCCGCGGTGGGCTGGTCCCTCACGCCCGCGCAGCGCGCGCGCCTCGATGACGCGAGCGCGACCACGCCACCTTACCCTTACTATCCGTACTGGAACGGTCAGTTCTCGGAGCGTACGCCGGCGCCGGTCTGACGTGCCTGTGCGCTCCAGCCCTCGCGCACGCCGTGCAGCAGGGCGTCGCGCAGGCGCTCGAAGCTGTTGGCGTAGGAGGGCATCACAGTGAGCGGGCCCTCGACCCAGAGCTTGGCGAAGCCGTGCACCAGGCTCCACTGCGCGAGTGCGAGCTCGTGGGTGTCGCCCTGCGGGGCGGCGCCTTGCTGTTGGCAGGTCGAGACGACGTCGAACAGCTGGGCGAAAGCGCGCTCGCCGATCTCGATGAGCGAGGCGGGAGACGCGCCCTCGTCCTCCGCGCGCGCGCGGAACATCACCAGCACCTGCTCGGGGTGCTCGCGCGCGAAGTCGATGTACGCGCGGCCGATCGCGTAGAGCATCTGGGGTCCGTCGGTCAGGTCGCCGAGCGCCACGCGCTGCGCGTGTTCGAGGCCCGTGAAGGCCTGCTCCGCGAGCGCATCGAGCAGTGCGCCGCGCGTGGGGAAGTGATGGTACGGCGCCGCGTGGCTGACGCCGACCACGCGCGCGACCTCGCGCAGGCTCAGCGCTTGCAGACCTCCGTCTCGCACCAGCTGCCAGGCCGCGTCGACCAGCGCGCGCCGGAGATCGCCGTGGTGATAGCTGCGCTTGGGGCGTGATGTCGGCATCTTGCGAAGCTGATCTTGACACAAGCAAGATGGGATCGCAGCATCTAGACATCGACAAGATTGGAGCTGCACCATGAGCCAAGCCGTCTCCACGCTCACCCGTTTCCAGGCCGTACCCGCGGTGCATGCGCAGCCCGCGCTCGATCGCGCACCGTTTCGTTGGACCGCACGCAACCAGGACCAGCTGCCGGTGCAGCCACGTGGCGAGCTTCCGAGCTGGCTCTCGGGGCAGCTGGTGCGCACGGCGCCGGCGGTGTTCGAGACCGAGGGCTGGCGTGCCGCGCACTGGTTCGACGGCCTCGGCCTGATGTACGGGTTCAACTTTGGCCCGCAGGGCGTGACGTTCCGGCAGCGCTTGCTGGCGTCGAAGGCGGCGCAACACGCCGCGGCGGGCGGCAACCGCATGGGCTCGTTCGGCACGCCGATGAAGCGCAGCTTCTTCCAGCGCCTGGTGCAGCCGGCGCCGCCGCTGACCGACAACACGAACGTGAACGTGGTGCCCTGGCAGGGCGCATGGCTCGCGATGACCGAGACCCCGGCGCAGCACGTGATCGGCAGCGACGACATGGCCACGCGTGGGCTCTACGAGTACCAGGACGAGCTGCCCAAGGGCATGAACACCACCGCGCATCCGCACTACGACTTCGTGGGCAACGCGCTGGTCAACCTGGGCACCACGTTCGGGCCCAAGAGTGAGATCTCCGTGTTCCGTCAGGGCCCGCACGACAAGGCGCGCACGCTGGAGGGCAAGCTCGCGTTCAGCCGCACGCCGTACCTGCACGATTTCGGCGTCACCGCGCGGCATGTAGTGTTGATCGAGCACCCGCTGCGCGTGAATGCGCTGTCGCTGCTGTGGACCGACCGGCCGTTCATCGAGCGCTTCAAGTGGCAGCCGGAGACGGGCACCTTCCTGCACCTGTTCGATCGCAAGCGCGGCAGCTGGACGCGCTACGAGACCGAGACGCTGTTCTGCTTCCACGTGGTCAACACGTTCGAGCAGGGCGACGACGTGGTGTTCGACTTCGTGGCCTTCGACGACGCCAGCGTGATCGACGCGCTGACCACCGACAAGCTCGCGCGCGGCAAGCTGCCCAACTTCGCACCGCGCTATGTGCGGGCGCGCCTGCGTCCGGGCGCCAAGCGCGTGGAGCTGGAGCAGCTCTCGAACGTCGGCTTCGACTTTCCTGCGATCAATTACGCCCGCGTACACGGGCGCCCGTACCGCTACGCCTGGGGCCTCGCGTTGCACGATGCCACCGACGGTTGGCGCTCGGAGGTGGTGCGCCTCGATCGCGAGCAGCCCGAGGTACGCCGCTTCAGCGAGCCGGACGTGACCTACGGTGAGCCCGTGTTCGTGCCGCGACCGGGAGCGCAGGAGGAAGACGACGGCGTGCTGCTGTCGGTCGGCTCGCACCTGCGGGAGGACCGCGCGACGCTGGCGGTGATCGACGCGCGCACCATGGAGGCGCTGGCGCACTGCGACGTGGAGCTGGCGCTGCCGCTGGGGTTCCACGGCAACTTCCGCGCGCTCTGACGCGCGCTAAGCTCGCCAGGGTGGAGCCTGCTCTCGAAGTCCATCCGCGTGAAGTCTGGACGCCCGCGCTGCTCGACGAGCTGCATGCGCTCGCGATCACCATGAGCGCCGAGCCGCGTGCGCACTTCGACAAGCACGCGAACACCAACGACTGCGTACACCTGTTCCGCGACCGGGGCGCCGTGATCGGCTTTCAGTTCTGGAAGGCGCTCACGGTGCCGGAGGCGCGCCTGATCGTGGGCGGCAAGCTGCGCATCGCGCCGTCGTATCGCAGGCGGTCGCTGCACCTTCGCTCGGGGCTCGCGTTCTACCGCGAGCAGCTGCAGCGCTTCCCCACCGTGCATCGCCTGAGCATGGCCAGCCTGTTTGGCTTCGCCTCGATCACGCGCGCGCTCGCGCACTACGAGATCGTGCGCGCACCGGACGTACCCGCGTGGCAGTGCGACGCCATCGAGCGGCTCGCGCGCGAGAGCGACTTTGCGTACGACCGTGCGACCGGCCTGGTGCGCGTGGGCATCCAGATCACGCCGCAGCAACTCGCCGCCTACCCGGAGAGCTTCTACGCGTCGCCCCAGGTGCGCGCATACGCCGCGCACAACCCTGGCTACCGCGACAACGGGACGTACCTCGCGTTCGGGTTCGCGCTCTCGTCCGAGAACCTGCGCGCGCTCGAGCGTGCGCTCGACAAGTAGCGGAGGTCGCCATGTTCGTCGCGGTGTACTGGTGGCGGGTCAAGCCCGGCAAGGAGGAGCAGTTTCGGCGCGCCTGGTGCCGGGGCACCGAGCTGATCACGGCCAAGTACGGCTCCTACGGCTCGCGCCTGCACCAGGATCGCGACGGCCGCTTCGTCGGCTACGCCGAGTGGCCGGACTACGAGACCTGGAAGCGCGCCTTCGACGCCAAGATGGTCTACGACGAGCCCGAGACACGTCGCGCCTTCGTCGATGCCATCGCGGAGGCGGCCGTCGAGCCCGCCTTCACGATGGAGGTCACCGACGACCTGCTGACGCGAGCCTGAGCTCAGCGCGCCGCTTCGTCGCCGCTGCTGCGCTCGCCTTCGGCCGCGCCCTGTTCGGCGCCCTTCTTCACGCGCTGCAGCACGTGCGACTCGTCCAGCTCCAGGCCGAGCTTCTCGACGTAGGTAACGGCCACCTTGTCGCCCGGACGCAGCGCCGCGATCTTCTCGCGACTCTCGTGGTCGTCGATCGCCACCGTGCGGACATGCCCCTCGGGCGCGCGGAACTCGACGGCCGAGCCCTGCTCGCCAACGGCGAGGATCTGCACCGTGGTCGAGATCTTGCGCCCGAACTCGACGGCGTCGTCGCCCTTGAGCTGGGTCAGGTCCTCGACCTTGGTCTTCTGCTCGGCGTCGGACTTCTTGGACTCCTGCAGCGCGAACTTGATCGACTCCTGGTAGACGACCTTGATCTGGTCGTCAGGCTGCAGACGCTCCAGCGCGTCGCCGCTGGCCTGGACCGCGAAGTGATGACCCTGATCGTCGTGCAGGAACACGGTCTGGTTGGCGGCGTCGATCTTGTCGACCGTGGCGGTCAGCGAGTCGGTCGCCTTGAGCTCGCCATGCGCGATCTCGGCGCGCTCCGCGGTGGTCGTGGGGTGCTGCTTGGCGCACGCGGGGGCCACGGCGAGTCCGGCGAGGACCATGAACATCGCGCCCGAGCGGAGTGTGAGCTTAGCCATGCGAGTGTCTTCCTTTCGTGAGGGACTGCGTGCGCCGTTGGTCTGCACGAGCCGAGCCATCCTGCGAAAGTCCGCAGCTGGAGCGCAGACGGAGTCTCCTCTCGCCACACCTGGGTAGATCTGCACCTCACAGCCTGCACGCCGCGCCCATAGTTTGGCCCATCGCATCATCGCTACAGCGCTCAGTCGTGATAGGTGCAGGTCCAGCCCGGACTAACTTTGCTCCTTCGCTTCAGGAGACTGGAATGCTGACAACGAGCGCGCGCGGGATCTCCGCGCGCAGCGTGGCCGCGGACGCGCAGCACACGGCCGCTTGGGTCGCACTGCTGCCGCTGACCTTCGTGATCTGCGGCCTCGACAGCGCGTACATCGCCGCGCGCTGGCCGTACGGACAGTGGGCCGCGGACGCGGTGATGATCGGCTTCTACGTCTGGATGGCGCACCAGGGACCGCCGCGGCTGCGCGCGCTGATGCGCTACGGTGTGGTGATCGGGCTCGTGGGGGAGAGCCTCTGCTCGCTGGTGTTCGGCATGTACGAGTACCGGCTGCACAACATCCCGCTCTACGTGCCGCTGGGGCATCCCGTGATCTATGGGGCGATCTACCACTTCGTGCGGGAGCCGTTCGTGGTGCGCCACAGGCGCGCGTTGACCTCCGCGATGTTCGTCGCCAGCGTCGGCTACTCGCTGTGGTGGTTGGTCGCCGCGCACGACGTGTTCGGCGCCGTCTGCGCGCTGGTGTTCGTGTGGATCGTGCTGGCCGACGCGGAGTCGCGCACGTTCTTCCTCGCGATGTACCTGCTGGTGGCGTTCCTGGAGCAGGTCGGCACCGGCTTCGGCGCCTGGACCTGGTACGAGTACGCGTTTGGCGGCGTGAAGCTGCTGCCGAGCGGCAATCCGCCGAGCGGCATCAGCATCTTCTACTTCGCCTTCGACGGCCTGTGCCTGCTCGCATACCTCAAGCGCCGCCCGCTACTCCGCGCCCGCTACCGCCGCCTGCGAACGCGCCTGCAGGAGACGCCCGAGCTCGCTCAGGCCTGAGTCCCTGCCGATAGCGAACCCACTCGCGCCAACTCGCGAAACAGGGACGGATGGGGCGTGAGGCGCGTCGTGAGGCGCCCGCCGGTTTCGAGGAGCGCGCGGAGCGGACTTTTGTCCGTGACACGCACCGCAGAAAGCGGTGGTGGATCGCGGCGTGGATCGCGCTCCAGGCGTTGCTTGTTTATCGCATGCAGCGATTCGGTCCCTGGATGAACGGCTGCCCGGTGAACGGGTTGAGGTAGTTGCCGCCGGTGTTCATGCGGCCGACCGGGTAGGCGAGCGTGAACATGTAACACATCTCGTCGCCGGTCCGTTCGCCCAGCGTGACCGTGCGTGTGTACGTGTTCTTGTAGTCGCACTTGGTGGTCACGCGGTCGCCCGGCTGCAGCACGATGTCCTTGGCGTAGTAGCCCTGGCTCTCGAACTCGAACGCGCCGTCGTGCAGCGTCTCGGTGCTCCCGTTCGCGCGCAGGATGGTCATGTTCACGTACGAGCCGAGCTTGTGCATGTGCGGCACCACGCCGAGGATGTGCACCGGACCATCCGGCTTGGGCGTGCACGTCCCGCTCGCGGAGCCGCTGCCACCCGGCGGGATCGAGATCAGCTCCGAGCCGAGCCAGTGGATGGCCGCGTGCTGCGCCTTGGGCTTCTTGGTGGCGCACACCTTCACGCCGCTGTCGTCCTTGAGGTTCTCGTAGCGCGGGATGTTGTTGTAGTGGTTCTCGAGGATGAACTGCGCGGTCGGACCACTGGGCAGCTCCATGCCGACGTCATCGGGCATCACCAGCTCGGGCGTGCCCGGCAACCAGGCGGCGGCCAGCGCGGCGCCCGGGTGAATGCCGCTGCACGGTGCGTGCGTGCCGGACGGCGCCTCGTTCTCGTTGTCGGCCGCGAACAGGAGCCAGTGGTGCAGCACGTTGGTCTTGTCGAGCAGCGGCGTCAGGCGCGTGGCCAGCGTGCCGGGCTCGATGTTCGCCTTGAAGTAGAAGCACTCGTAGTGGTCGTCGGCCATCGGTACGGGGTACGCGCCGCCCTTGAAGTCGGTGCCGCGTAGCTCGAAGCTCACGTCGCAGTCGCTCTCCGCGGGCGGAGGCTCCACGCCCGCGTCCACACCCGTCACGGGCGGAGGCTCCACGGCGCATGCTTCTCCGGCCGGTGCGCCCGCCGCGATCCAGTCGAGCAGCGTGGCCCGCTGTTCCGCGCTCAGCGGCGGCTGTCCGGCGGGGGGCATCGCGGGCAGCTCGCCCGGCTGGATGCGGTCCGCGACCGCCTGATAGTAAGGCACCTTGGCGCGCGGCGACTGCGCGTGCAGCTGCTCGAAGTTGCTCAGAGACACCGGCGCGCCGAACTGCGGCACCTGGTCGTGGCAGGTCCAGCAGCGCTCCGCGAGCACGCTCTGCACCGCGCAGGGCAGGCCGCTGTCCGAGGCGCCGCCGCCGCCGGCGTCCTGCTCGCTGATCGGCGCCTCGTCGACCTCGACGCTGCTGTCCGCAGCGGCCGAGGGGGCGTCCGCTTTGCCGCCATCGCGCTTGCTGTCGGTGCTCGAGCCCGCGTCTGCGTGGCCCGCGTCCGGGGTGTTCCGTGGACTCATGTCGCCCACGGGCGTCGGATCCTCGTTGCAGGACAGCGCGCTCAAGGCGAGCAAAGACAAGTAGACTCTACGCATCCTGAGTCATGTATCCGCCGCGTGGGAGGTCGTCAATTGTGGATAAGAGCGAGCTGAGTTTACCGCCTGGCCCCCGCGCGCTGCCCTGGCTCGGACATCTGCCCGCGTTCCTGGCCGATCCGCTCGCGTTCTTGACCAAGCTGCAGCGCGATTACGGCGATGTCGTCGCTTTTCGCGTCGGGCTGCAACCTTCGATCTTGATCAGCGATCCGGCGTTGATCGACCGCGTGGTGCGCGACCGAACCTTCGAGCGCACGCAGAGCACGCGCAAGGCGCTGGGCACGCTGGCCGGCATCGGCCTGCTCTCGCTGGAGGGCTCGCAGCACCTGCGCCACCGCCGGCTGATGGCGCCCGCGTTCCATCGCGAGCGCATCAAGCGCTACGTCGACATCATGGCCCACGAGACCTACCGCATGCTGGAGAGCTGGCAGAGCGGTCAGGAGCGCGACCTGCGCGAAGCGATGATGCGGCTGACGTTCTCGATCGTCTCGCGGTCGCTGTTCAACACCGACACCGGCCACGAGGCCGAGCGAGTGGACGCGGCGCTGCAGACCGCGATGCCGTGGATCATGCCCACCACCATGCTGTCGCGCCTCGTGCGCATCGAGCAGGGCGTGTACTACGGCAAGCGCGCGCGGGCCGCGATCGCGGAGCTGCACCAGATCGTGCGCGACATCGTGCGCGAGCGTCGCGCCTCGGGCGAGGATCGCGGCGACTTGCTGTCGATGTTGATCAGCGCGCGCGACGAGGACGGCAGCGCGCTCACCGACCAGGACATCGGCGCGGAGACGCTGACCATGCTGCTCGCGGGCCACGACACCACCGCGCACACCATGACCTGGGCCTGGTACCTGCTGACGCAGAACCCCACGCTGCTCGACGCGCTGACGCAGGAGGTGCGCGGCACGCTCGGCGAGCGCGAGGTGGGCTTCGACGATCTGCCGCGGCTGACGCTGACCGACCGCGTGGTGCGCGAGACGCTGCGCCTCTACCCGCCGGCGTGGTTCGCCGACCGCGTGAACGCGCAGGACACGGAGCTCGGCGGCTTCCACGTGCCGGCGGGCACCGAGGTGGTGTGGAGTACCTGGGTGACGCAGCGTGATCCGCGCTGGTTCGCCAACCCGGTGCGCTTCGATCCGGAGCGCTTCCGCGCCGAGCGTGCGCAGAGCGTGCCGGAGGGCGCGTACCTGCCGTTCGGCGGCGGCGTGCACATGTGCATCGGCAACACGTTCGCGCTCACCGAGGCGCGCGTGATCCTGGCAGCGATGGCACAGCGCTTCGACATCCGCGCGACGCCGCACTTCCCGGTGCGCCCGCGTCCGATGGTCACGCTCGGCATGCAGCACCCGTTCGCGGTCGTGCCCACCCGCCACACGCGCGCGTCGACGTTCCCGAGCGCCCTGTCGCTGTGAATCAGAGCTTGCTGGCGGTGAAGGTGTCGCAGCCGTCGATGGTGCCGAGCTCGTAGCCGCGCTTGAACCAGCGCGCTCGCTGCGCCGACGAGCCGTGCGTCCAGGTCTCCGGCGTGACGCGGCCCTGGCCCTGCTTCTGCAGCTTGTCGTCGCCGATCGCCTGCGCCGCGGTCAGCGCTTCGTCGATGTCTCCGGGGTCGAGCTGATCGCGGCGAGCGGACGCCTTGGCCCACAGTCCGGCGAAGCAGTCGGCCTGCAGCTCCAGGCGCACCGACAGCGCATCCGCGCCGGTCTGCTGCGCCTTGGCCGCGCGCTGCACCTTCTCGTCGTAGCCGAGCAAGTGCTGCACGTGGTGGCCGACCTCGTGCGCGATCACGTACGCCTGCGCGAAGTCGCCCGGCGCGCCGAACCGCTGCTTGAGCTCCTGGTAGAAGCTCAGGTCGATGTACACGCGCGTGTCGAGCGGACAGTAGAACGGACCCATCACCGCCTGACCCGTGCCGCAGCCGGTGCGCGTGGCATCGCTGAACAGGATCAGCTTGGCGCCCTGGTAGCGCTCGTTGTGCTCGCTGAACACGCCTTGCCAGGTCTTCTGCACATCGTCGAACACATAGGCCACGAAGTCGCTGCCGTCGCCGGGCTGCGCGGCCTGCGCGCCTTCACGCGGCACGGCGCGCGACTCGGAGCCACCGCTGCTGAGCAGGCCGCTGCCGAAGAACATGATGGCGCCGCCGATCAGCACGCCCGGCAAGCCGAACAGCTTGAACAGCGTGAACAGCATGCCGACGCCGCCGGAGCTGAAGCCACCGCCGCCTTGGCCTCGGCGATCCTCGACGTCGTCACTGCGATATCCAGGGATCCACTTCATGGTGAGGTTCTACAGCAGCCGGCGTGCCAGTCACGCCGAACCGGCGCCGGCTACCCCTCGGCCTGGCTCGCGAGCACCGCGGCGGGGCTCGGCTTGCACTCGCTCAGGAAGCGCACCACCTGCTGGTAAACCGCGGGATTGGTGGGCAATGCCACGTGGTTCACGCCGTCGAGCACGTGCCCCATCTGGAATGGCAGCACCCGCGTCGGGTCCTTGTGCTGGCCGGATGCACTGGGGAGCTGCACCAGCAGATCGCCCACCAGCTCGGCCACGAAGCCGGCCGCAGGCTGCAAACGTGCCGCGATGTAGCCGTACGACACGCCATCCACGAACGCCGCGTGCTGGCTGGTGTCGGTGAGGAACGCGTCCGCGTCCTGGTCCTTCCAGTCCTCGTCGCGCACCGAGCCGTAGCGCAGGTCCTTGATGCCGGCGCTACGCGCGTTGAACACCTTGGCCGGCACCTGCGTGCCCGCGGTGTCGAAGTACGCCAGCACGCTGGTGAGCACGTTGCCCGCGCGCTCCAGCGGCGCGCCGAAGTGGGGCGAGCCGATGCAGAGCACGTGACGCAGCTTGAGCTTCCAGCCGAGCTCGAGCTCGTCCGCGTAGTGCGCCGCGCTGCGTACGACCAGGCCGCCCATGCTGTGGCCGATCAGCGCCAGCTCCTCGACGGGCACCGGATAGCTGGCGATCAACTCCTCGATCAGGCCAGCCAGCGCGCGACCGTTCTGCGAGATGTGCAGGCCGGTGTTGTAGCGGAAGTAGATCGGCGTGTAGCCGAGCTCGCGCCGCACGCTGCTGCCGAAGTCGAGCTCCGGCTGCGCGCCCTCGACGGGCTCCTGAGCCAGCCACACGGAGTCCGAGCAGCCGAGGCCATGCACGAACACGCAGATCTTCGCGGTCGCATCCGGCAGCACGGTGGCGAGGTGCTCGCGCGTCAGCGTCAGCGGATGGCCCTGGTGACGCAGCTGCGCGGTGATCGACAGGCCGTTCTCCCGCGCCGCCAGGAAGTCGCCCGCGACCGCGTTCAGGGCGCTCTCGGCGACGTCGATCCACGCCTCCAGCTGGCCCTTGGGCTTGCTGGCCGCGCTGATCTCGTCTTGCTCGGGGACCACCTGCTTGGCGATCGCCACGCCCACGTCGCTGACCGCCTGCACGGTGCGGTTGGTGGCGCGGATGCTGTCGAACACGAGCTTGGCGATCAACGCGCGCGGCGAGTCGACGGCGCGAGCGGGCGCCTCGAGACCGAGCGAGGAGAGCGCGTCGACGGGCTTCTTGGCCGCCGCTTCGTGCGTCTCCTCGACCAGGTCGGTCGTCTTCTCGATCACGTCGTGGACGAAGTCGCGGAGGCCGATCAAGCGTCTCATCCGCGAACCTTGGAGCGCGAGGCGCCCCGAGGCAACGCTACTTCTGGCAGCGGTTGGGACCCTCGAGCAGGGTGCCACCCGTGTCCAGAGAGCCCGCGGGCCAGGCGACCACGAAGTTGTAACACATCTCCATGTTTGTACTTTCGCCGAACCTGACGAAGTTGGTGCCCTCGTTCTGGAAGGTGCAGGTCGTGGTCAGCATGTCGCCTGGTCCGACCACCACCTCACGCGCGGCGCCACCGACCGGATAGATCTGCTGATCGTTGAAGTCGAACGGCCGGTCGTTGAGCGTCTCCAGCGTGCCGTCCTTGCGCGTGATGATCGTCTTCATGTGGCGACCGAGCTTGTGCATGTGCGGCGACACGCTGATGATGTGCGCCTCTTTCTGAGGCTGGCACCAGGACTGCACATCGGTCTGCTGCCCGGGAGGCAACAAGATCAGCTCGCTGCCGAGCCAGTGCGACGACGCCTCGTTCTTGCGCAGCTTGCTGGTCGCGCAGATGCGCACGCCGCTGTTGTCCTTGATGTCCGGGTAGCGCGCCTGGTTGTTGTAGTGGATCTCCAGGTTGAACTGCGCCTCGGGACCCTGCGCCACCTGCAGGCCGACGTCGCTGGGCAGCGAGACCGGCTGGCCACCGGGCGCCCAGCCCGTCAGCAGCGAGGCATCCGGGTGCACGCCGAGGCACTTCTCGTGGGCGCCGTCCTCGGCGACCTTCTTGGGATCTTGGTAGAGCAGGAAGTGATGCAGCACGCGCTGGTCGCCGATCAGCGGCTCGATCTTCAGCACCTGCATCTTGTTGAGCCAGGGCACCGGGAAGTGGAAGCACTCGTAGTGATCGTCGGCCGACGGCGGCGTGTAGCCGGTGGCGTCGTCGAGCGTCTGGCTCTGGTGCGCACGCAGCTCGATGATCACCTCACACTCGGAGTCCGGGACCGTGTCGGGCAGCGCGCCCGCGTCCGGCGTCGACTTGTCGTCGTTGCAGGTCTGTTCGCTGGCAGGCGCCTTGGCGTTGAGCCAGTCGCCGAGCGTCTTCTTCTCGGCCTCGCTGAGCTGCTCGCGCGACACCGGCGGCATCGGCGCCTTGGTGTCGGCCAGGCGCTCCAGCACGCGCTTGTACATCGCCTCACCATTGAGCGCCTTGCCCTGGAAGGCCGACAGCTCGCTGAGCGACACCGGCGCGCCGCCGCTGGGCGTGTCGCCGTGGCAGGTGCCGCACTTGCTGTCGAGGATGGTCTTCACCTCGCACGGCATGCCGGTGAGATCCGCGTCGCTGCCCAGGGTAGGCTCGTCGTTCGAGCCGTCACTGCCACAGGCCGCGACCAGGAGGGCCAAAGCAAAGAAAGAATTGCGCATCGAAGGTGTCCCTGACTGCGGGGTATTCACACCTAACCAATGGACGCCGCTGCGAGCATCCGTGTCCGTTCCGGCTCGAAATACTTGTCCGAACGGGTCCAACTACTGACCGGTCCGACCGGGTGGGACAAGGCGGCGCCTCCGAACATCGGGCGCACCTGATCAATGGAAGGATCAGCACGAACATGTGTGGCCGCTTCTTTCAGGACATCCTCGAGGAGGATCTGCACGAGTACTTCCAGGCCGAGTCGTCGGCGGCGGTTAGCGAGGAAGCGACCCGTCCGCGCTACAACGTCGGCCCGGGCCAGGACATCCTGGTCATCCGCGCGCGCCCCGACCGAGCCGGTCGCTCCCTGGACGCGCTGCACTGGGGGCTGATCCCGCACTTCGCGCCGGACAAGAAGGGCGCCTACAAGTCGATCAATGCGCGCGCGGAGACGGTCGACCGCGCTCCCAACTACCGCGCTGCGTTCGCCAAGCGGCGCTGCTTGATCCCGGTGCACGGCTTCTACGAGTGGACCAGGCAGGGCAAGCAGAAGCTGCCCTGGGCGATCCAGCGCGAAGACGGGCAGCCGCTCGCGCTGGCCGGCATCTGGGAAAACTGGATGGATCCGGCGACGGGCGAGTGGCTGCGCACGGTCGCGATCATCACCGTCGACGCGAACCCGACGTTGAAGGCGGTGCACGACCGCATGCCCGCGATCCTGGAGCCGGACGCGTTCGCGCGCTGGCTCGGTGAAGAGGAGAGCTCGCGCGAGCAGCTCAAGGCGCTGTTGGTGCCGTCGGCCGAAGAGTTGCGCGTGTGGCGCGTCGACCCGAGGATGAACCGCACCGAGGTCGACGATCCGGCGAATCTCACGCCGGTGGAGCCGTAGCGCCCTCCAGAGAAACGTCCGTGAAATCCGTGCTTAGGCCCTGGTTGTCTAGTCTTGTAACGGCTTCGCGAGCGTGCCATAGGGCAACTCAATGAGGCGCCCCCTCGCTCTGGTGCTCGCGTGCGCCGTGCTGCTCTCGTTCGGTTGCAAGCGCAAGCGCTCCGGTACCGACAATGAGACCGGTCCGATTGTGATCGGCGCCTATCTCTCGCTGACCGGCTCGATGGCGACGTTCGGCGAGAGCACGCTGCGCGGCGCGCAGATCGCGGTCGAGGAAGCCAACGCGCAGGGTGGGCTGCTCGGGCGCGAGGTGCAGCTGATTGCGCTCGACGACCAGGGCCGCGCCGAAGAGGTGGGCAACGCCGTCTCGCGCCTGATCGACGTCAACGGCGCGGCCGCGATCATGGGCGAGGTTGCGTCGACGCTCTCGCTGGTGGCCGGGCGCATCTGCCAGCGCC
>JBEVNG010000542.1:0-8162 GCA_040508235.1 Polyangiales bacterium | reverse complement strand
CTGGGCGCGGCGTGACCGCGCACCGACGCTGGGTCTGCAGACCACACGCGCGGGCATGATGCTGGTGCTGCGCGGCAGCTGGCAGGGGGGCACATGATGCGCGCGATCGTGCTCGCGCTGATGCTGGTCGCGTGCAGCGCCAGCGAGGACGCCAACCGCGGCATACGCTGCGACAGCGATACACCGTGTCCCGGTGCGCTGTTCTGTTATCGCAACTTCTGCATCCCGCACGACGTGCCGCACGAGGTCCTCGAGGCCGGCGTGGCGACGCCGTTTCCCGAGGCGGGTGCGGCGGTCGATGCGACGATCGACCTCATGCCGGTCGATGCCGCCTTGGTGCCTCCCGCGCTGGAAGACGCGAGCACGGTGCCTCCCACGGTCGCGGATGCGGCGACCGCGGAGCTCGATGCCGAGACGCCGCTGCCGGAGCCCGAGGTCGACAGCGGTGCACCTGCGATGATGGACGACGCCGGTCGCGCCAGCAGCGCCGCGTTGCTGGTGTGCGCGCCGTCCTGCTCCAACCGCTCGCCCGCGTGCCTGCGCTGCCTGAGCAGTGTGCTCTCCAGCAACCCCACCATCTGCAGCGGCGCCGACGCCGAGGCCGAGCCCGTGGTGGCCGGCCTGTGCGAGTACCTGTGCACGAACGCGGCGTGCAAGGCGGAGCCATGACCGGCGCATCGCTGATGATCGGAGACATCGCCGCGCGCATGCAGGCCGCCAGCGCGCACGACACCTTCGGCATGCGCGAGGAGCTCTCGCGCGGGCAGTCGATCCACCACGGGCACTACCTGATCCACGGGGTGCTCGGGCGCGGCAGCTTCGCCACCGTCTACGACGCGGAGCACGTGGAGCTGGCGCGCCGCGTCGCGATCAAGGTGCCGCGCTGGCGGCGCGACTACCGACCGTCGCTGCACGAGCGCTTCGTGCGCGAGGCGCGCATGTCCGTGCTGGTGCAGCACCCCAACGTGCTCGGCATCTACGACTGCGGCGCCTTGCCCGACGGAACGCCGTTCCTGGTCTTCGAACACATCGAGGGCGAGACCCTGAACACGATGATCGAGCGCGGTCCGCTGGAGCTCAAGACGGTGATCGAGATCGGACGTCAGCTGGCGAGCGCGCTCGCCGCGTTGGTCGACGCCGGCATCGTGCACCGCGACATCAAGCCCGCGAACGTGATGCTGCAACACACCGCCAGCGGGAGCCTGCGCGTGAAGCTGCTCGACTTCGGCGTCGCCAAGCGCACCGCTTGGCGCGCGGTCAAGACGATCACGCTGCAGGGCGAGCTGGTGGGCACGCCGCAGTACATGGCCGCCGAGCAGCTGCGCGGCGAGGAGGTCGACGGCCGCACCGACATCTACGCGCTGAGCGCCGTGCTCTACGAGGCGCTCACCGGGCGGCCGCCACACGAGTGCCTCAACCTCAGCGACTACGTCGCGTCGGCGCTGAGCGCGCAGGTGGAGCCGATCCGCGCGCTGCGTCGCGACTGCCCGGCCTCCTTGGAGGCGAGCGTGCTGCGCGGTCTGCAGAGCGACCGCACGCTGCGCCAGCCCACGCCCGCGGAGCTCGCCGACGAGCTCGACGTGTGTGCGCTCGAGCTCGCGCTGCGTCCCCGCGGGGAGGAGCCACCGTCGCCATCGGCGCAGGTGCTGCGCAACGGTCGACGCGCGCTTCGTCGCGCGGTGCCGAACGTGGGCTTGCTGTGCTTGCTGACCTGCGTGTTCTTCTTCGTGCTGCTCGGGGGCAGTCGCGTGTGGGAGGCGCTCGACGAGCCGACGCCGGCGCTGACACACAGCGAACCGCCGGCACTGCCCGTGGTCCAACCCCCGCCGCCCGAGCCCGTCGTGGTGCCGTCTCCCGAGCCAGCGGCCCCCGTGCAGAGGACGGCGCATCCTGTCGTGAAGAAGGCGCCCCCGCGGCCGCTGCCACGCCGCGTCGAGGAGCCGGCGAGCGAGCCCGTCTCGGAGCTGCTGGCACAGGCGATGTCGGAGTTCGTCGCGAGCCACTACGACCAGGCGCGCGACCGCTATCGACGCATCCTGCAGCGCGAGCCCAGCAACGCGGCCGCGCTACGTGGGCTCGGCCTGGCCGCGCTGCAGCTCGGGGAGCCCGTGGCGGCGCGCGACGCACTGCGTCGTTACCTCGAGGTCTCGCCGCACGCCCCGGACACGTCCGCCATCGAGCGTCGGCTGGCCGCGATCGCCCCCTGAGCCGACGTCTCCGGTCCGGTTTGCCGTCTCACAGCACGGACCCGTGCGTCGGCCGATGCGGACACGGCGGTGAATCCAAGGGGCGCCACGGTTCTAGCCAACCGTCTGTGCATCGCTACAGTTCGGCAATGACTTTCTTGCGCATCAGCTTCCTTCTTTCGCTGCTTCTGGCCTTTTCCGCGTGTGGCGGCAACGAGACCGGCAACGCCGACAGCCCGAGCACGGCGGACGAAAACGACGACACCGACGGCACCGACGAGGACGGCGAGCCCACCGGCAACACCAGGGATGCGAGCGTCAAGAAGGACGCCAGCTCCGGCTCGACGAACCCGCCCAAGGACGCGGGCAACACCTCCACGCCCAAGGACAGCGGCGTCACCACGCCCAAGGACGCGGGCACCACGCCGCCGGTGGCGGACGCGGGCCAGGGCATCGATGCCGGCAACAAGGACGCGGGCGGCGGCATCATGCTGCCCGACCTCGGCACGCTGTTCCCCACCAACGACGCGGGCAGCACGCCCCCCAAGACCGACGCGGGCAGCGGCGGCATGGGTGCGCCCGGCGCCAAGGACGGGCCGTGCAAGGATCTGATGCTGTTCTGCTTCGATCCCTTCGACATGTTCATCTTCAACCCCGAGCTCTGCTTCAGCTGCAACGGCGGCAAGGGCTGCCAGGGTTGCGCCATTCCCTACGCGTACTGAGCACGTAGCCCCGCTCGGGGACGTCGTGATGCGCCGTACGCCCGGATGCCCGTCGTGTACCCTTGAGCCCACGAGGTCTCGTGCCTCGGGGAGGGCCGGTTGGGCGATCTGGAGGCTCTGCAGGCGCGAGTCGCCGAGCTCGAAGCAGAGCTGGAGCGCGCTCGCGCCGCGGCACGTGAGCAGGAACTGATACGCAGTCGGCTCGACGCGATCGTGTCGTCGCTGCCGATCGTGATCTGGGAAGTCAGCGCCGAGGGCGTGGTCACCATGACGGAGGGCCACGGCCTCACGTACATGGGCATGCGCCCCAGCCAGACCGTGGGCTCATCCGTCTACCAGATGTACGACGACCGGCCGGAGATCCGCGAGCACATGGTGCGTGGTCTCGCCGGCGAGGCGTTCTCGGTCGCCAACGAGATCGCGGGCACGCGCTTCGAGAACCACTACTTCCCGCGCCGTCACGAGGACGGAAGTCCCAACGGACTGCTCGGGCTGACGTGGATCGTCAACCTGCACGAGGACATCGTCGCCAAGCGGGTGCGCGCCGAGCAGCAGCTGCAGCACAACCAGAAGCAAGAGAGCCTGGCCGTGCTCGCGGGCGGCATCGCGCACGACTTCAACAACCTGCTGGTGGGCTCGCTCGGGCACGCGGACCTCGCGCTGAACCTGGTCGCCGAAGACTCCGATCTCGCCGCGCACCTGCGCGAGATCGTGCGCAGCTCGGAGCGCGCCGCGGACCTGTGTAGCCAGCTGTTGGCGTACGCGGGGCGCGGTCAGTTCATCATCAAGACCGTCGACCTCAACCGCCTGGTCGAGGACTCGATGCGCCTGATCGGGCTGACCATCGCCAAGACCTCCGTGCTGCAGGCGGAGCTCGCGCCCGACCTGCCGCCGTTCCGCGGCGACGCGACGCAGATCGTGCAGGTGCTGATCAACCTGATGAAGAACGCGTCGGACGCCGCCGAGGGCAGGCCCTCCACGATCCGCGTGCGCACGGGCCTGCAGCACGTCGAGCCCGACCTGCGACGACTGACGGTGGTCGGTCCCGACGCCCAGGCCGGTGACTACGTGTTCGTGACCATCCGCGACGAAGGCGTCGGCATGCGACCCGAGGTGATCGGCCGCATCTTCGATCCGTTCTACTCCACCAAGCAGACGGGGCGCGGGCTCGGCCTGGCCGCGGTCGTCGGCATCGTGCGTGGACACGGTGGCATGCTGGAGGTGGAGAGCGAGGTCGGCGTCGGCACGACGATGGTGGTGTACTTGCCCGCGACCGCGCTCGCGACGCCATCGACGCAACCGCCCGCGCCGAGCAAGCCCGCGGAGCTCACCGGCGCGACCATCCTGGTGGTCGACGACGAGCTCGTGCCGCGCCAGGTCGCGTGCGCCATGCTGGAGCGCAACGGCTGCACCGTGATCGAGGCCGCCAACGGACGCGAAGCCGTCGAGCTATATCGCGCGCACCGGGGCGCCATCCGCGCCGTGCTGATGGACCTCAGCATGCCCGTGATGGACGGCGCCAGCGCGCTGCGTGAGCTCCGCGCCATCGATCCGCAGGTGAAGGTCATCCTGGTGAGTGGCTACGCCGAGCACGACACCATGCGCGAGCTGGCGGGGCTGCGTCCATCGGCGTTTCTGCTCAAGCCGTACCGCTACGAGCAAGTGCTCGCGGTGTTGGGTTCCCTGCACGCGCGCTGCTAACTGTGTGCGCGATCGCCAAGCGCGGGGCAGTCGAGCGTAACCCCTGAGCGCCGGGGTCAAGGCGTGCGTCGGCGCTGCATGCCATACGACTCGTGCCCCCCATGCGTCACTTGCTCGACTTCCTCTACGAACACTCGTTCGACAAGGTGCTCTTCTGCGTGCTGCCCGCGGACGATGGCGACGTGCAGGTCACCTGGCGCGTGACGCACGCCGCGACCTGGGAGGTCCAGCGCGCGCGCCACGTCGAGCACGTGCCGCGTGAGGATCTGCTCGCCCACCTGACCATCCTCGGTGCCGACCTGGTCGCCTTCGAGCGCGAGCTGGGCTCGCTCGTCGCCGCGCACGTGGTGGTCGCGGATCACGTCCTGCGCGCCGCCCACGAGGCGCTCGGCAACGAAGGCGTGCAGCTCGCCCTGCGCGCGCAACAGGACTTCGTGCAAGAGCTGCGTGAAGCGCTCCGCCCGCTGCACGCGCCTCGCCTCCGCCTGGTCCGCTAGGGCTCGCTGCCGCCGCGCTTGCGGAAGGCGCCCGGGGCGACGCCGGACCACTGGCGGAAGGCGTGGCTGAACGAAGCCTCCGAGGCGTAGCCGGTGAGGCGCGAGGCCGTCGCGAGCGTGGCGCCATCGCGGAGCAAGGTCGACGCCTTCTGCATGCGCACGCGCGTCAGGTAGCCGAGCGGAGGCTCGCCGACGAGCTGCGTGAAGCGCGCGGCGAACACCGAGCGCGACAGCCCCACCTCTTGCGCGAGCGAGGCCACCGTCCACGGTCGCTCCGAGCGCAGGTGCATCGCGCTGAGCGCGGCCGCGGTGCTCGGGTCGCGGAGCGCACCGAGGAAGCCGCTGCCGTCGTTGGGAGTGCGCGCGAGGTACGCGCGCAGGATCTGGATGAAGATCACGTCGGCCATGCGCAGCAGCACGATCTCCGAGCCGGGACGATCGCGCTCCACCTCGCGCGTGATGAACTGGATGTTCTCCAGGAACGACGGCCCTGCTTGCTCCACGTCGGGCGTCATCCGAATCAGCGGCGGCAGCGCGGAGATCAGCGGCACGGCGAGCGGATCATCGAGCACGAACGCGCCGGTTAGGATCGTGGTCTCCGCGCCCTTCGCGCCCAGCTCGACGTGCATGACGGCCGAGTTCGGTCGCTCCGCGCAGCGCGCCAGCTCGTCGAAGCGCTCGGTCGCGCTGCGTGCGTGATCACGAAGCGTGTGCCCGTGGCCGCGTGGTAGCACCGCGAGGTCGCCGCCGGCGATTGCGACGCGCGGCTCGTCCGCCTTGTCGACGGCGAGCCAGGCGTTGCCGCGCAGCACGTAGTGGAAGCGCACGCAGCGCTTGGACGCAGGCACCGACAGGCCCCACGGCGCGCGCCCCACGGTGGAGACCCAGCGCGTCTGCTGGAGACGAACGGGTGCCAGGACCGCGCTGAGTGCATCCATGGCCACAGACTAGGGGCGCTGCGGCCAGGCCTCCAGCAGCCACGGACGCATTCGCAAGTTTCCCGGACGCTCCCACAAGGTGCCTGCGCGCGCCGCGTCTTATCTCGGAGGGGTCGAAAGGAACCTCATGTCCAGCAAGCTCGATCTCTCCAGAGAGCTCACCGGTCGCCGGGCGCTCGTCACCGGCGGCACACGCGGCATCGGCGCCGCGATCGCCCAGCGCCTGCTCGATGCCGGCGCCCGGGTCGTGGTCACGGCGCGCTCGCGTGGCGATGCACCGGCGGGTGCGATCTTCGTCGCCGGCGACGTCAGCACGGCCGAGGGGGTCAACGCGGTCGCCAAGGAGGCGCTCGCCGCGCTCGGTGGTCTCGACATCCTCGTCAACAACGCGGGCGGTGGCCGCAGCTTCCCGGAGGGCACCGCGTCGATCACGGATCAGGAATGGCAGTCCTCGTTCGCGCTCAACCTGTTCGCCGCCGTTCGACTGACCAACGCGGTGCTGCCGGCGTTGCGCGCGTCGAAGGCCGCTGCGATCGTCAACCTCTCGTCGACCGCCGCCACCATGCCGTTCCCTGCGTTCGCCAACTACTGCGCCGCCAAGGCCGCGCTCGACATGTACTCGCGCACGCTCGCCGTCGAGCTCGCATCGAGCGGCATCCGCGTGAGCGTGGTGTCGCCCGGCCCGGTGAAGACGCCCGGCGGCGAGGCGACGCGCAAGGAGCTCAGCGACGCGCTCGGCACCGACGGCGACACCTTCGAGCAGTACGTGCCGCTCGGTCGCTACGGTACCCCGGACGACGTGGCCGAGGTCGTCGCGCTGCTCACCTCCGACCGCGGCAGCTGGCTCACCGGAGGCAACCTCCGCGTCGACGGCGGCATGACGGCGCGCTGACCCGTGTTTTTTCTTTCCTCGCCGCGATGAGTTCGGCCGGCGTGCGTGGTCTGCCTCGAAAACAAGGAGACGGACATGGCGAGCGTCGGCACCTATCTCAACTTCAACGGCAACACCGAGACCGCGTTCCAGTTCTATCGCGCCGTGTTCCAGAGCGAGTTCCGCGGTCCGATCGCGCGCCTCGGCGAAGTCCCCGCGATGCCGGGCCAGCCGCCGCTCAGCGACGCCGACAAGGACCTGGTCATGAACGTCACGCTGCCCATCCTCGCGGGCCACCTGCTGATGGGAACCGATGCCCACCCCGCGATGGGCAAGGTCAGCTTCGGCAACAACTCGCACATCATGCTCGCCCCGGACACGCGCGCCGACGCCGACCGCCTGTTCGCGGCCCTGGCCGAAGGCGGCAAGGTCGAGATGCCGCTGCAGGACATGTTCTGGGGCGACTACTTCGGCAACCTCACCGACAAGTTCGGCGTGCAGTGGATGGTGAACTGCTCCGCCAAGGAGTGAGCGGACTCCCCTGGACGCGCGCGTCTCGAGGGCAGGTGTCGCAGGCGCCCTTGCTGTGAGCTTTCGATGATCTGAGTGTCCGATCCACCGCGAGGCGCGCACGAATGGCTCGTGCCGTCGCGGGCGTGCGAAAATCGGGGACGCATGGATGCGCCACGGCTCGCCAGCAACCCGCGCTTCGAAGTGCACGAGCTGCTCGGCTCGGGAGCGATGGGCGATGTGTTCCGCGCGACGGACAAGGCGCGTGGCACGCAGGTCGCCATCAAGGTCCTGCGCCGCCTCGACGCGCGCTCGCTGCTGGGGTTCAAGTCCGAGTTCCGCGCCATCGCCAACCTCACGCACCCGAACATCCTGCAGCTCTATGACCTGATCGCGGAAGGCGACGAGTGGCTGCTCGTCATGGAGTTGGTTACGGGCACGGACTTTCTGCGCTTCGTGCGCCCGTCCGCGAGTGGAGAGACCACGAGCGGCGATGCGGACTTCGAGACGTTCGCGAGCGCCACGTTCACGGGACCGGCGGATGTGGAGGAGCACGCGAGCGTCGCGCGCTCGAAGCGGGAGCATCGGGTCCAGCCGCGGCGACGTGCCGCGCTCGGTCCGCTGCACGAGGGGCGCCTGCGCGGAGCCCTGCGGCAGCTCGCCGACGGGCTGCACGAGCTTCACCAGCGCGGGTTCGTGCATCGCGACCTGAAGCCCGACAACGTGCTGGTGTTCGC
>JBEVNG010000525.1:0-10564 GCA_040508235.1 Polyangiales bacterium | reverse complement strand
CGCGGCACAGATGCGGTCCGAAGCGCCATCGCTGGCGCAGCCCACGAGCAACAATGCGATCCACAGCCTCATGCCCCGAGTGTCGCCAGGCACGCGCGACGCGGCAACGGCGTTCGGCGCCGGCTGAGCACATTTCGCTCCTCAAATGGCCCGGCAAAGTGCTGAATAGGCGATGCATGCCCGTTTCTCACGCACAAACCATCGACTACGAGCGCGTCGCGCGGGACCTGATCCGGGCGCTGCGGGGCAAGCGTTCTTGTGCGGAGCTGAGCCGAGTCGCGGGCTATCGCAGCAACATCGTGCAGCGCTGGGAGAGTGGGCGCAGCTGGCCGACCGCTGCCGACTACCTGCGCTTGCACGCGCGCTTTCGTCGCCCGGCGCGCAGCTGGATCGAGGGCTACTTCCACACGCGGCCCAGCTGGGCGCCCGACGAGCCATGCTCGCCCCAAGCCGTGGCCGCGTTCCTGCGGGCGCTGCGCGGCAAGGCTCCGCTGCTGCGCATCGCGGAGCTGGCCGAGCGCAATCGCTACAGCGTCGCGCGCTGGCTGGACGGCGGCACCGAGCCGCGCTTGCCGGACTTCCTGCGCATCGTGCAGGCGTGCAGCCGACGTCTGATCGATCTGGTCGCCGCGCTGGAAGATCCGGACGACATTCCCTCGCTGCGCGACCGCTGGCAACATCAGCAGCTCGCGCGCAAGGCCGCCTACGAGCTGCCGTGGTCGCACGCCGTGTTGCGCGGCTTGGAGCTGGTCGACTGCCCTCGCGAGCGGCAAGCGCAGGTGGTGTTCCTCGCGCGCAAGCTCGGCATCGAGCGCGAACGAGTGACCGAAGCCCTCGAGGTGTTGCTCGCGACGCGGCAGATTCGGCGTGTGCGCTCCGGCTTCGTGCCGCGTGTCGTGGAGAGCATCGACGTCGGCGCGGATCCCGAGCGCGCGCACGCGCTACGCGTCGCGTGGACCGACACCGCGCTGCAGCGACTGCAACGCAAGAAGCCAGGCAAGTTCGTCTGGACCGTGTTCGCCGTCTCGAGAGAAGATCTCGCACGCATCCACCAGCTACACCTCGCGTACATCCGCGCGATGCAGGAGGTGTTCGCGAGCTCGAGGTCGAACGACTGCGTCGGCCTGTACTGCGCGCAGCTGCTCGATCTCGGTGACTAGGTACTACGGTGTCGCGAACTCGACTTCGACCGCGGAGGCGCCCGCGTGCGTGTGCAGCAGCGATGCGATGCGCTCACTCGCGGCGCTCAGCTCGGTGATCAAGCTGCGGGCACCCCACACCACCACCAGCACTCCACGCGTCGAGGCGCGCACCTTGGTCTGCATCGAGTCGCGCACCGCGTTGCCGACGGGCTCGCCGGACGCGCGACAGACCACGGGTAGACCGGCGAGGTCCATCGCATGACCGGCGTTGTTGAACACGTAGCTCTCGCCCGCGCGGCCGAAGCGCACCAGCGGATCGGAACCGAGTAGCTCCAGATCGAAGATCGAGATCGGGAACGCGCTCTCCAGCGAGGTGAGGTTGTTGATCTCCACCAGGTTGCCGATGCGCGGCAGCCCCTCCTTCTGCGCCATCGCGAGCAACAGCTCCGACGCGGGCTTGCCGCGGCCGGTGGGCTTGTACCCGCCCACGCGCAGCACGTCGCGCATGGTGCCGCGCACGTGCTCCGGGTAGCTCTCCGCGGCAGAACGCACGCGCTGCTCGGCGACTTGCAGCTCTGCCTCCAGCGCTTCACTCGCTGGGGCGAACCGCACCGGCTCCGCGTGCACGAGGCCAAGTCGCAATGTGGGGTGCGCGAGATCGAAACGAACCATGCGCACAGCTCTTAGCGCTTCGTTCGCGCGTCGGCACGCATTGCGCACGTCCCACCGTGGTGACGTCCGCTGCGTCGCACGCGTGCGATGCTTCCGCGCGCTGTCATGGCGATGAACATCCGTGCTCACTGCGTGCGTGCAGACACGCGCCAACGTCTTGAACGGTGCTTGCTGCGCAGCGCGTCAAACTCGGCGTTGAACGCGCGCGATCGATCGGTAGAGTAAGACGCAGACGACGAACGTAGGAGCATCGAGGCGCTCTGCTTCGGTGTAGGTCGCCAGGAGGAACGCATGCAAACCGAAGCTGTCTCCAGTGAGAAGTCCAAAGGCTCGGCACCGACTGACAAGGATCCGGTGTTGCTCGGTGTAGCGCTCCCCATCACGGCCACGGTCTCCGCCGCCACCGCGGTGCGCGATGCGTGGGCACAGGCGCTCAGCGCCATCCTTGCTGCCGCCAAGGCGAAGGCCAACGAGAAGAAGGCCGAGCTGGGCAAGAAGACCAACGGCGCCGCCAAGCCGCCCGACCCGGGTGAGATCACCGCCTGAGCTTGGACTGACGCAAGCGCGGCGCGCGTGACAGGCTGCGCGCCATGCCCGCTCTTACGCTGCTCGACTTCCCGCCCTCGCCCGTCGAGGGCTGGGATTCTCTCTCCCCGTTCGTCATCAAGGCCGTGCGGGCACTTCGCTTCGCGAAGCTGCCGTTCAAGCACGAGCACCTGCCCATCTTGCAGCTTCCGTTCAAGGCGCCGCGTGGTCAGCTGCCGGTGCTGCACATCGACGGCGAGGTGGTGAGCGACTCCACCGCGATCCTGGAGCGCATCGACAGCACGCTCGCGCCGGGCGTGTTCACGTCCAAGCTCGACGCACGCGGCTGCGCGGAGGCGTGGCTCTGGGAGGAGTTCGCGGACGCGACGCTGTACCCGTTCGCGCTGGCTTCGCGCTGGGAGGAAGACGCGACCTGGCGCAGGCTGAAGCCCGCGATGTTCGGCGGCGTGCCGGCTCCCCTGCGTGGTGGCCTGGCGGCCTTCATCCGCCGCGGCATTCGCGGTCGGCTGGTCGCGAGCGACTTCACGCGCGCCGGACTGCCGGACTGCCAGGCGCGCTTCGACCGCGTGCTCGACGGCCTCGAGGTCCGTGCGCCCCTCACGGGCTTCTGGATGGGCCCGCTGTCGGTGGCGGACGTGGCGCTGTTCGCGCAGCTGCACACCATGCGCGCCCCCTTCTCGCCGTCGACCGCGGCCAAGATCGCGGCTCGCCCCGCCCTCAGCGCCTATCTCGACCGCGTCGGGGCCGCCACCGTATCGTAGCCGCGTGAATGGCTGGAGCTGGCTGCGCATCCTGCTGCCGTCGTGGCGCTTCTTCGACTCGGTGTCGGCTCCGCTGGCGCTCTGGGTGGAGAGCGACGGCCGCTGGCGTGAGGTCGTCTTCCCGCATCAGTACGGTCTGTTCTGCAATCCGCGCGGCAACCTGAGCCTGCTGCTCTACAGCACCCTCGAGCGTCTGCTGGTCGAGCTGTCCGAAGATCCCGTCAACCCGGAGCAGCTGACCTCGTACCTGCTCGTGCAGAACCTGGCCGCGCGCGATGCCGGCGCGCACGCGTACCGCTTCGAGATCCGCGATGCCGAGCACGTGCTGCTGCGCTCGCCGCTGTATACGCAGGCCGCGGCGTGAACGAAGCCACCGAGTGGACCGCACGCCTGCTGGCGCTGTCGTGGCTGCTGCAGGCGCTGGAGCTGTGGCGCAGCCGACGTGAGCTCGAGGCGCTCTTTCCATGGTCACTCGTGCGTCGCGACTACGGCCTGCAGCTCGGCGACGCGGCCTGGCCCTGGCTGATCGCGCTGCAGGCGCTGCTCGCACCGACCTTACTCTCCACGCAGCCGGTGTTCCCCTGGCTCGCGCTGGGCGTCGCGCTGCTGCAGGCCGCGCGCTTTCGCGGCAGCTACAACGGCGGCAGCGACGCGATGACGCTGGTGGTGCTGCTGGGGCTCGCGCTCGCGCGTACGTTCTCGCCGCGGCTCGGGCTGGCGTACATCGCCGCGCAGCTGGTGCTGTCGTACTTCCTGGCGGGTCTGTTCAAGCTCCGCGATCCGGCCTGGCGCGACGGCAGCGCACTGCCTCGCCTGCTCGCGGCCCCGCAGTACCGCAGCGCCGCGCTGCACGTCCCCTTCGCGCGCGTCGCGGGTTATGCCGTGATCGTCTTCGAGTGCGCGTTCCCGCTGGCGCTGCTCGACGCGCAGGCGGCCTGGGCGTTCACGGTCGCGGGCATCACCTTTCATGTTCTGAACGCGCGCGTGCTCGGGCTGAACCGCTTCTTGTGGGCCTGGCTCGCCGCCTACCCCGCCCTGTTGGCGTGGTCGGTCAAGACTTGAGGCCGGCGGCGATCGCCTGCGCCAGCGGCGGAAACACGTTCATGCGCGCGACCTGCTCCGGCTTGAACCAGCTGGCGTCGATCACCTCGCGCAGGTCGATGCGCACGTGCGGGCGGTCGGCGACACTCAGGTTGAAGATCTGGACGTGGTCGCGCTTGCCTTCCCAGTCGTGCGTGACGTCGATGGCCAGCTGCAGCTGCTCGGGCCGCACGAACACGCCCACTTCCTCGGCCAGCTCGCGCAAAGCGGCATCCCGTCCGCTCTCGTTCGCGTGCAGATAGCCGCCGGGAGCGCTGTAGTAAGGCACGTACGAGTTGCGGACCAGCAGCACCTCGCCCTCGGACCAGATCGCCACCAGCGCGCCGTGGGTGGTCGGCCGGCGCAGCTTCCAGTAGGTCCGCATCAGCCTGTAGGCGCACCAGTACCCGACCTGAAAGGCGCGGTCGACGAGCGAGGGACCCGATGGCGGTCGCGAAGATGCCATGGCGGGAGCTTACCCTCTTCCGGGAGCGCATGGGATATCGGCGCACGACCGAGCATGCTACGAATGCCGTCGTGTCAGTCAGTCGAGCCTCGTCCACAGCGCGCTCGATCGCCATCGCGATCCTCGCCCCGCTCGTGGTCACGCTGATCAAGCTGGCCTTGTTCGAGTCGCTCGGGCAGCTGCCGTTCCTGCTCTACTTCGCGTCCGTACTGGTCGCGACCTGGCTGGGTGGGTTGCTTGCGGGGGTGCTCAGCACGGCCTTCGCGCTGCTCGCGGCTAGCAGCTTCTTCCTGCCCAACCTGCCGGCGGCCACGGTGCAGCGCTACGGGCAGCTGCGCCTGATCACGTTTACCTTCGAGGCACTCACGATCGTCTACCTGACCGATCGCTTGCGGAGGGTGCGCGCGCAGTCCGCGGCCGCGGTGGACGACGCCAAGCTGAGCCTGGCCAAGCTGGAGGGCGTGCTCGCGGGCGTGCGTCACGGCATCACCATGCAGGATAGCCAGGGCGAGATCGTGTACGCCAACGAGCTGGCCGCCAAGCTGATCGGCGTGCCCGGGGCGAACACGCTGCTGAGCACGCCGATCGCCCAGCTGGAGCCCAAGTTCACGCTATGGCGCGAGGACGGCAGCCCGATCACGCCCGAGCAGCTGCCGAGCCGTCGCGTGCTGCGCGGCGAGGTCGACAACGCCGAGGAGACCATCCGCTTCGTGCGCGTCAGCGACGGCAAGCAGGTCTGGTCGCTGATCCGCGCCACCGCGGTGCGCCTGCCCGGAGGCGAGGTGCCGTACGCGGTCAACGTGATGGAGGACCTGACGGAGCTGCGCGCGCGCGACGAGGCCGTGCGCACGGAGGCCTTCCGCCGCACGTTCCTGAACGACGCCGCGCGCGAGCTCAACTCGTCGCTCGACTACCGGCAGACGCTGACCGCGGTGGCGCGCCTGGCGGTGCCGGCGATCGCGGACTGGTGTGTGGTCGACCTGTGGGAAGACGGCCGGCTGACGCGCTTTGCCGCCGAGCACGCGGACCCGAGCAAGCGCGAGCTGCTCTGGGAGATGGACCGCCGCTTCCCGCTCGATGCCGACGCACGCGGCGGACGCGCGCAGGCCCTGCGCGGCGACGCGCCGGTGATGGTGCCGGTGGTCGAGCACGTCGAGGACTACGCGCAGAACTCCGAGCACGCGGCGATGCTACGCCAGCTCAACTTGCACGGCTTCCTGGTGGTGCCGCTGCGCGTGCAGGGCGCGACGCTCGGCCTGATCTCGCTGATCATGGCCGACTCCAGGCGCGTCTACGGCGAGCAGGAGCGCCGGCTGGCGAGCGAGTTGGCGGAGCGCGCCGGGCTGGCCGTGGCCCACGCGCGCGCCTACGCGGAGGCGCAGCAAGCGCGCGAGGAAGCCGAGCGCGCCAACAGCACCAAGGACGAGTTCCTGGCCATGCTCGGGCACGAGCTGCGCAACCCGCTGGCGCCGATCGTGACCGCCGTGCACCTGATGAAGATGCGGCGCGCGGATCTGTTCGAGCGCGAGCGCACCATCATCGAGCGTCAGGTCCGCCACCTGGTCACGCTGGTCGACGACCTGCTCGACATCTCGCGCATCACGCGCGGCAAGGTCGAGCTGAGCAAGGAGCCGGTCGACCTCAACGACACGGTGGCGCGCGCGCTGGAGCTGGCCGCGCCGCTGATCGAGCAGCGCAAGCACGAGGTCGACGTCGCGCTCTCGCCGCTGCTGATGGTCGACGGCGACGCGGTGCGCCTGTCCCAGGTGGTCGCCAACCTGCTCACCAACGCGGCCAAGTACACGCCCCCCGGCGGGCACCTGCGCGTGCGCGGCCAGCACGAGGATGGACAGGTGGTGGTGCGCGTGCGCGACGACGGCGTGGGCCTGGAGCCCGAGCTGTTGCCGCGCGTGTTCGATCTGTTCGTGCAAGGCCGGCAGAACCTCGATCGCGCGGGCGGTGGGCTCGGGCTGGGGCTGGCCATCGTAAAGAGCGTCGTGGAGCTGCACGGCGGCCAGGTCAGCGCCGTCAGCGAGGGCAGCAAGCGCGGCGCCGAGTTCACCATCCGCCTGCCACCGGGCGTGCTGCGCAAGCGCAGCAGCATCCCCGCTCCGGCCCACGACGCGCCGATCGCCTCACGCGCGCGCGTGATGGTGGTCGACGACAACAGCGACGCACTGACCACGCTGAGCGAGGCGCTTCGTACGCACGGCCACGAAGTGCACACCGCGCAGGACGCGGCGTCGGCGCTCGCGCTGGCGGAGCAGATCACGCCGGAGGTCGCGGTGCTCGATATCGGCCTGCCGGGCATGGACGGCTACGAGCTGGCGCGACGGCTGCGGCAGTTGCCTGGCTTCGCGCACATCAAGCTGGTCGCGGTAACCGGATATGGGCAGGCATCCGACAAGCAGCGCGCGCACGAGGCGGGCTTCGACGAGCACCTGGTGAAGCCCGTCAACCTGCAGGCGCTGCGCGGCGTGCTCGACCGCCTGGCCGCGCGGTCGATTGACTGAGCGGCTGCGAGCCGCCATCGTTTGCAGGTGGTGATCGGCTCTCGACGATGGCTGGCCGTGCTCGCGCTGCGTGCGCTGAGCCTGCTCATGCTCGTCGACCTGTCCGGCCTCACCCACACCGCGTTCGACCTCGCCTGCGTGCTCGGCGGCGGCGAGCACATGGACGCGGACTGCGACGACGAGTCGGGCCACGAGTGTCCACCCGGCTGTATCGACTGCCACGACTTCCACGCCGGCTGCACCATCACCACGCCGCCCGCGATCACCTTCGCGCTGGAGCCCCTGCGGCGCGAGCGGCCCGTGGCGCTGCCGCCTCCGCCGTACACGCGCAGCGAGCCGCTCGCTCCGGATCAGTCCACGCTCTATCGGCCGCCACGCCTGCAAGCCTCGACCTGAGCTCAGATCGTAGGCCGTCCACCCGCACGGTGGACCAGAGTGTTGGAGTCCGTCATGAAGCGAACCACGCTGTGCGTGGTGCTGGCGCTGTCCGTCAGCTGTGGTGAGAAGAACCGAGAGCCCGTGGAAGAAGCGGCGCCGGAGCGCGTGCCGCATCGCGACGAGCCGGAGCACGCGGAGTTTCCGACCCACGTGCAGCTCTCGGACGAGGTGCTGAGCGCGGCCGGCGTGCGCACGCGGAAGGTCGAGCGCGAGCTGCTGGTGCGCACCGTCGATCTACCCGGAGAGATCGCCGTCGATCCCGACCGTGCCGCGCGCGTGGCGTCGCCGATCGCCGGGCGCATCGAGCAGGTGAGCTTCAAGGAAGGACAGCGCGTGAAGAAGGGCGACGTGCTGCTGACGATCCGCGTGCCGGAGCTGGGCAAGGTGCGCTCCGAGCTCGCCGCCACGCGTGCGCAGGCCAAGGCCGCGCGCCTCACTGCCGACCGGCTGCACGAGCTGACCAAGCAGCAGCTCGCGTCGGAGCAGTCGTACCTCACGGCGGAGGCCGAGGCGCAGGCGCTGGAGGTGAGCGCGATCGCCGCGCAGGAGCGCGTGCGCGCGCTCGGGCTTCAAGGCAAGGGCGATGCGTCGACGCTGGTGCTCCGCGCGCCACTCGGCGGCGTGGTGCTCGCGCGAGCCGCGCTGGTGGGCCAGCCCGTGACCACCGAGCAAGTGGTCGCCGAGCTCGCGGATCTCGATCAGGTGTGGTTCCTCGGGCGCGTGTTCGAGAAGGACCTCGGTCTGTTGCGCGTCGGCACCTCGACCGAGGTGCTGCTCAACGCCTACCCAGGTATCGCGTTCAACGGCGAGGTCGAGTACCTGGGCCACCAGGTCGATCCGATCGCGCGCACGCTGACGGCGCGCATCCGGCTGACCAACCACGACGACCTGCTGCGCATCGGCCTGTTCGGCAGCGCGCGCGTGTCGATCGAGGGCAAGGACGACGCACGCCCCGCGACGCTGGTGGTACCGCGTGGAGCGCTGACCGAGATCGCGGGCAAGCAGGTGGTGTTCGTGCGCCAGGACGACCGCGACTTCGAGCTGCACGAGGTCACCACCGGGCGCGCCGCGGGCGGCAAAGTGGAGGTGCTCTCCGGCCTGCGCGAGGGCGAGCAGGTGGTCGCCGAGGGCGTCTTCACGCTCAAGAGCAGCGTGCTCAAGGCCAGCCTCGCCGAGGACGAGTGACATGCACGCACTCTCCGCGATCGTCGCCTGGTCGCTGAAGAACCGGCCGCTGGTGCTGGTGGCGACCTTGCTGTTCGTGCTGGCGGGCCTGCGCGCCGCGCTCAGCCTGCCCATCGACGCCGTGCCGGATGTCACCAACATCCAGGTTCAGGTGATCACCGCCGCGCCCGCGCTGTCGCCGATCGAGGTGGAGCAGTACGTCACGGTGCCGGTCGAGCGTGCGCTCGCGGGCATCCCCAAGACCAGCGAGCTGCGCTCGGTCTCCAAGTACGGCCTGTCCGTGGTCACCGTGGTCTTCCACGACGGCACCGACATCTACTTCGCGCGACAGCTGATCGACGAGCGCATGCGCGAGGTCGAGGACGCGGTACCGACACGCTACGGCAAGCCCGAGGTCGGCCCGATCAGCAGCGGCCTCGGCGAGGTGCTGCAGTTCACGGTCGAGAACCCGAACCTGAACCTGATGCAGCTGGAGGAGCTGCTCGACTGGGAGATCCGTCCGCGCCTGCGCACCGTCTCGGGCGTGATCGAGGTGAACAGCTTCGGCGGGCAGGATCGGCAGTACCAGGTGCTGCTCGATCCGCGACGTCTGCAGGCTGCGGGCATCTCGGTGGCGGACGTGGCGCTCGCGCTCACGCACTCCAACGCCAACGCGGGCGGCGGCTACATCGAGCACAACCGCGAGCACTTCGTGATCGGCAGCGAGGGCCTGGTGCGCGACCTCGACGACCTGCGGCGCGTGGTGATCGGCGCCACGCCGCAGGGGGTGCCGATCACGATCGCGACCGTGGGCGAGGTGAAGTTCGGCCCGCGCTTGCGACGCGGCGCGGCGTCCAAGGATGCGCAGGGCGAGGTGGTGGTCGGCGTCACGCTGATGCTGATGGGCGAGAACTCGCGCACGGTCACCGAGGCCGTGAAGCAGCGCATCGCCGAGGTCCTGCCCAGCTTGCCGAGCGGCACCAAGGTGACGCCGTTCTACGACCGCGCCGCGCTGGTGGACCGCACGATCAGCACCGTGGGCACCAACCTGCTGGAGGGCGCGCTGCTGGTGATCCTGGTGCTGCTGGTGTTGCTGGGCGACCTGCGTGCGGGCCTGGTGGTGGCGACCACCATCCCGCTCTCGCTGCTGTTCGCGGTGCTGGCGATGAACGCGCTCGGCTTGAGCGGCAACCTGATGAGCCTCGGCGCGATCGACTTTGGGTTGATCGTCGACGGCGCGGTGATCATCGTCGAGAACGCGGTGCGCAGGCTGAACGAGCGGCCCGACGCCTCGGAGGATCGGCTCCAGATCATCCACGACGCCACGGTCGAGGTGCGCGCGGCGAGCGTGTTTGGCGAGACCACGATCGCGATCGTGTACCTGCCGTTGCTCGCGCTGATCGGCATGGAGGGCAAGCTGTTCCGGCCGATGGCGACCACCGTGCTGCTGGCGCTGGCGGGTGCGTTCATCCTGTCGCTGACGGTCGTGCCGGTGCTGACCAGCTACGCCGTCAAGCCGCGCGAGCACCGCGAGACGTGGCTGCTTCGCAAGGCGCACGCGCTGTACACGCCAGGGTTGAAGTGGGCACTCGGCCATCGCTCGTCCACCGTCTCCGTGGCGCTGCTCGCCTTGGCTTTGAGCGTGTTCACGTTCGTGCAGCTGGGTGCCGAGTTCGTGCCGCAGCTGGACGAGGGCGATCTGCTGCTGGAGGTGCGGCGCCTGCCGGGCGTCGCGCTGAGCGAGTCGGTAGCGGAGGATCACCGCGTGCAGAAGGCCGCGCT
>JBEVNG010000504.1:0-9323 GCA_040508235.1 Polyangiales bacterium | reverse complement strand
GTAGGCGCCGAACTTCAGATCGGCGCTGATCTGGATGCCCTCGTAGCGCACGAATGCGTACGCGAGCGGGTCGAGCGTGGAGTGGCAGTTGGCGCAGCGCGGCTGCGCGACGCCCTTGTTGTCGACGTCGGTGGGCTCACCGGCCACCGGGATCAGGCCCTCGCTGGCGGCGATGTCCGCGCCCAGGTACGCGCGGTAAGCCTGTGCCGCGGTGGTGCGTGGCAGCGCGCTGAACATCGTGTTGATGGTCAGAAACCACTGCGTCGTGATCATGCCGGCGCGCCGCTCGCGCTCGATCATCTGCCCGCCAGCGAGCGCCTTGGGGTCCGAGCGCGGCTGCACGTCCCAGGTCTGCACCAGGGAGCCGTCCGCGCCCTCGAGCACGAAGTAGTCGGCCGTCAGCAGCTCGCGCATGTCGCGATCCGCGGAGAGCACGTAGCGCCAGAGCCGGTAGTCGAACTCGTAGTCGCCGATCACGACGCGGTAGTCGCCGATCTTGACCGTCGCCTCTGCCGCCACCGAGCGCAGCGGCTTGATGCGCTTGTCGGCCATGCGCGGCAGCTGCGTCTTCTGCCAGAAGTCGGACCGCAGGCAGCCCGCGAGCGCCTCGTGGATCACGGTGCGTGGCTCGGCGGCGGCCTTGAACGCCTGCACCTCGTCGTACGACGGCGAGCGCCCGCAGTAGAGCGTCAGCACGCGCCGGTAGGCGTACGCGGCGTCGTACTTGCCGAGCGTGTAGCGCGGGTTCTCGCCGGCCTCGACCACCGGCGTCATCGCCTGGTCGGCGAGCCCGGGCAACGTGCCGCGCGTGAGCTCGTCGAGGTTGCTGACGCCGTCCGCGTCGGAGTCGAGCGCCTCCGCCTTGGCCAGCGCATCGGCGAGCCCGGCCTCGAAGCTCGCGCCCGCGAGCGCATCCTTGATGCTGGTGCCGAACGCATTCCACGCGGGCGGGTCGGTCGACTCGTGGCAGTACGCGCACGCGACGACCTTGCCCTGGCAGTCAGGCGCGTCCGGGTAGCTCTCGCACAGCAGCGCGGGGCCAGTCGGGCGTGCCTGCGCGACGCTGCTCAGCGCCACGATCAAACACGCCATGCCGACGCCGCCAACGTTCCAGGCGCGACGGGGGTGCGCGGTCAAGGGTCCTCCTAAGCGGCCAAGCAGGTCCAATCGCTCGGACCTGCCGTTTGGTACGCCAAGCAGCAAGGCAATGAAAAGACAAAAGGATTATCTGGCCGACGCAGACGAGCCATGGCCGTCCGCAACGGACATCCGTGGCCATACGGGATAATCAGACTGACGCCCGAGTCCGAACCACTGACCGAGCGAGCGGGGCGGCTCGGCCGCCGGGCGATCGCGTCAGCGCGCGCGGAACTTGCTGGGCGTCACGCCCGTCCAGCGGCGGAAGGCCCGCGTGAAGTTGCTGAGGTCGGAGTAGCCGACCTGCTCGGCGACGTCGTGCAGGCTGAGCTTGGGCGAGCGGAGCAGGACCAGCGCGCGCGCCTTGCGGGCCTCGTCGAGGATGTCGCCGAACGACGTGCCCTCGGCGAGCAGCCGGCGCTTCATGGTGCGGTCCGACATGTACAGCAGCCGCGCGACCTCCGGCATGCTGCGGAAGCCTCCGCCGTCGAGCGGCAGCAGGTTGGCGACGCGCTCCTTGAAGGTCTCGGGCGGCTTGATCGAGTCGAGCTCACGCTCGAGCTGCTCGCGCGCCAGCTGCTGCGCGGCGGGGTCCGCCATCAGCAGCGGGTACTTCATGATGGAGCTGGCGAACGTGAGTCGGTGCTCGTCGCCGTTGAAGTGCAGCGGGACCGAGATCAGCTCGCGAAAGCGATCGAACGCCGGCGGCTGGGCGAACGTGACCGCGCCCTCGCCCTCCAGCAGGCGCCCGGTCAGCGCGTTGCCGATCTGCCAGATGCCGATCAGCAAGGCGCTGACGATCAGCTCGCGCGTCGCGCCGAGGTCGACCTTCTCCTCGACCACCAGCGTCGTCGTGTCCGGGCCCTCGCGCAGCACCAGGTTGATGGCGTTGGTCAGCGTGGGCGCGAAGCGCACCGCGACCTTGAGCGCCTCGTGCAGCGTGGGCGAGCTGAGCGCCGCGAAGCCGAGGAAGCCGTGCGCGGAGACCTTCATCTGCCAGCCGAGGTAGAACCCCAGCTCGGCGCCGCCGATGCTGGGTGCGAGCAGCTCCAGCATCTGCGTCAGCTGCTCCAGCGAGATGCGCGCGCCCGGCTGCGCCAGCAGCTCCTCGGTGGTGCCCAGCCCGTCGAGCACGGCCCGCGCATCGACATTCCAGCGCCCGAGCAACGAAAGCGTGTGGAGGATGTGGATGGCCGGAATGGACGCGGTCGAGCTCAAGGGCCCCATCCTATGGCTTCTGTGGACGTTTTGCGACAGGTCCGCGCGCGCCATTTGCCAGTGAATGCGTGCCAACCGCGCGAAATCTCAATCGAGGGGCAGCGGTAGCTCAGGTGCCTTTGGGGCGCGAGCGGTATTCGTGGGGCGTGAGCCCGCCCGAGAGCCGGCGGAAGGCCTTGTGGAACGCCGAGACGTGCGCGAACCCGAGCAGGAAGGCGATCTCTCGGATGCCCAGCGCCGCATCTCCGAGGTAGCTCTGCGCGAGCTGCCAGCGCACCTGGTCGACCAGCTCGCGATGGCTGGTGCCCTCCTCGCGCAGCCGGCGCCGCAGCGTGGACTCGCTCATTGCCAGCTTGCGCCCCACGCGCGTGATGCTGGGCTCGCCCGCGTGCAGCTGGCCGAGGATCTGCGCCCGCACCTGCGCCGCCACGCCCGCGTCCTGCTCGACCTTGCGCTGCGCGTTCTGCACGTGCAGCTCGTAGGCGGCCTGCAGCCCCGCGTGCGCGAACGTCATCGGCGTATCGAGCAGCGAGCGTGAGAACACCAGCGCGTTCCACGGCTTCGAGAACCGCTGCGCGGCGCCCTCGAACAGGCGCGCGTAGGCGGCGGCATCGGTGGGCGCGGCGTGCAGGAAGTGCACCTCGTGCAGCGTGCCCTTCGCGCCCATGCCGAGGTAGCGGCGCGCCAGCGAGCACGCACTGACCAGCGAGAAGTCGTTGGCGGCGGGCAGCTGCTCCACGCCGTCGATCGGACGCCAGCGCCAGCTCGCGCGGTCGTCTTCCTCGACCAGCTGCGCCTCGTAGCCGCCGTGCGTGAGCGCTTGATAACGGATCACGCACTGCACGGCCTCGCGCGCGGTGGCGCAGCTGCGTGCGGCGTACTCCAGCGCGTCGTAGTCGCCCGCCTCGACGCGCTCGCCCGCCTTGAGCCCCAGCGTGGGGTCCTTCAAGCGCGCGACGCCGAGCGCCAGCAGCTCCATCGCCGCGCGATGGCGGATGCGCGCATCGGGATCGACGAACTGCTTCATGCCGATGCCCTCGCGCTGCAGCACCGCGAGCTCGCCGGGCGAGGCGCCGGTGACGCGGATGAACGGGATCAACCAGCGGATCGAGAGCGTAGTTTCGCGCACAGGCGTGGAGTTCATCGGGGTCTCGCGCCACGGCGCAGTAGCCGCGCCGTTCGCCCGACTATCTATCGCAGCCGTTGTCGTCAGCGCGAGCAAAACGACGTTGATGGTGCGCGCACGACGCGCGAGCGTCGCGCCAGGTCTCCACGACGGGAGGCACCCGCACCCCTGAATTTTCTGCTCGAACTCGATTCGACGCGGCGGTGTAGAGGTGCGTGCCGCGTACGTGGTCCGGCCAACATCGTGGAGGAGCGCTCATGTCTGTATGGTTACGTTCGTATCTTGCGCTTGGCTTGGTCGGCGCGCTCGGCTGCGCGAGCAGCGAGACGGATCCCTCGCCCGTCACCGACGACACGGAAGACGAAGCCGAGCCGACGGATGAAGGCGGCGACGACGGCGAGCCGACCGAGCGCGTCGATGCGGCCGTGCGGCGCGATGCAGCCGTACGACGTGATGCCGCGCCCCCGAAGGACGCCGAGCCGAGCACGCCGAGCGATGCCGGCGACGTGATCGCGGACGCGCGCGTTCGCGATGCCACCGTCGCGGACGCGAGCCAGGACGCCGGCAGCACCGAGACGCCGCTCGCCGGCGAGTGCTGCGAGGATGGCGACTGCCTGTGCCACGGCGACGCGCCCAAGGCGCTGACTGCGGCCGCAGGTCCGTTCAAGACCGCGACTTTCACGATCTCGACCGGCACCGTGCACTACCCAACCGACGCCGAGCCGCCGTTCGCGGCGATCGCGCTGTGCGGCGGCTTCACCAACACCGGACCGGAGATGACGGACTGGGGCCCGATGTACGCCTCGCACGGCATCGTCACGGTGATCACGACCACCACCGGCCTCGATGATCCGGCCACGCGCGCGACCAAGCTGCTGGCGGCGATCGCGGACCTCAAGAAGGAGCAGACCAAGAGCGGCAGCAAGCTGGAGGGCAAGCTCGCGGGTCGCTACGGCACGTCGGGCTACTCGATGGGCGGCGGCGGCACCACGATCGCATCGGGCAAGGACGCGACGCTGCGCACGAGCGTCGGCCTCGCCCCGTGGGGTGGACAGGGCGGCGGCGTGCAGGTGCCGACGCTGCTGCTCTGCGGCAGCTCCGACACGACCGCGCCCTGCAACATGGCGCAGAGCGCGTACGGACAGATCCCGAACAGCACGCCCAAGATGTTGGTCACCGTCTCGGGCGCCACGCACTTCAACTGGTTTGGCCCCACGCAGGCGGGCCGCGGCGCGTCGGGACAGATGGCGCTCGCGTTCCAGAAGGTCTACCTCGAGGGCGACACGCGCTGGGAGTCGCTGCTCAAGGAAAAGCCGATGAACGCCAGCGTGCAGACCAACATCCAGTAGACGACTCGTCCTGCAAAGTAGACCGTCGTCCTTGACCATGGACAAATCCGCCTCAAAGATTGCCCCGGCAGTCTCTCGGGCGGACGGAGTCCATGACCAACATCGCTTTGCGAACCAGGCGGATCGCCTGGGCAGCGTCCCTCTTCTCCCTCACCAGTGTCGTGCACACGGAGCAGCATGCGTTCGCGCAAGAGCCGCCTGCTGACGCAGCCACACCCGTTCCGCAGACACCTGCTGCGGAGCCACCACCAGCAGTGGAAGAGCCGCCTGCCGCGGCGCCACCCACCGAGGGAGCTGCGCAGCCCGCCGCGCCCGAGCCGACCGCGCCCGAGCCGCTAGCTAGCGAAGACGAAGCCGAGTCCGGCGAGGAGCTCGGCAAGATCACGATCACCGCCACGCGGGAGAATCGCGTCGAGATGGGACCGCTCGGCACGCGCTCGATCCTGGAGACGCCCTTCTCCGTGGGACAGGCCGACGCCGAGCAGATCACGCGCGTGGCCGCGACCACCATCGACGGCGCCCTCGGCTACGACTCGTCGATCCGCTCCAACAACTCGGGCGTCGCGTCGGGCAACACGTTCAACATCCGCGGCCTGCCGGTCGATCGCACCAACGGCTACAAGTTCGACGGGCTGGCGTTCCCGTACTGGTTCCAGGATCACCCGATCGAGGCGCTGGAGGAGATCCAGGTGCTCAAGGGCGCGGGCGGCTTCCTGTACGGCTACGCGTCGCCGTCCGGCATCGTGAACTTCATCTCCAAGAAGCCCACCCGGGAGCTTCAGGTTCGCACCAACCTGAGTGTTCGCTCCTCCAACCTGTGGCGCGCGCACCTCGACGTCGGTGGTCCGCTGCGCGAGGGCTCGACGGTCGGCTTCCGCGTCAACGCCGTGCACGAAGAGGGCACGCTCTACAACGGCGCGGAGAACAAGAACGACTTCGTCACGCTCTGGCTGCAGGGTCAGATCGCGAAGAACCTGACCTGGAGCGCGGACACGATCTACCAGCGCACCTGGCAGGCCAGGCAGTCCAACAGCATCTCGCTCGGGCCGATGGTGACCAGCTTGAAGCCGGTCAGCGGCAAGCTGAACCTCGGCTCCGCGTCGACCACCAAGTGGAACGACCTGCTGCAGATCACCGGCCGGCTGAACTACCAGATCACGCCCACGTGGCATGCGACCGCCGCGTACCGACGCTCGGTGCTCGACGAGCGCTTCCCCGGCAACACGATCCAGATCACGAACAACGCGGGCAACTACCAGTCCGGCATCCTCAACCAGAACCGTCTGTTCTTCTACAACGTGTTCCAGGCCTCGGTGGACGGCACGTTCCACACTGGGCCTATCGAGCATCAGGTGGTCGGCGGCTTCGACTACCTCGGCGTCGACTTCGACTACGACTACCAGCCCTACACGGCGCGCGGCCTGCCGACGACGTCGTTCAACTTCGGGCTCAACGGCAACCTGTACGAGGGCGGTGCGGTGCCGGACTGGGGCAACAACCCGTCGGCGCTCGCGTTCCAGCGGCCGCCGCAGTGGTATCGCTACCAGGAGATCCGCCAGCGCGCGCTGTTCCTCAGCGACACGCTCAAGTGGCGCGATGCCGAGCTGCTGCTTGGGCTTCGCTACACGAACTACAAGGAGACCAACGACGAGCCGGTGCAGGCCGACACCCGGTACACGGAGGGCGCCGTCACGCCGGCGGTCGCGCTCAGCTACAACCTCGCGGAGGGCGCGCGCGCGTATGCCTCGTACGTGCAGGCGCTGGAGCGCGGCCTGCAGGCCCCCTCGAACGCGGTGAACTTCGGCGACACCTTCGGCCCGCTGCGCAGCCAGCAGTACGAGGCCGGCGTGAAGGTGCAGCGCGGCGTGTGGAACGCGACCGTGGCGGGCTTTCGCACGCAGGTACCGTCGGAGTTCCTGACCATGCCGGCGGCCGGCGAGATGCTCGGACGCTGGGTGCGCAACGGACAGCGACGCTTCCAGGGCCTGGAGCTCGACGCGAAGTTCGAGCCGACGCGCGAGCTGCTCGTGAGCGTGTCGACGGCGTTGCTCGATGCCAAGCAGACCAAGGCCGCCGATCCCAAGCTGGTCGGCAAGAAGGTGCCGGGCACCACCGGCTTCCAGGCTTCGGCGTTCTTGCAGTACGCGCCCGATGCGATCCCGGGCTTGCGCCTGTTCGGCGGCGTGCGCCACTCGGGCCGCTCGTACGGCCAGGCCACCAACACGTTCGTGTTCAAGGAGATCACCACCGGAGACGTCGGCGCCGGCTACACCACGCCGGTCGATCGCGGCGAGGTGCAGCTGACCGCCAACCTCTCCAACATCACCGACGAGCGCTACTGGATCCCGAACGCGACCGGCACCGGCTTGTCGCCCGGTGCGCCGCGCACGTTCAGCGTGAGCCTCGGCTGGTCGCCGACCACCGCGAGCGCCAGCGGCGGGTACGGCTCGAGCGTGCCGGAGCAGGCGTTCGAGCTCGATCGCGATCACTGGTACCTCGGGCTGACGGCGGGCATCGTGAAGCTCGCCGACACGACGTACGACGCGCAGGCCCTGGTGAACCCGAGCCAGGGCCGGGCCAACGACGCGCTCACCGCCTCGCACGACGTCGGCTCGGAGGTCTCGGGCGTGGTTGGCTACGACTGGGGTTTGCTGCGCAGCGAGCTGGAGCTCACCAACACGTACGCGCACTTGGGCGCGGTCGACCTGCGCGCCAACAGCGTGACGGTGGATGCCTCCAACCCGGCGCTCGGCACGTACGACGATCCAAGCGGCACGTCGCACCTGTTCGAGGTGATGTTCAACGCGCTGATCGACATCGGCGGCAACGCGCGCACGCCGTGGGCGGTGCAGGCCGGCGGCGGCGTGGGCCTGGTGCGCGTCTACTCCTGGAAGTGGCGGCTGGAGGACTCCGAGAGCCCCGCCTTCCAGGTCGACAACCCGACGCCGTTCGCCTGGAACGCACAAGCCGGCATCCGTCGCCGGCTCACCGATCGCGTCGACCTGACGCTGAAGTACCGCTTCTTCAACATCCCCAACCAGAAGCTCTTCACCAGCAACGCCAACCGCCTGGAGGGCAGCCCCAGCAGCCACAGCGCGCTGCTCGGCGTCAACGTCAACTTCTGATCACGGGTTGCGCGGCTGGCCGAGCATGCACGCGCGCACTGTCCGCGTGCCGTCGGTGGGGCAGGTGCCGAGCAACGTGAAGTCGCTCAGCGTCAGCGAGGTGTCGATGATCAGGTCCGAGCTGGCGACGACCTTGCGCGCGCAGACGAAGGCGCCGGGATACGGGCTCTGCGACGACATGTGCAGCAGGGCCCACGGAAACGGGTTCTGTTTGTCCTCGTCGTAGTCGGCGTAGATCACCGTCCAGACGTCGGCCGATCGCTCGGACGAGGCGCTGAAGCTCATCGTACCGAGGTGGTCGTTGCCGAGCAGCCCGCCGTAGCCCGCCCAGACCTCGTTGCCGCCGAGTGTGCCCTGCAGGTCGCAGTCGAAGCCGGTGCAGAGCGTGATCGACCCTGGCAGCGGCGTGCCGTTGGCACAGGCGCCGAGCGAGGCGACGTCATGGAGTACGACCTCCGCCTGCGCGCCGGGTCTCGCGGTGACCCAGCCCGAGCCGGCCCCGGAGCAGAGCAGCTCGCCCGGGCCCTCGCGCGTCGCATCGAGTGCGATCAGGCTGGCCGTGGCGGGACCGTCGATCGTCGCGTCCGGCATCGGCTGCACCCAGTAGGCGAGCAGGGACTTGAAGTCGAGCGCGGTGCCCTGGCCCGAGCCGTCGATGCCGTTCAACGGCAGCGGCACGCCGTAGCCGATCTGGAAGCTGCGAGGCGGCGCGCCGTCGACGCTGACCCGCGCGCGCCCGGGCTCGCAGAGCAGTCCACTCACTCGCTCGCCCGCGTCGACGACGCTCGCGTCGACTTCTCGCTCCGCGCTGTCGTGCGCGGCGTCGCGCGGCGGTTGCACACGCGCGTCGAGCTCGCGCCCGGCATCGGGGGTCTGCGCGGCCTCGGCATCGCGACGCACGCTGGCGTCGCGCACTTCCGTCGCGGGCGCTTCTTCGTCACCGCACGCGACCGAGGCGAGCATGAACAGTGGGCCAAGACGTCGTAAGCGCATGCGCGATTATCGACGCGCGCCGCGCAAAAGACAACGGGCCGGCTCTCGCGTGGAGAGTCGGCCCGTCTGCAGTCAGGTCTGAAGACCTTACTTCTTCTCGCCCTGGATGCCCGCGAGCTTGTCCTTGAACAAGTCGCCAAGCGTGGCGCCGGCGCGGCCCGAGGGACCGGCGGTCTTGGCCGATTCCTTGTTGGCTTCGGCGACGTACTTCAGCGCTTCGACCGTCTCCTCACGCTGCGCGGCACTCTTCAGCGAGAGCGCGATGCGGCGTTCCTCGGGGTCGATGGCGATGATCTCCGCCTTGATGATGTCGCCTTCCTTCACGACCTTGCTCGGGTCGTCCACGTTCTCGTGCGAGAGCTCCGAGATGTGGAT
>JBEVNG010000491.1:0-9790 GCA_040508235.1 Polyangiales bacterium | reverse complement strand
CCACCGCGTACCAGTCGGCGGCGGCGGTCAGCGGCTGCGCCAGCGCCTGCTCGGGCGCCATGTACGCGAACGTGCCGGCGATCAGCCCCGCCTGCGTCGCGTGGTACGCGGCGCCGTCCAGCTCATCGTCTTCGTCCAGCTCGTCGTGCAGCGCGAGCGGCCAGGCCGTGGAGCTGCGCGCCACCGCGGTCGGACCATCGAGCGCCGCCACCAGGCCGAAGTCGAGCAGCACCACGTCGCCGCTCGCGCCACGCACGAACACGTTCTCGGGCTTCAGGTCGCGGTGCAGCTTGCCGGCCGAGTGCAGCACGTGCACGCCCTCGGCGAGCTGCGCGAAGGTGCGGCGCAGCTTGTCGTACGAGGGCGGCGAGGCAGGCGGCGGGAGCACCGACACACGCTCCGGCTCCGGAGTGGGCAACGACGCACGCAGCGAGCGACGCCGGTCGGAGTCGACACGCGTCGGCGTCGCCTCGCGCACGGGTGGCGATGGCGGCGGTGGCCGCGAGTCGACCGTCTCCGCCTGCTCCAGCGTGTGGCGGCTCGGCTCGTCGCGGTGCAGCCACTCCATCAGCCCGACGCCGTCCTCGATCAGCTCCATCGAGAAGTACCAGCGCTCGCCGTCCGCGATCAGCTCGTACAGGCGCACCAGGCGCGGATGCACGATCTGCGCGAGCGAGCGGAACTCCTGCTTGAAGCGGTACAGGTTCTGCGCGTTCGTGGTGTGCAGCGTCTTGAGCGCGACGCGCACGCCGCGCTCGACGTCGAGCGCCTCGTACACCACGCCCATGCCGCCCGCGCCGAGTCGATCCGCGAGCCTGTACTTCGCATTGGCGCCCAGCTTGAGCTCGAAGCGCTCGGCGGCATCGTCCGCGTCGTACTCAGGTCGTTCCGCGCCCACCTACCGGCCCCCTGTACGAACCGACGAACACTGAGCATTGTCCAGCGATCAGGGTGTCATCCGCCAGCGCCAAGTCAGGAATCTGCGCCGCGGTACGCGCTACGGTTTTCGGCCCTTGGGCCTCCGGTTCGGGGGCAGGCAGCTGCAGTCGCAGCCGGCCGGCGGCTTGGCCGGGGTGTTCGCGGACGCGGCCAGGGGTGCGGTCAGCGCCGTCCAGGGTACCGCCTTGCGCGCGTCGCGCAGGCCGAGGCCCACCTTGCGCGCTTGCTCCGCCATCGCGCTGCTGCCGTGCGCCGCGCGCGAGATCGGCACCGACATGATGAAGATCATGTCGTAGTCGAACGCGGTGTAGAGCGTCTTGTGGGTGCCCTGCTGATCGCCCTGCGGATCGGTGGGCTTGCGCGACTGAAACCACTGCGACCACTGCGGCGAGCCGGGCATCGCCAGCGTGAACGCCTTGTCGTAGCCGGTGGTGAGCGGATACATGGTCGCGGACTCCGTGCCCTCGGGTGCGCCGTCGTGCACGAGCTCGGAGCTGCCGTGGCAGCTCATGCACGACGACACGCGCGCGGTCGCGCAGGTGCTGCCGTCGTCGAACGTCACGGGCCTGCGCGCGACGTCGATAGGTCCCGCCAGGCGGCAACCCCAGCCGAGCTGCTGGTAGCCGTACAGAGGTGCCTTGGGGTTGATCCAGCTCTGCTTGAGCGGCGTGCTCGGTGTGCACAGGTCCTTCTGACCGATGCCGGGGTCGTTGCCCCACATCGCGCCGAGCGCGGTGAACTTGTCGAGCGGCTTGTCGCCCTTGGCGTCTGGATCGTAGAGCCAGGTGGCGAACACCCACTCCGTCTCGGGTGCGTAGTATGCAGACTTGACGATGATGTCGAACTGCAGAACGCGCGTCGACAGCAGCTGGAACGACGTGGCCGGTGCAGGACACGCTTCCGCGTCCGGTCCGACCGGCGGTCTGTAGACGGGCCAGACCGGTGCACCTTCCGCGGTCGGCCACTCGGAGCCGTCTGCGTAAGGTGTCAGGACCGCGATCTTCACCAGCACGCTGCCATCGACCATCTGCTCGTTGGCCGGGTTTCCGGCGCCTGGCTTGCCCACGCCGAACACCGAGGACAGCGCGTACGCCGCCCACGGGTCGTACCAGGTGATGCTGTGGTTCTGCAGATCGCCGTCCGCGCTCGCACGCTGGCCCGGCAGCGTGCCGCGTGGGATCAGCTGGCCGGTGCTGGTGCCCGCGCTGGCATCACGACCGCTCGCACCGAGCTTGCAGTCGAGCTCGCCGACCCACGGCATCATGCGCCAGCCCTGCTTGTCCGGGCGCTTGTCCGCGTTGGTGGGATCGATCAAGTAAGGGTCGAAGGTCGGCGCCACGTACGCCTTGAGCGCATCGAGCAGCTTCATGATGTTCTTGGGTGCGTTGACCTTCAGTGGTCCAGTCGCCGCGCCCTTGGCGGGCTGCCACGGTCGATCCGCCGCCGGTCGCGGGAGCGGATAGGCGTCAGGCAATGCCGGCATCTCGCAGCTCGTGCTCCAGGTCGGATAAGGCGACGGCGGCGTGGGCTCGATGTGCTGCGCACAGGCGCGCACGCTGGGATCGGGCGGCGGCGGTGGCGGCGCGGGCGCGGGCGGGGGTGCGACCTCCCCGTGCGGGGCCCCTCGGCAAGCGACCACGGCCGGCAGAACCAGCGTCAACGCGCGCACCCACGAACGATCGACCCACCGCAGCGTGTGTTCCATCCCGGGAACTTTCTCATCCCTCGCGCGCGGACCCTCAGAAAGGTGCGTGGTAGCTTGGCGACGCATGGCAGAGCGTCACTGGGCCGCCGTCGTCGTCACCGCGGTCGCCATCTTCGTCCTGGTCACCAGCGAGATGCTGCCCGTCAGTCTGCTCGGCGCGTTGTCCAAGGATCTGAGTGTGTCGGTCGGCGTCGCGGGCACCACGCTCACGGCGCCCGGGCTGATCGCCGCCGTCGCCGCGCCCACGTTGCCGATCGCCGCCTGGCGCGTCGACCGGCGTACGCTGCTCGGCGTCTTGCTCGGGGTGCTCGCGCTCAGCAACGCGCTGTGCGCGCTGGCGCCGAGCTTCGCGGTGTTGTTCGCGGCGCGCGTGCTGGCGGGCGTCAGCATCGGCGGCTCGTGGGCGATGGCGGCGGGGATCGGCGGACGTCTGGTGACTGGCCCCGAGAGCGCGCGTGCGACCTCGCTCATCTTCGGTGGCGTGTCGGTGGCGACGATCGTCGGCGTGCCCGCGAGCGCGCTGATCGGGGATGCCTGGGGCTGGCGCGCGGCGTTCGGCATCAGCGCGCTGGGCGCGGCGCTGATCGGCGTGTGGCTGGTGCGCGTGCTGCCTCCGCTGCCGGGCTCGCGTGCGACCTCCCCCGCCGCGCTCGCGGAGTCCACGCGCAACCCGGGCGTGCGCGCGGGTCTGCTGATCACCGCGCTGATCGTGGTCGGTCACTTCGCCGCGTACACCTTCGTCAGCCCGGTGCTGCAGGCGTCCGCGGGAATTGCGGAGGGCGAGCTCGGCAAGCTGCTGCTCGTCTACGGCGTGACCGGAGTCGCGGGGAACTTCCTCGCGGGTGCGCTCACCACGCACGCCGTACGACGCGTCATGCAGGGCGTAGCGCTGCTGCTCGCGCTCGCGATGTTCGCGCTGCCCGCGGTCGCCACCAGCGAGCTCGGCGCGCTCGCGATCATGGCCTGGTGGGGCGTGAGCTACGGCGCGGTGGGCGTCAGCGTACAGGCCTGGATCCACCACGCGTCGCCGCGCGCCGTGGAGCCCGCGACCGCGCTCTCCGCGTCCGTGTTCAACCTGGCGATCGCGAGCGGCGCGTTCGTTGGAGGCCGCGTCGTGGACACGCTTGGTGCGCTGCACGTGACGACCTTGGGTGGCGTGCTCGCGCTGCTCGCGTTCGTGGCCGCGTCGCTGACCCGGCCCGACGCCACCGCCACGCGCGAGCCGGAGCGCACGTCGTGTGGCACATCAAGCGGATGAGAACCGCACTCGTCGCCCTCGCCTGCCTCGCGCTCTACGCGGGCTGCTCCAAGGACTCCAAGAACACCGGCGCCACCACCGCGCCCGTCGACCAGGGAACACCACAGCCCGACAGCGGCGGCGAGACCACGCAGCCCAGCACGCCCACGGCGGGAGCCTGCGGCACGCGCGGCGGCGTGCAGTGCGGCGCCGACGAGTTCTGCGACTACGGAGGCGACGAGCTCTGCGGCGCGACCGACAAGGGCGGCCGTTGCAAGCCGATCACCAAGGCCTGTACGCGGATCTACATGCCGGTCTGTGGCTGCGACAGCCGCACCTACGGCAACGAGTGCGAGGCGCACTCGCACGGCGTGTCCGTCAAGCACGCTGCCATGTGCACGCCCGAGGAGTGCCAGGCCGCGGGAGGCACGGTGAAGTACAGCAACGGCGCCGACTACCCCAAGTGCGACGAGAAGCAGGCCCAGTGGAGCCTGAGCGGCGGCAAGGAGTCCGTGGTCTGCTGCCTCGATCCCTGAGTGGGTCAGGGCTCGGGCGTCATGCCCTGCTGCAGCTGCATGCGGATCACGGTGGGCGTGGTGATCGTCTGGCTGTCGCGCACGCGCGGGAAGAACACGTCCGCGGGATCCTGCGAGTGGGCGTGCTCGCCGCCGAGGATCACGTGGATCAGCTCGTGCACCACCATGTTCTGATCATCGGTCGCGCCGAGGTTGATCTCCGCGCGTGACGGGTACATGTGCGTGTAGGCGTCGTAGCCCTTGGGCGCTCGCGCCGCGTTGATGGTGACGCGCCCGCGGCGACCGAAGTGATCTCCACGCACGATGAACACCTCGCGCCCCACGGCCATGTTCACTTCGAGCACGGCGTTGTGCACCGCGACCACCTGCGCGGTGGTCAGGTCGCCGGTCAGCTCCACCTGCGTCGGGCCGTTGGGATCGGCGGCGAACGGCTCACAGCCGCTCAGCGCGCCTACCCAAAGCAACATCCAGACTGCTCGCATCGTCGGGGGACTCCGCGGGCCGCAATGTCGGGAACCGAACCAACGCGCCTCGTACATCCAGGCGAGAAAAATCCAATTCGCGAGTCACTACGGTCCGTTGAGCCGGCTTACCGCGCGCCACAACCTCCCACCAAGTCGGAACTCACCTACGTGAGAGCCCGCGCACCAATCGCACGTCGAGACGACCCGCGCGAGCTAGGGCGCTAGCTGCGGACGCCGAGGCTGCGGTCGGAGACGAAGCGCGCGAGCGCCGGCAGGTCGAAGTCGACCAGCTTCGCGGGCGCTTCCTTGCCCTCCAGCTCGTGCATCATCTGCACGAGACGGACCAACACATCACGACGGTGCGCGACGCTGACCGGCAGCATGTCCATCGCCCGCAGCACATCGTTGGTGGCGAACGCCCGGATCGAGTGCCCGACCCAGCTCAGCGCCGTGACCGCGCCGCGCGCGACGATCGAGTCCGTCAGCACGGCGGTCGGATACTTGCGCCCCGTCAGCATCGCGGCGAGTCGCTTGCGCTGCGTCGCGCTAGGTCCCGGTCCGCGACTGAACACCAGGCACGAGGCCGCCTTCTCCAGGCTCGCGCTCACCAGCGCCAGCAAGCGCTCCCACTCTTCGTCGCTCGGCGGGAACTGATTGTGGACCTCGAGCAAAACCCCATGCAGGCACTCCTGCATCATCGTCGCGGGCATGACGAAACCCTACTAGCCCAGGCGCTCACTTGGGATCACGATGTTGGGGTGCAAGAAAATCTGCGGCTCACGTGCACAGCGCCTCCTGCGACGGCGCGCGCACGTGCGGGCGCCTGCGCGCACGCACCGCATGCGCGAGCGTCTCCAGCATGCGCGCGGTGGTCGCGAGATCGACGCACGCGTCCGTGATGCTCTGGCCGTAGACCTGCGCGCGCGCCTGCTTGCCGGCCACCAGGTGGCTCTCGATCATCGCGCCCAGGATCGCGTCGCTGCCGTGCGCGACTTGCTCGGCCAGGCTGTCGACGACGCGCACCTGGTTGTCGTGATCCCGCTCGGCGTTGTCGTGGCTGCAGTCGATCATCACGCGCGCGGGCAGCCCGGCCGCGTGCAGTTGCGCCGCCGCCAGCGCGACGTCGGCCCGCGCGTAGTTGGGACCGCTCGCGCCGCCGCGCAGCACCACGTGCGCATGCGGGTTGCCCGGCGTTCGCAGCACGCACGTTCGACCGTCGTCGCCGATGCCGAGCAGCGCATGCGGGCGCGCGGCCGCGGCGATGGCGTGGATCGCGATGCCGACGCCACCGTCCGTGCCGTTCTTGAAGCCCACGGGCATGCCGAGTCCCGACGCCAGCTCGCGGTGCGTCTGGCTCTCGGTGGTGCGCGCTCCGATCGCGCTCCACGCGATCAGCTCCGCGAAGTAACGCGGCGCGAGCGGGTCGAGCGCCTCGATCGCGGTAGGCACGCCGAGCGCGGCGAGCTCCAGCAGCAGCGCGCGCGACGTGCGCAGGCCGGACGCCACGTCGCAGCTTCCGTCGAGGTGCGGGTCGTTCAGCAGGCCCTTCCAGCCCACGCGCGTGCGCGGCTTCTCGAAGTACGAGCGCATCACGATCAGCAGCTCCCCCTGGTGGCGCGCACGCAGCGCGCGCAGGGCATGCGCGTACTCGCGCGCGGCGTCGAGGTCGTGGATCGAGCAGGGACCGACCACCACCAGCAGGCGCTCGTCGCGCCCGTGCAGGATGTCGCGGATGCCCGCGCGGGCGCGCTGCACGACGTCGAGCTGGGCGGCGCTCGCGGGCAGCTCTCGTCGTAGTTCGGATGGACTTGGGAGGGGCTCTTCCCCTGCTGGCTGCTGTTCGAGCATCGTCGACTCCAAATGCAAAAACCCCCGACCGCTGGGCGATCGGGGGCTTCCGTTACGAGGACTGGACTGTTCGCGTCAGTACAGTGGTGCCGCCGATCGCTCTGCGAAGAGCGAATAGCTGAACCACGTAAAGTAGCGACGCGCGAAGGTCATCGGAGCTCAGACCTTACCGGCGGCTCGTGGAGCGCGCAAGCGTGGAGCGCGAAGCGCGCGGAGACACGCCAGAATCATCAGCAGCCCGAGCGGCGATCCGGAGCGCGACGCCAGCGCGCAGCCGTCGGACGACGCCTGCGTCGGCGCACCCGCATCCGCTGGAGGCGCCGCCGCATCTCGCTCGGGGTCCGCGCTCGCGGCATCGACCTGCGCGTCCACTCCCGGATCGCCGCCAGCATCCGCGCCAGCATCGACGATGGGCGCACCCGCATCGACGGGCTCGCTCGCGGGCGCCAGCATGCGCAGCGCGGCGACCGGATCGAGGATGCCATGGCCGTACACCTTGTCGTGCAGTCCCGCGGGTGCGGCGGCGTAATGCGCACGGCGCGCGCTCTGCACGATCACCTCGAGCACACGCTCGGCCCGCGCCTCGGGGGCGGCGCTGCGCAGCAGACCCGCGATGCCCGCGACCACCGGACAGGCGGACGAGGTGCCGCCGAACGTGTCCGTGTAGTCGGTGCGCGAGGCGCCCTCCGCGCCGGCGATGTCGGTGGTGAGCGTGCCGGCGTGCGCGCTGATGTCGATCGCGTTGCCCTGGTTCACGAACGGCGTCGCTTCGTCGTAGCGGTTGAGCGCGCTGACCGCGAGCACCCCCGGAAACGCCAGGAGCTCGTCGTCCTCGATCGGGCGGTTCTCGTTGCCCGCCGCGAACACCACCAGCGCGCCGCGTCCGCCGTAGCCCTGCTGCGTGAGCCGCGTGACCGCCTGCGCGAGCGGCTGCTCCACGGGTCCCGGATCGACGTAGCCCCAGCTGTTGGAGACCACCGCGGCATCGATCGTGAAGGCGTACTCGAACGACGCGATGTCCGCGCTCAGCGGCGTCAGCTGCGTTCCGTCGCCGATCAGGCGCACACCCGCGAGCTTGCACTCGGGGCACGCGCCGGCGATGCCGAGGCCGTTGTCGGTGACCGCCGCGATCAGGCCGGCGCATGCGGTACCGTGCTCGTTGCCCTGCAGGCCGGGGATGAAGCGCGCGTCGTTGTCGCCGTCGATGGCGTCGAACTGGCCGACGAACTGCGTCGCCAGCTCCGGGTGCGCGAAGTCGAAGCCGTTGTCGACGACCGCGACCTTGATCGCCGAGGAGCCCGTGGTCCAGCGCCAGGCTTGCTCGACGCCCAGCTGCGCGAGGTACCACTGCCCGCCGTAGCGCGGATCGCTTGGTGGGATCGCGATCGAGGCCGTGCGGCGCGCGCGATAGAGATCGGGCACCACGTGCAGTCCGCGCGCGCTCAAGCGAGCGGCGAGTGCGGCGCCGTCCTCGCCCTCGCGACCGCGCACCACGTGCAGACCGAGCTCCGGACTCAGCGTGCGCACCACGGTCACACCGCGCAGTGCGCGCGCATCGTGCGTGCTGATCACCGCGTCGCGTCCCACCCATGCCGTCCAGCGTCGCTCGCCCGCGCGCAGCTCCAGCCGCTGCAGTGCGCCGCGGTATTCGTGCGTGCGCGTGAAGGAGACCACGCGCGCGCCATCGCGGTACGAGCGCAGCGAGTCGGGAGCGAGCGAGCGAGCCTCGGCGGGGACGTCGTGCAGCACGAGCAACGCGAGCAGCAGGGGCAGGGAGCGGAGCGGGGGGCGCATCGTCCGCAGAGATAACCCATCGCTTTGCGCTCGTGGGCGCATAACATGAGTTTGACTCTCATTTTCATACGATCTAAGAGAGGTGCATGCGCCGGTCCGCCGTCTTGCTTGTACCTGCCCTGCTCCTCCTCGCTTGCTCCGACGACGGAGGCGACGGCCCCGACTCGCCGCTCGCCGACGCCGCGGCGGATACGTCGACCGACGCGCCGCCCGCGCAGATCATCGACGCCGGCGTGCCGCCGCTCGACTCGTCCACGCCCGCGATCGACGCGCGCGCCGCCGACGCGAGCACCAGCGACGCCGCGCTGCGCGAGGTGCCGTGTGTCGACGAGCAGTTCGCGCGCTTGATGTTGTTCGAGGCGCCTTCGACGGGCCCGGTGCGCGAGGAAGGCACCACGGCCGGCGAGTTCGTGACCTTCATCGACGCCGCCGCCGGCGGCCTGATGACCAACCAGAGCTTCACCTACGCGCGCTTCACCGCCAGCGGCCTGCAGAAGGTCGAGATCGGCGACGAGGTCGCGTTCAGCTCGCTCGACTGGGACATCGCGTTCCGCCGCTACGTGTTCCGCACCAACGGCGGCGTGGGTGGACCGGGTGACGTGCGCGTCGGCCGCACCGCCGCGGGCACCACGTTCGCGGGCCTGAGCGCGATCCCGGCCGACCTCCCGTACCGCAGCGAGGCGTACTACACGGAGAGCTGCGAGTACGTCGCGGACGTGGGCATCGGCGCGCCGGTGACCGCGCTGTCGAGCTTCTGGTCCTACACCTCGTGCCTGCAGATGACGCACAACGTCTACGTGCTGGCGCTGCAGAGCGGCCGCCACGTGAAGCTCGAGGTGCTGTCGTACTACCCGCCCGACAACCAGAAGCGTTGCGACGACACGGGCGCGATCACGCAGCCGTCGGGCGCCGGCAACCTGCGGGTCCGATGGGCCTTCGTCGACTGAGCGCGCTCGCGCTGCTGCTCGCTGGCTGCGCAGACGCGGCGGAGCTCGGTGCCGCGCGCAGTGCGTTGCGCCCGGACACGCGCGATGGCGGGCTGCCGCAGCCCACGTTCGAGCCGGGCGTGGCGGTGGAGCACCTCGACAGCCCGAGCTTCCGCGTGCACTTCGCGCGCACTGGCCGCAACGCGGTGCCGACCGCGGATCTCGATCTCGATGGCACGCCCGACGCCGTCGAGACCGTCGCCAGCGAATACGAACGCGTGCTCGCGTACTACCGCGACACGCTCGGCTTCCTGCCGCCACGCTCCGACGCCGAGCTTGCG
>JBEVNG010000098.1:0-9749 GCA_040508235.1 Polyangiales bacterium | reverse complement strand
GCGTCCACCATCCGCCTTCGCGCACGGAGATGTACCCGCCTTCGCGAAGCCACCACGGGCCACCGTCGAGCGAGACGATGCCGCCGCCGTCGGGACGCGACCCCCCGCCGGCGGCATCGTGCGCCGGAGTCGCCATCTCGCCATCGCCATCGCCCTCGTCATCGTCATCGCCGTCGTCAGCGCAGCCGAACAGCAGCAGCCCCGTGAGCAAGAGCACTCGCATCGATCTACCTCGCGTGGGTTCGCAGGCCACGAAGGATTCGTAGCTGGCGCGTCGCGCCGCGACCAACGACCAACGGGGTGACTCAGGCGAGCGCGTCGCGCAGCACACGCGTGAGGGTGATGAGCTCGGCGTGCAGCGCCTCGGCGCGGGTGGGCTCGCTCTCCTGCGCGAGCGCGTCGAGGTGCGTGATGATCGCGTGGGCGCCGACCGCCGCGCAGGCGCCGCGCAGCGAGTGACACTCTCGCTGCAGCGTCTCGTCATCGCCCGCGCGTGCGGCCTCCACGAGCTGGGGCACGCCGTGCTCGTACAGCTTCGCGAAGCTGTCGAGCACGCGTGTGGTGACCGCATCGAGACCACCCCAGCGCTCCAGCGTGCTCGCGTAGTCGAGCCCCGCCACCGCTTGCAAGCGCCGCCGAGGCTCGTCGGCGGGGCGCGCTGGCGGAGGCGCGAGGCTCGTATTGCGTGCGGGCAACCAGCGCATCAGGCAGCGATAGAGCAGCTCGGGATCGAACGGCTTGGGGATGTGATCGTTCATGCCGGCCGCGATGCACGCCGCACGCTCCTCCGCGAAGGCGTTGGCGGTCATCGCGATGATCGGCAGCGCATCGCCGTGCAGCTTGCGGATCGCCCGCGTCGCATCGAGCCCGTCCATGCGCGGCATCTGCACGTCCATCAGCACGGCGTCGTAGGCGCGCGTCGCCACCAGCTCCAGCGCACGCTCGCCGTTGTCGGCGATGTCCACACCGAGCCCGGCGTAGCGGAGCAGCGCCTCCGCCACCTCCTGGTTCACCTCGTTGTCCTCGACCAGCAGCACGAGCTGCCCGGCATGGCCCCGTCGCAGCGCGCTCTCCGCTTCGCTCGCATCGCTGCGCGGCGCCACGCTGGCCAGCAGCCGCGGCACGCCCGCGTCCGCCGGCGGCTGCCAGTCGTGGGGCGCGTCGACGTCCTGCTGCGCGCGTGCGAGCGGCACGCTGAACCAGAACTTGCTGCCTACCCCGGGCTCGCTCTCGAACCCGATCTGTCCGTGCATCAGCTGCACCAGGTGGCGCGTCAGCGCGAGCCCAAGCCCGGTGCCACCGCGACGGCGCGTGGTGGAGTTGTCCGCCTGCGAGAACAGCTCGAAGATGCGCGGCTGCACGTCGGCGGGGATGCCCTCGCCCGAGTCGCTGACCTCGAAGCGCACCAGCGGGCGCGCGGCTTCCTGCAGCACGGTCGCTCGCAGGCGCACGAAGCCGTGGTCGGTGAACTTCACCGCGTTGGACAGCAGGTTCACCAGCGCCTGGCGCAGGCGCGTGGTGTCGCCGCGGAGCCGCGCCGGTGCGCCCACCACGTGCATCGTCAGCTCGATGCCCTTGTGGCGTGCGGGCTCGTCCACCAGCTCCAGGCTGCTCGACAACAACGTGTCCAGGGTGAAGTCCTGCTCCTCCAGCTCCATCTTGCCGGCCTCGATCTTCGACAGGTCGAGCACGTCGTTGATCACCAGCAGCAGGTGGTTGGCGGCGCTGGTCAGCTTGCTGAGCTGATCACGCTGTGCACCCTGCGGCATGCTGCGCGACACGATGCGCGCCAGCCCGAGGATCGCGTTCAGCGGGGTGCGGATCTCGTGGCTCATGTTCGACAGGAACGCGCTCTTGGCGCGGCTGCCCGCCTCGGCCTGCTCGCGTGCCGCGCCGAGCTCGGCATTGCGCTGCTCCAGCTCCTGCTGGGCGCGCTTGAGCGCGGTGATGTCGAGCGCCACCACGGTCAACCCGCGCACCTCACCCTCGGGCGTCACGTCGGGCAGGTAGTGCATGCGCTGCCAGTGGCTCGGAGCGTTCGCATGGCGGACCTCGCGCTCGAACTCCAGCCGCTCGCCGGCGTACGCGCGATCGAGCAGCGGCTCGCGCAGGCGATACGTCTCCTCGCCGATCATCTCGCGCATGGTCTTGCCCAGCGCCACCGCGCGCGTGACGCCCAGCGGCGTGAGCGCGCCCTCGTTCAAGAAGCGGCAACGCCGGTCGCGATCCCAGTAGGCGACGAAACCGGGCAGTCCGTCGGTGAGTCCCTGGTTGAAGCGCACCGCGTCTTCCAGCGATGCATTGGCCGCGGCCAGCTCCGTGGTGCGCGCCTTTATGCGCGCCTCCAGCTCGTCGCGGTGCCGCGCCAGCTCGTCCTCCACGCCGTACCGCACCGAGATGTCGCGCGCCATGCCCACGAACTGCGCCAGGCCGCCATCGGCCCCGAACACGGGAAACAGCACCGCCTCGACCGGGTAGGTGCTGCCGTCCTTGCGCGTGTCGAACCGCTCGCCACGCCATGCCGCGCGCGCGGCGACGGCCGCATCGAGTTGCTGCAGTGCCTCCGCCTCGGGCGCGAGCAGCGAGCGCGCGTTGGTGCCGATCAGCTCCTCGCGCGTGTAGCCGGCGACCTCGAGCGCGGTCTTGTTCGCGTACTCGATGCGCAGGTCGGGGCCCATCACCAGCGTGCTGACGGGGCTCTGCTCGAGCGCGGTCGCGAGCTGCTGCACGCGCGCTTGCTGCTCGCGCACCGGGCGCAGGTCCATGTAGCTGGTGACCCAGGCCGCGATCGCGCCGGCGCTGTCGCGCAGGGCGACCACGCTGATGTCCACGGGGATGATCGTCCCATCCTTGGCGCGCCGCACGCTCTCCGCGCGCATCACGCCCAGCTCCGGCAGGCGCCGGATGGCGTCCTCGTATTGCGCCTCCAGCTCGGGGGTCTCGGGCACCAACGTGTGCACGTGTCGGCCATCGAGCTCCCCGCTGTCGAAACCGAACAGGCGCTCCGTGGCCGGGTTCGCATACATGATTTCGAACGACGGGGTGCCGATCATCAGCGGCTGCTCAGCCTGGCGAAACGCCTCGCTGTAGAGCCTGCGCTCCAGGTCGTGCTCCAGCTCCGCCCGCTGCAGGCGCGTGGCGCGTCGGCGCTCGCGTAGCCAGCCCAGGCAGGCCGCCACCGCGAGCACCACGCTGCCCCACGTCAGTATCGTTGAAGCCACGTTTCCTCAGCTCGAAGCGCGCGGTTCTCCGCGGCACAGGACGCACGATATCTCCGCACGCACGCGTCCGGTAGGTCCACGGCGCGCGCACGGTCGTCGTGTGTCACGCTGACGAAATGACGAGGTACAACGGTCTGCGCCTGGAACGTATGCGAGCCTCCACGCAGTACGGGGACGGCGGCTTTCACAACCCCAGCGGCGTGCGCCCGGACTTCAAGAAGATCGAGGACGTCTCACGCTGGGGTATCCTCGGGGACTTCCTGTTCGGTGGCAGCAAGCGACGTCCACCGGGCGCCATCCCCGTCGAGTCGCCGCTGGCCACGTGGTCGCGCGCGGTGCAGTCGGATCTGCGCCTCACCTGGCTCGGTCACAGCACGATGTTGCTGGAGTCCGGTGGGCTACGCGTGCTGACCGATCCGGTGTTCGGCATGCGCTCGTCGCCGGTGTCGTTCGCCGGGCCCAAGCGCTTCCACGAGGTGCCCGCGACCATCGCGCAGCTGCCCAAGCTCGACGCGGTGCTGGTGTCGCACGACCACCTCGATCACCTGTGCGCCCCTTCGACGCGCGAGCTGGCGGCGCGCCGTGTTCCGTTCGTTACCGGACTCGGCGTGGGGCACCACCTGGAGAAGCTCGGCGTCGACCCGGCCCTGATCACGGAGCTCGACTGGTGGGAGGGCGCGCGCGTCGGCGGCGTGATGTTTCACGCGGTTCCCGCGCAGCACTTCTCCGGACGCAGCCTCACGGATCGCAACGACACGCTGTGGTCGTCGTGGGTGATCGAGACGGATCGGCATCGGCTCTTCTTCTCGGGCGACACCGGCTATCACGCGGGCTTCTCGGCCATCCACCAGCGCTTTGGGACGTTCGACGTCACGATGCTGGAGATCGGTGCCTGGCACCCGGCTTGGGGTGACATTCACCTCGGTCCGGAGAATGCGCTGCGCGCCTTCGATGCGCTCGGCGGCGGCACGCTGATGCCGGTGCACTGGGGCACGTTCGATCTGGGCCTGCATCCGTGGGCCGAGCCCGCGGAGACGTTGCTCGCGCTGGCGAAGGTGCGCGGAGCCAAGGTGCTGACGCCGCTGCTGGGGCGCCCGTTCGAGCCGGCGCATGCCGACGAGCCGACCGCCTGGTGGCGCACGGTGGGCGAACGCGAGCGCGCCGCCGTCGAGTCGCTCGCCACGGAGTGAGGGCTACTTCGACTCGACCGCGCACATACGCCAGCACGCGTCGCACGCGGCTTCGATGTCGGCGGGCTTGAGCTTGAGGTAGCCGCCGCGCTCCGCCTTGAACAGGTTCACGAAGGCGCCCCAGTGCAGCGCCATGATCACCTCCACGCGCAGGTCCTTGCGGTAGATGCCCTGCTTCTGCAGGCGCCGCGAGGCATCCGCCACGGGGCCGAGCACGCGGTACTCCAGCGCGCGGCTCTCCGCGTCGAGGTGCGGCAGGTGATCCTGCAGCTCGAGGAAGCGGAACGCCTCCGGCTGCTCGCGCGCGAACGCGACCAGGCGCTTCCAGTACTCGCGGAACAGCGTACGCGGCTCGGCCTTGCGATCGAAATTCTCCAGTACCCGCTCGCGGAAGGCGCGCTTCTGCTCGCGGTACAGCTCGTTGATCAGCGCCTCCTTGCTGACGAAGAAGCGGTAGATGGTGCCCGTGCCCACGCCCGCGCGCGCCGCGATCTCCGGCACCGGTACGGAGTGCACGCCGTGCTCCGCGAACACCAGCAACGCGGCGCGAAGGATGGCCTCGCGCTTGGGCACGGGTGTGATCGTGGCGGAGGCGGTGGAGCGAGCGGGCATGGTGCGCGAGTCTAGCTCAGGTGGTGAACGCCTGATGTGGCTGGAAGATGCAGATGTTGGTGCGTCCCATCGCGTTGCTGTCCGTGACCTCCACGAAGTACACGTAAGACTTGCCTGCGGATAACTCGCTGCCCAGCACCACACTGTCGCGGTTGAGCCCCGCCTCCGGCTGCGACAGGCGCTGCGTAAAGATGTTGTCCCACCAGACTAGCTTCTGGGTGTTGAACTCCTTGCCGGAGCGTCCCTCGGACAGACGGAAGATGTAGTACGCATCGACGTCGGCCTGCGTCTTCAGCGAAGACCACGTCACCGGGACCTTACGGAGCGACGACCCCTGGAACGGCTGCAGCTTGCTCGGCGACCATGACGACGTGATCGCGTCCTTGGAGCGAGTGTATGCGCTCACCAACTGCTGCGTGCTGCGGTTGGTCTGGCGTCGCGCTGCCTGCACGTTGCGACCGTCGTGCGTGCGCACCTCGATGGTGTACTCGCCTTCCTTCATGAAGCCGGTGTCGAGGTTGACCATGTACCAGTGGCTGTTGGTGGTGCGGTCGTAGATCCAGCCGTTGCGGTTGGCGGCCGTGAACTCCTGGTTGGCGATCGCGACCTCGTAGCCGCCGGGGCCGCGCGCCGTGATCGACGTGACCAGCTCCGGGATCGGGGCGCCGCCCGTGGGATAGAACGCGACCAGGAACTTGTGCTGCTCCTTCTGCAGCGCCGAGTGGTCGAAGTCCATGTACACGTTGCAGGCCATGATGTCGTAGATCTCCACGCGCGCTTCAGTCATGGACGCTCCTCTGCTTGGGAAGGTTGGGGGGCACAGCGAATCATCGAGGGATGATCTTCACTTCGGTCGGTCCGGACTTCGCGACTTCCCACGGCACCGTGTACGCCTCGCCGGTCTCCAGGTTCGCGACGCCGAGGTAGTGCTCGCCGGAGCTGACCACCAGCACGCGACCATCGGGTGTCGCGGTCACGCCATACGCGAGCGAAGCGGCGGCACCGACCTCCACGCGCGCCGACTCCTTGGCGACCTTGCCGTCGAGCTTCATCTCGACCACCGAGAGCTTGCCGCTCGCGGTCGAGGGGAAGGCCACCGACTTGCGCGCCGCGACGGCCGTGATCGGGTAGACGGTGGGGTGATTGTTGCTCCGCACTTCGTCGGAGCTGACGGGCATCTTGGGGTCGCTCACGTCGACCAGGTTGTGGCCGCCGACGTTGAACGTGAGCGTGGTGGGCGCCTGCACCAGGTACGCGATCTTGGTGCCGGGAAAGAACGCCACCCCCGCCGCATCGCCGCTGATGCCGTTGGTCTGCCCCAGCGTGCCCGCTGGATCGTCGACGCCAAAGGTCTTCACGTTGCCCGCGGCTCCGTAGGTCAGGGCACCGACGCTGCCGGTGTCGTCGATCGCGAACTCCTCGTTGTAGGCCGCACCGGTGTTGACCTTGGTGAAGGTGCGCTCCTCCACGTCGACCACGGCGAAGTAGTTCTCGCTGAAGTGACCGACGAACGCGCGCTTGCTGTCCGGGCTGAAGGCGACGCCCATCGGACTCTTGCCGGTGAACAGCTCGCCGGTGACCTGGTAGGTCTGCAGATCGACGAACACCAGCGTTCCGTCGCCGGCGGGTACGTCGATGAACGAGCCGAGGAAGCCTCGGGATATCGAGACGATCGCGAGCTTGCCGTCGGGCGAGATGCCGAACGACATCGGACCCGGCGTGAACTTGCTCAGGTCGACGCTCGCGACCTGCACGTCCGCGCGCTTGGCGCCGGGCTTGAGCTTGGCGACGTCGAACACGGTAAGGGTCTTGTTGAGGAAGTCCGCCGTGACGCCGAGCACTTTCTCCGGTGCGGGCACGGCCGCGTCGAGCATCGAGGCATCGACTGCGTCGCCGGCGTCGAGCGTGTCGACCGCGACGTCGCCCGCGTCGGACTGCACAGGGGACGCATCCGGAGGTCTGACGGTCGCGTCCGCGCGCGGCGTGATGGTGGAGGCGTCGAGTCGTGGGCTCGCATCGCGCGGACCGTCATCGTCCGCGTTGGCCGGCTGCTCCTCCTGCATGCGGTCCGAGGCGGACTCCGCGCAGGCGCTCACGGTGTACAGGGCCCACAGCACGCTGGCTCGACGAGCCGAGTTCCACCTCATGGTCGTTCTCCGCGGCAACGGAATGAACGTTCATTCCGAGCGTGGAGGCACGCTGCCAGAGCGTATGAACCGAGGCAATTGCTCGTTGCGCTCCGCTGCGCGCGCCTCAGCTAGCGGCAGTCGCCGCCGTGGCGCAGCGAGTACGGACGCCTGGCCGTGTTCTGGATGCTCGCGGGAAGACTCACGGCCACTTCATGTCCCCAGCCGAACAGCGAGTCGTAAGCAAAGCGCGTGGTCATGTCGAACTGATCGCAGTCGGCGTTGAAGACCGTGGGCAGGTATCGGTCGCCCCACGACCACGCGAGCCAGCCGATGTTCGCGCGCTGGGCCTCGTCGAGCAGCGCGGCGTAGTCGATGAGCTCGCCACATCCAGGCGGCACCCGGTTGGCGAACTCCCCCACGATGAACGGCGCGGACAGCCGGCGGGCGCGCGCGAACAAGCTCGCATACGCGCTGCGCGGGAGCGCGTCGTAGAGGTGCGCGGACACGATGATGTTGTGCAGCGGATCCGCCGCCAGCAGCGCATCGCCATGGCGCAGCAGCTGCTCGTAGTCGCGCCCCACCAGCCCGGCGTCGATCACCAGCGGCACGCGGATGCCCGCCTCGCGCAGCCTGCGGATCGCGCGTCGGTATCCCTCGACGAACGCGGCGTCATCGGGTGCGCTGGCTTCGTTCGCGATGTTGACGAGCAGGTTGCGCTCGTGGCGCGCGATCAGCGCCAGCGTCGCTGGCTCCGTCCACCACGCCACGAGGCGCTCCAGCTCCCAGCGGCCCGTCGAGTCGTGCAGCTCCAGCATCGGCAGCATGCTGCTCGCCAGCGCCGCCTCGAGCGCAGGCTCCAGCGCCGTGAACGGAATGCCATGCCCGCCGAACCAGAACAGCCGCACCACGTTGGCTCCCGTCTTCGCGATCTCCACCATCGCGTGCCCCGCGCGGTCCTCGTACATGGTCGGGTGGTTGACGCCTCGCATCACCAGCTCCTCCCCGCAGCGGTCGTACAGCTTGCCGCTCTGCACGTAATATGTCGCCGGACGCGGCGATGCCGGCGTCTCCGGCGCGCGCGAAGTACAGCCCCCGAGCAGGGCCAGCATCCACAAGCTGCCTACGCGCTCGAACATTCGCACCCCGCTTCGCCTTGGCGCCCAAGTTTACTCCACGAGCTCCATTCGCGGGCAGCTCGCCCCCCGTTTGCGCTCGGGCTCGCTCCATGCGTCTGCCGGAGGCGTGCATGAAGCGAGTGAGCTTGGTCTTGGGACTGTGGTTGTCGGCGGCGTGTGCGCGAGAGGCGCGGCTGGAGGCGCGCGACGAGAGCTCCGCCGAGGAGGGCGACGAGACGCCGGTGGTGGGCGATGACGACCAAGTGGAAGACGCGGGCTCCGTGCGACCCGATGCGCGCATCGGCAAGCTCGACGCGCAGGTCCAGGACGCGAGCGCGGATGCAGCGCCCGACGCGACGGCGAAGCCAGACGCCGCGGCGACGAACGATGGTGGCGCGCCCGACGGGGGAACCGCGATGACGACGTGTCCCTTGAAGAGGTACGCGTTCGAGGCGCCAGCCACGACCGCCGGCGATGCGTTCCCGGTGCTCGAGGTCAACGGCGGCGTGACGGTCGAGGGGGCAGGCTGCGTGCAGCAGTGGGAGGGCATCGTGATGACGATGGGCGGTCGCGGGCTGTGCACCGCGGCGTTCATCTCCGACCGTCACCTGATCTCCGCCTCGCACTGCTACGCGCGTGACGGAGCGGTCAGCCTGCGCGTGAGTGCACCGACGTGGGAGGACGGCGCGAGCCATACCTTCCAGGCGCAGGTGGTGCGCTCGGGCAACGACACGGCGCTCGACGTGTCGATCGTCGACCTCGGGCAAGCGGTGCCGTGGGCGACTCCGGAGCGCCGGTTCGTGCTCCACGCGGGCATGGCGTCCGCTGTCGATCTGCATCTCTACGGCTTCGGCTCGGGCGGCTCCAGCGGCGCCGCGGGCACGCTGCGCGGCGTGCCGAACCGCGCGACCCTGCGCGTCACCGACAACGGCCGCGGCACGCTGAGCGGCAAGGCCGGCGAGGCGCAGCTATGCCAGGGCGACTCGGGCGGACCCGCGTTCGTGGAGAAGTCCGCGCCCGTGCTGTACGGGATCAACCAGGCGATCGTGCCCACGCGCTCCGCGGGAGGGCGCACCTGCGCGAGCGCCGACTGGACGATCCTGTTCACCAACGTCAGCGCCTACCTGCCGTTCGTCGAGAAGAGCGTGGGCAAGCCGTGCATGCGCGCCCAGGTCGACGGCCTGGAGGTCGCGCGCTGCTGGTGACGGCTCGCGCGTTGCTGTCGCGCACGCGCGACTCGCGGTAGCCTGCGGCATGCGTCCCACCGCGTCGCGCACGCTCGCCAGCTGCATCGCCGTGCTGCTGCTCCTGCTGTTCGGCACGCCCCTGCGTGTACTCTGGTCGCATCCGGCCGCGCCCTGGTGGCTGATCTTCGCGCTCTGGGGCGCGGCCATCCTCGGCCTGTACGCCGCCTCGCGCGATGGACGAGCGGGGCGTCGCGAGCGATGAGTGCATCCGCGCTGCTGGCGGTGACGGTGGCCT